>DASUFQ010000161.1:0-13032 GCA_036274515.1 Gemmatimonadales bacterium | reverse complement strand
GAGGGGGTGTGGATTCGGGTTTCGGCTACCGCCGGCCCGCCAGGATGCGCTCATAGAGCGCGATATGCGCCTCTGCCATTTGCTTCCGGGTGAACCGGGCCGCTACCTCGGCACGGCCCGCCGCGCCCATCTCCGCCCGCCATTCGGGGTCGGCGGCCAGTTTCGACATGGCCTGTGCCAGCGCCTCCGGATCCCGGAGCGGTACCACTAAACCCGTGCGGCCGTGAGAATTAACCTCCCGCACTCCGCTCGGCAAGTCGGTGGTGATGACCGGTCGCCCCGCCGCCATCGCCTCGACCGCCGCGAGGCCGAACATCTCCTCCACCGTCACGGAGGGCAGCACCAGGAAGTGCGCCTCGGCCATCCGCCGCGGAATGTCCTCGTCGGGGTACTCGCCGTACCACCGGACCCGGTCGGTCACCGCCAGCGCCTGCGCCAGCGTCCGGAGCCGGGGCGCCTCCGGACCGGTCCCGACGATGTCGAGGCGCAGCTCCGGCACCCGCTCCAGCGCGCGGAGGAGCACATCGACCCCCTTGTACCGGACCAGCCGCCCGAGGAACAGCGCCCGGATCGGACCGGCGCTCGGCGCCGGCGGCACGTCCGCCCACCGCGCCTCGTCGATGCCGAACGGGATGACCTCGACCTTGGCTTCGAGCCGGTCGAGCTCCGAGCAGAGCGCGATGTGCGCCCGGCTCGGCACCACGATGGCCTTGGCCCGCTTCAGCGTGACCCGGGAGGCGAACCGCTGGGGTGCCCGGCGCTGATCGGCGTGTTGGGTGACGACCAACGGGGTCCGGCGCGCACGCAGCATCACCGCGATGTCGGCCAGGGTGTGGGGGTGGTGCACGTGGATGATATCCGCCCGGTGCCAGGCGGCCGCCAGGTACCCGGGAGCAAAGTCCTGGGAGCCGAGTGACCCGAACGAGAACACCCGGGTCACCCGCGACTGGTGCCGCCCGCGGCGATCCCCATGGGAGCCGCTCTGCACCGCCACGACCTCCACCTCGTGGCCCAGGGCGGCGGCGCCCTCCGCGAGATCCTGGACCACACGCTCTCGGCCGCCGGAACGTGGCCAGAAGTATCGCGAGAGGTGGAGGATGCGCATGGCAGAAATATAGTACCGGCCGGCCCGGTCTACCCCCGGCCTTTGATGTGACGGGGATCACAACCATCTTTCCGGTGTGCGCGCCGTCATCATTTCACACACCTATTCCGATCCTGCCCATCGGGGCAAGCTGCAGGCGCTCGTCGGCCAGGGGGCCGCGCTCGCCGTGGCGGTCCCGGCGCGCTGGACGCCGCCCGGCACTTCGGAGTCCGTGCTCACCCCCTTCGCCGAGGACAACGGGGTCCGGATTGTCCCGATTCCCACCTCGGGCCTTCAGAACGGCGGGACGCCCGTCAGTTGGCGTCCTGGCGAGATCCGGCGCCTCCTGACCGATTTCCGCCCCGCCATCGTCCAGGTGGAGGAGGAGCCGACCACCCGGGTGGCGGCCTCGGCCACCCGCGTGGCCCGGCAGCTCGGCATTCCCGCCGTCGCCTTCACGGCCGATAGCCTGCTCCGCTCCTATCCCCTCCTCCCCCGCCTGCGCCGACGCCGGACGCTGAGCCGGGCGGCGGCCATCCTGGGCACCAACGCCGTCGCCACCGGGATCGTCCGGACCGAGTTTCCGGGGCTGGCGTGGGAGTCGATTCCCCAGCTCGGCCTCCCCGTCCCCCGTGCGCCGGCCACCGAGCCGCACGCGCCCCTCTCCATCGGGTTCGTCGGGCGGCTCATCCCCGAAAAGGGGCTCGACGTGCTGTTGCGCGCCTGCGTGCGGCTGTACGGCGCCTGGACCCTCACCGTCGCCGGGACGGGGCCGGCGCAGGAGGAGCTCGAGGCGCTGGCCGAGCGCCTCGGGATCGCCTCGCGGGTCACCTGGCTCGGCGGGATCCCTCGTTCCGAGCTGGCCTCACTCTGGCCCAGGCTTGATTGCCTCGTGGCGCCGTCCCGGACCACCGCGCGCTGGGTGGAGACCTACCCCCTCCAGGTGCTCGAGGCGATGGGGCATGGCGTGGCGGTGGTGGTCAGTGACTCGGGGGCGCTGCCGGAGTCGGTCGGTCGGGCGGGGCTGGTCTTCGGCGACGGGCACCCCGACGGGTTGACCGAGGCGCTGACACGGTTGCTGGAGGACGGATCCCTGCGGGAGCGGCTGGCGGCGGAGGGCCGGCGGCGTGTCATCGCCGAATTCGTGGACGACGCGATCGCCCGGAAGACCCTCGCCTTCTGGCGCGCGGTGCGCGAGGGCGGCGGCTCCTAGTACTCGAGCGGGAGGTGCACCGGGCGGCCGTCGCGCGCCGACAGGTAGAGCGCGATGAGCAGTTCGAGGGAGCGGAGCCCCTCGCGCCCGTCGGTGTCGGCCTGGGCGGTGCCGCGGAGGGTCTCGACGACGTTCTCATAGTACGACGGGTGCCCGTACCCGTACACCGAGGTGGTCTGGTAACTCGCGTCGGCGGCGAGCGCATCATCCGGGTCGCTGTCGGCAAACGCCCAGTGCTCGATCTGGTTGACCGCCACCCCGCCCACCCGGACCGTGCCCTTTTCCCCGATGATGGTGATGGACCCCTCGAGATTCTTGGGATAGGTCAGCATCGTCACGTTGATCGAACCGAGGGCGCCCGCCCGCCAGCGCACGTTGGCGACGCCGGTGTCCTCCACCTCGATGTGGCGCGCCAGGGTGGCGGTGAACGCCTGCACGCACTCCACCGGCCCCACCAGCCAGTCGAGCAGGTCGACGTAATGGCTCGCCTGGTTCATGAACGCCCCGCCGTCGAACTCCCAGGTCCCCCGCCAGCGGGCGCTGTCGTAGTACTCCTGCGGGCGATTCCAGAACACGTTCACGTTCACCATGTAGACCTGGCCGAAGCGCTCCTTCTCGATGGCGCGCTTGAGCAGCTGGATCGTGGCGTTCCGCCGGTTCTGCTTCACCACGAAGAGCCGGACCCCCGCCTGGTCGCAGGCCTGGACCATCGCCTGGCCGTCGGACCAGCGCGTGGCCATCGGCTTTTCCGTCACCACGTGCCGGCCGGCCTGCGCCGCCTCGATGGCCTGGGGCGCGTGCAGCCCGCTGGGCGTGGCGAGGATGATCGCGTCGGCGCTCGAGCCGGCCAGCAGGTCGGTGAGCGTGCGGAAGCCGGGGGCGCCCGTCGTGGCCTCGGCGCGGGCGAGCGCCGCGGGGTCCGTGTCGCAGACGGCGACGATTTCGGCGTTGCTGGAGTGCCGGGCGACGGCCTCGATGTGCTTGTCGGCAATCCGGCCGCAGCCGACGAGGGCAAACCGGATTTTCCGCCTGGTGATCGGATCGCGCGAAGGAGGCATGGGCCCCGGGTGCGTTGAGGGTGGAGGTATCTTAGCCCGGCCGGGAAGCGCCCGCCACACTCGCGCCCAGCACGTCGACGCCGTCGTGGCGGAGCCGGTCCAGTTCCGCCGGCGGCAGGCGCACACGGAGTTCGAAGCCCGCCTCCGAATCCCGCCGTTCCATCACCTCGCCCAGGCGGTAGAGTGCCGCCAGCTGCGCCCCGGCGGTGAGCGGAAGCCGCAGCCAGACGGGAGGGCGGACCTGTTGTTCCCGCGCCCGGAGCGCCCCCCGCAGGCTGGCGAGCCCGTCGGTCCGCATGGTGGTGGTGAGCACCGCGCCCGGATACATCGCGGTGACCCGGCGCCCGAACTCCACCGGATCGTCCAGCCGGTCCATCTTGTTGAACACCGGCAGGATGGCGCGGTCCTGCAGCCCCAGCTCGAGGAGCACGCCGGCGACGACCTCCATCTGCTCCTCCCAGCCGGGATGGCTGGCGTCGACCACGTGCAGCAGGAGGTCGGCCGACCGCGCCTCCTCCAGGGTGGCCCGGAAGCTGGCGACGAGATGGTGCGGGAGCTTGCGAATGAAGCCGACGGTGTCCGTCACGCGCGCGCGGTAGCCCTCGCCGAGGTCGACCTCGCGGGTCAGCGTGTCGAGGGTGGCGAACAGCCGGTCCTCCACCACGATGTCGTGCTCGCCCGAGAGGCCGCGCAGCACGCTCGACTTGCCGGCGTTGGTATAGCCGACGAGGCTGACGCTCAGGAGCGGCGCCCGCCCGGCCCGGATCGTTTCGCGGTGGCGCTCCACGTTGCGCAGCTTGCCCTTCAGCCACTGGATCTTCTGCCGGATCATCCGGCGGTCGGTCTCCAGCTGGGTTTCGCCGGGACCCCGGAGCCCGATGCCGCCCCGGATGCGGGAGAGGTGGGTCCACATCCGCCGCAGGCGGGGGAGGAGGTACTCGAGCTGCGCCAGCTCCACCTGGAGCCTCGCCTCGTGGCTGCGGGCCCGCGTGGAGAAGATGTCGAGGATGACCTCGGCGCGGTCCATGACCCGCACCTTGAGCTCGGCCTCGAGGTTGGCACCCTGGACCGGGGAAAGCTCCTCGTCGAAGATCACGAGCGACGCGCCGCTGGTCCCGACCAGCGCGAGCAGCTCCTCGACCTTTCCTTCCCCGATCAGCGTCCCCGGATGCGGCGATTCGAGCTGCTGGGTGAGCTGGTCCACCACCACCGCGCCCGCCGTGTCGACCAGGCGAGCGAGTTCGGCGAGGTGCTCCGGCATGGCGGCCACGTCGGCCGAGCCCTTGCGCGGCGCGGCGACCAGGATGGCGCGCTCGGCCGGCGGTTCGACGTTGATGAGGTCTCGAATGGTTGTGCCGTCCCTGGTTAGAGCCTACTCGCTGCCCGACTGCCCGCCCGTCCGTCCGCCCTGGCTTGCCCACCACGCCATCCGCTCGGCGATGCGTTTCTCCATGCCCATGCCCCCCGGCTCGTAGAACCGCTCTCCCCGGAGCTCGTCCGGAAGGTATTC
This sequence comes from Gemmatimonadales bacterium, assembly GCA_036274515.1. Classification (GTDB taxonomy): domain Bacteria; phylum Gemmatimonadota; class Gemmatimonadetes; order Gemmatimonadales; family GWC2-71-9; genus SPDF01. Next base: position 8,167 of record DASUFQ010000161.1, on the reverse strand, counting down.
CTGCGAAAGGTAGGCGGTCGGGGCATCGTGCGCGTAGCGATAGCCCTTGCCGTACCCGAGGTCCTTCATCAGCCCCGTCACCGCGTTGCGGAGGTGGAGCGGCACCGGCGCCGCCGGCGTCCGCCGGGCCGCCTCCCGCGCCCCGCTCCACGCTTCGTAGACCCGGTTGGACTTCGGCGCGGTGGCGAGGTAGACCGCGGCCTCCGCAAGCGCGAGCTCCCCCTCCGGCGCCCCGAGAAAATCGAAGGCGTCCTTGGCCGCCAGCGCGACGGTGAGCGCCTGCGGGTCGGCCAGGCCGATGTCCTCCACCGCCATGCGGACCAGCCGTCGCGCCAGGTAGAGCGGGGCCTCCCCCCCCTCGACCATCCGGGCCAGCCAGTACAGTGCGCCCTGCGGGTCGCTGCCGCGCACCGCCTTGTGGAGCGCCGAGATCAGGTTGTAGTGCCCCTCGCCCGACTTGTCGTAGGCCGGGAGCCGGCGGGCGAAGACGTCGGCCGCCACCTCGCGCGTCACCGCCCCTCCCAGGCCCACCTGCTGCGACGCCGCCTCCAGCGCGGTCAGCGCACGGCGCGCGTCGCCGTCGGCGGCGGCGGCCAGGAACGCGATCGCGTCGTCCGCCACCCGGAGCTCCATGGCGCCGAGGCCGCGGTCGCGGTCGGCGAGCGCCCGGCGGAGGAGCGCCGTCAGTTCCGCCTCCGAGAGCGGCTCCAGGACGTACACCCGGCACCGCGAGAGGAGCGCGGCATTCAGCTCGAAGCTCGGGTTCTCGGTGGTGGCGCCGATGAGGGTGATGAGCCCCGACTCCACGGCGGGGAGAAAGGCGTCCTGCTGCCCGCGATTGAACCGGTGGATCTCGTCGCAGAAGAAGATCGTCTCCCGGCCGAGCCGGCGGCGGTCTTCCGCCTCGCGGAGAATTTCCCGGACGCGCTGCACCCCCTCGGTGACCGCGCTGAACGTCACGAACTCCCGTTCGGTGTGCCGCGCGATGACCCGGGCGAGGGTGGTCTTCCCGGACCCGGGCGGGCCCCAGAGGATGACGCTGCCCACGTCGCCCCGGCGGATGGCGTCGCCGAGGGCGTGGCCCGGGGCGAGGACCTGGGTCTGCCCGACCACTTCGTCGAGCACCTGCGGCCGGAGCCGGGCCGCGAGGGGGGCGGCGGGGGCAAAGAGGGAGGGTTCGTTCACGCGCCGCCCCCTACACCGCCCACCGCTGCAGCAGCTGGTGCGTGAGGAAGAAGGCGGCGGCGCCTCCGAAAAACGGCAGCGCCGTGCCCCAGCCTCGTTTCGCCTGGAACTCCGGCACGAGGTCCGACGCAGCCACGTAGAGCGTCACCCCCGCCGCCAGGGCCAGCCCCCGCTCCGCCAGCGCCGCCATGCGCTCGGTGAGCAGGACGCCGAGGACGGTGGCCAGCCCGAGCACGGTGGCGGCCCCGATGGCCCGCCGTGCGCCCTGGCCACCGGCCATCAGGAGGCTCGCGATCGTGACCCCCTCGGGCAGCTTGTGCAGGAAGACCGCAAGGAAGAGGAGCACGCCAAGCTGGGGCGAGACCAGCATCCCCGCCGCGATGGCGACGCCGTCGAAGAGGCTGTGGATGGAGAGCCCCACGAGGGCGCTCACACCGGCCTTGGCGCCGACCCGGTGAGTCTCCACTCCATAGTGGAAATGCTGCGTGAACACGTGCTGGGAGAGGTGCACGCCGAAGTATCCGGCAAAGACGAACACGCCGGCGAGGACCGCGCCCCCGTGGAAGACTTCCGGCAGCACCCCCACGAGGACCACCGCCAGCATGAAGCCCGCCCCGAAGGCGATCAGCCCCTCGATGAGCTGGAGGCCGCGCTGCAGGTGCCGGACGACGACGAGGGCGCCGATGATGTTGCCGGCGGCCGCCAGCAGGCCAAGACTCACGGGGTGCACGCAATCTCCTTGGCGCGCTCGAGCAGCGCGTCGCGCGTGTTCAGGGTGGGGTCATCGACCACGAGGGCCAGGAGCCGCTCCAGCACCTGGCCGATCGCCGGGCCGCCGGGAATCCCGGCGGCGAGCAGGTCCTGCCCCGAGACGGCAAGCGCGCCGCGCCGGAGCGGCGAGCCGGCGGCGCGCACCGCGGCCACCTCCGTCGCCCACGGAAAGTCCTTCGCATTCCGCAGGCGCCAGAGCTCGGCCAGGTCGTCGGCGGCGGCGTCCACCGCCGCCAGCCAGCGCCGTACATCCCGCGAAGTCAGGGTGGCCGGTTCCGGTGGCCCGGCCACCAGCGCGGCCGCGCGGGCGAGGTCGGCGTTGGACATGCGGAGGCGGCTCAGCACCGCCACCGGCTCCTGGCAGCAGAGCGCGGTGAGCACGACGGGGTCTCGCGCCTCGGGGGCGTCGTCGCCGGTCCACGCGTCGAGCGCGCTGGCGTCCCACAGCTGCGGCATCCACACCGCCGCCGCTCCCGACCTCCGCCAGAGCCCGAAGAGCCGGCGCAGCGAGCGCGTGGTGGCCAGGCCCTTGACCCACTCGTCCCGCACCCGCTCCGCGGAGAGCTGGTCGAGGCCGTCCGCCGCGGCGCAGGCCGCATCCCAGGTGTCGGGATCGATGGCGAACTCGAGCCGCGCGGCGAACCGGAGGAGGCGCAGGACCCGGAGGTAGTCCTCGCGAAACCGGGCCGCGGGGTCCCCGACGGCGCGGAGAAGCCGGCGGTCAAGATCCTCCGCGCCGCCGAACGGATCGCGCCACTCCCCGCGGAGGGGATGGTACGCGATCGCATTGACGGTGAAGTCGCGCCGCGCGAGGTCCTCATCGAGCGACACGCCGTACGCCACTTCCGCGTGGCGCCCGTCGGTCCGCACGTCATGCCGGAAGGTGGTCACCTCGTGGAGCACCCGCTCGTCGTCGAGGACGCCGACGGTGCCGTACTTGATGCCGACCGGCACCGTCCGCCGGAAGAGGCGCTGGACCTGCTCCGGGGTGGCGGAGGTGGCCAGGTCGAAGTCCTTCTGGGTGTCGCCGAGCAGCGTGTCCCGCACGGCGCCGCCGACGCACCAGGCCTCGTGGCCCGCCTCCTCAAGGCGGCGGGCGATCTCGCGCACCTGGGCGGGGATCTCGATCCCGTCGCGAAGCAGCACGTCAGCGGTCCATGCCGGCGCCGAACGGCACCCCGGCCGAATGACTGACCACCAGTTCCATCCACGCCTGCGAGGGCGCGCGCGGGCCCGCCGCGATGGCGCCCGCCTGCAGCAGGCGCGCGCCGCCTCCCTCGAAGGCGTAGATCGGGAGCACCTCGCCCGACGCACAGCGCGTCGCGAGCACCACCGGCTTCCCCGCGTCGAGCCAGCGTCCCACGGCGGCGGCGAGGGCGGGCGGCATGTTGCCCCGGCCGAACGCGACCAGGACCAGCCCATCGTGCCGGTCCCGCGCGGCGTCGACCATCACGCCGGTATCGCCCACCACTGCGGAAACCAGCGCCACCCGGGCGTTCAGCTCGGCGGGGAAGCTCGGCAGCGGCGCCGCGGGCCGGCCCCCGGCGGCATAGCGCACGGCCCCGCCGGCAACTGTCCCGAGGGGCGCGCCGCGTGGCGCGCGAAAGGTGTCCACCTCCCCGGCGTCGGTCTTGACTGCCTCGAGCCCGCTCAGGATCGTCCCGTGGAGCACCACCATCGTCCCCCGCCCTCGGCTCTCGGAGGCGCCGGCCACGCGCGCGCTGTCCACCAGGTTGCGGCGGCCGTCCCATTCCTCCGCCTCGGAGGTCCGCATGGCGCCGGTCACGACCACCGGGACGGCGGGGTCGAGCGTGCGGGCCAGCAGGTAGGCGGTCTCCTCGAGGGTGTCGGTGCCGTGGGTGACGACCACGCCGCGCACCCTGCCCGACGCTGTCACCTCGGCGATCCTGTTCCGCAGCGCCCAGAGCCGGTCGAGCCCCATGTGGGAGGCGGGATAGCGGCCCCAGTCCTCCACCGTGACCGGGCCGACCGAGGCGAGCCCGGGCGCGAGTTCCGCCAGCGCCGCGCCATCGAGGGCGGGCACCGCGCCCCCCGCCTCGGCGGACTGCCGCATGGAGATCGTCCCGCCGGTGAAGAGGAGGTGGATCATGGGAGCGTAGTCCTCAGCCGCACAGGACGCTCCCGCCATTCACGTTGAGGACCTCACCGGTGATGTGGCGCGACAGGTCGCTCAGCAGGAAGACGATCGGCCCCGCGATGTCGTCGGCGCTGGCGACCCGCCCGAGGGGAATCCCCTGCTCGATCCGGGCGCGCCCGCCGTTGGCATAGGGCACGGCGGCCATTTCCGTGTCCACCCACCCGGGCGCCACGCAGTTGACCGCCACGTCGGGGGCGCATTCGCCGGCGAGCGATTTCGTCAGGGCGATCAGTGCCCCCTTGCTGGCCGCGTAGTCGGCATGGAATGCCTCGCCGCGCTGTCCCGCGGTGCTCCCGACCAGGACGACCCGGCCCCCCGGCCCCATCAGGCGGAGCGCGGCCCGCACGGTCAGGAACACCGCGTCGAGGTTGGCGGCCAGGACCGAGCGCCACCGGTCGGTGTCCATTTCGCGGAGCGGGACATCGGCCGCGGGCCACACCCCGGCGTTCGCCACGAAGTAGTCGAGCCGGCCGAAGCAGGCGCGAAACTCCCGGAACACCTGCTCGACCACCTCGGGGTCGCCGAGGTCGCCCCCGGCGGCGAAGGCCTTGCGGCCCATCCCGCGGATTTCCCGGGTGACCGCCTCCGCGTCCCCCTTCCGCGTGTGCCAGGTGATGCCGACGTCGACGCCGCGGCGCGCGAGCATGAGCGCCGTGGCCCGGCCGATGCCGCGCGACCCCCCCGTCACGAGGGCGACGCGCCCCGGCGGGAGCAGCGGCTCGTCACGCAAGCTCGAGCTCCCGCTCCACCACTTCCACGATCAGGTGCTCGACAGCGAGGTGGATCTCCTGGATGTGGCTGGTCTCGTCGGCGGCCACGATGAATGACTGGTCGACCATCCCCGCGAGCGCGCCTCCCCCCTTGCCCAGGAAGGCGACGACCGGGACCCCCTTGGCCCGCGCCGCCTCCGCGGCCCGGAGGAGGTTGGGGCTGGCGCCGCTCGTGCTGTGGAGGACGAGGAGGTCGCCGGGACGGCAGAGCGCCTCCACCTGTCGCGAGAAGACCTGTTCGAAGCCGAGGTCGTTCCCGGCGGCGAGCAGGAGCGAGGTGTCGGTCGTGAGCGCCACCGCCGCGAGCGCGCGGCGGGTGCGGGCGTACCGGACCACGAACTCCGTGGCGAGGTGCTGCGCATCGGCGGCGCTCCCGCCGTTGCCGGCAAAGAAGATCGTCCCCCCGCCCCGGAGGGTCCGCAGGTAGGTCTGGGCGATTTCCTGCGCCTGGCCGGCGAGCGCCGTGGTGGCCTCGGCCAGGCGGGCCAGCGCGCGCAGCCCCGCGGCGATATGTGCGTCGCTCATTGGTCGTGCTCCGAGAGCAGGTTCCGCAGCCGGGCCAGCAGCGGCGTCCGGAACGGGAGCGGCGGCACGGGCGCAAGCGTGCCGCCGGCTAGGATCGCGGCGGGGTTCCCCTCCAACAGGAGCTGCGCCTGCACGACGCCGCCGTGCCGGCCGAGGTAGGTCCGCGCCGTCGCGAGGGAACGGTCGTCACCGTGATTGTCGCCCGCCAGGATGTCGGCGAGCCCCTCTGCCACCAGGGCGCGCGCCCGCTCGCCCCGGCCCCGGCTGGCGCCGAGCGTCGTGGCGTCCACCTGCATGATCGCGCCCAGGGCCTTCCAGCGCTTCACCACTTCGGGCGTGCAGCAGGCGTAGCGCTCCGGATGGGCCAGCACCGGCGTGAGCCCGATCTCGACCACGTGCGCCAGCGCGGCGGCCGCGGCCTGGAAGGTGACCTGCCGGGTGAACTCGACCAGGACGAACCGCGTCCCAGCGAGCGTGACCCGCCGATCCGTCGCCACCGCATCGGGCAGCGGTCGATCGAGGAGGATTTCCGCGCCCCGATGCAGCGCGGGCGTGCGCGGGGCCGCCACCCGCAGCTCCTCGAATGCCCGGTGGTGCGCCTCCGGCGCGCCACGCCCGGCCTCGCTCGCCATGAGGTGCGGCGTCAGGCAGACGTCGGTGACGCCCTCCGACGCGAAGCGGTCGAGCACCCGCACCGACTGGGCGACGGACCGGGAGCCGTCGTCCACGCCTGGGAGGAGATGATTGTGCAGGTCGATCACGCGGACGCGGCACTCACGATGTCGGCGGCAAAGGATTCGAGCCGGTCCGGCGCCTCCTCGGCCTCCGCCAGCAACGCCAGCGTCAGCAGCCCGTCGGCCGTCAGCAGGTCGAGGGCGGTGGAGCGGTCGCCCCCCTGCCGGAGGGTGCTCTCCAGCGCGAGCCCGGCGGCGGCGGCGAGCTGCGAGGCCCACCCCGCACCGGCGGGCGCCTGGCCGAGGAACGACGCGGCGCGGCTTCGGAGCGCCTCGGGCGCCCCGGCGGTGCGCCGCTCGAACCACCCCGGCGCGGCGGTCATCCCTCGCCGCGGAGCCAGGAGGCGATGATGGCGGGCGCCTCGGCGCGCGCCGCCGGAAGGAGTGCCACATCGCCGGCGCCGGCGGAGGCGAACTGCGGCCGCCCGCCCCCCTTGCCGCCGCTGACGGCGGCGATCCGGCCGGCCAGCTCCCCCGCCTTGCGACCGGACTTCACGAGGTCGTCAGTCACGGCCACATGCACCGCCCCGCGGCCAGCGGTGCCGAACAGCACCAGCACCGCCCCCGACTTTCCGGTCCGGAAGCCGTCGACGAGGGCCAGCACCTCCTCCCGGTTTTCGACGTCGGTATCGCCGAGGGTGACGGCGACGCCGTTGATGTCGAGGGTCGTGCCGTCGGGGGCAGCCGCGCCGCCGCCGCGGAGCAGCTCGTTCACCCGGGTGAGCAGGCGCTCCCGCTCCTCGACCAGCTGCTCCAGCTTGCGGAGGAGGTGCTCGGGCTGCGCCTTGAGGGCGGAGGCGGCGCCGGCCAGCTGCGCCTGAAGTGCCTCGACGAGGGTGTAGGCCTCGGGGCCGGTGACCGCCTCGATCCGGCGGACGCCGGCGGCCACGCCCCCCTGCGACGCAAACTGGAAGAGCCCGATCTGGCCGGTGCTGCGCACGTGGGTGCCGCCGCAGAGCTCGATGGAGGACTCGCCCATCGAGACCACGCGGACCACGTCGCCGTATTTTTCGGAGAAGAGGGCCATGGCGCCGAGGGCCAGCGCCTCGGGATACGGCATCTCGCGGGTCACCACCGGGGCGTTGTCCCAGATCCGCGCGTTGACCTCGCGCTCGATCTGCTGGAGCATGTCCGGCTCGATCGGGCCATGGTGCGAGAAGTCGAACCGCAGGTGCCCGTCGTCCACCAGCGACCCCTGCTGGTGCACGTGGGTGCCGAGGTACTTGCGCAGCGCGGCGTGGACGAGGTGCGTGGCGCTGTGATTGCGCTCGATGTTCCGGCGGCGGCCGACGTCCACCCGGGCACGCACCGAGGTCGGCTCGAAGGCCTCGCGGAACGCGCCGGCCACCACGGTCCCGCGCTCGCCGCGCGACACCCGGTCCACCGGCAGCGCCCAGCCGCCACCCAGCACCACCCCGGTGTCGCTCACCTGGCCGCCGGACTCGAGGTAGAAGGGGTTCTCCTTCAGCAGGAGCTCCACCCGTTCGGCCGCCGGATCGTGGCGGAAGGCGAGGATCTCGGTGTCGGACTCATCGTGCTGGTAGCCGACGAACTTCTGGCGGGCCCGGTTCAGCTTCTGCCACTTCACCGACTTGGTGATGACCGCGGGGGCACCGATTTCCCCTGTTCCCTCGAGGCCGGCCGCGCGAACCGCGCGCGAACGCTTCCGCTGCGCCGCCAGCGCCGCCTCGAAGCCCGACAGGTCCACCGACGCGCCCCGCTCCTCCGCGATGATCGAGGTGAGGTCGATCGGGAAGCCGAAGGTGTCGTACAGGCGGAAGGCCTCCTCGCCGGGGATGACCGTGAGCCCGCTCGCCAGAAGCTCATCCATCCGCTTGAGGCCGCCCCCGATGGTCTCGAGGAATCGCTCCTCCTCGGCGAGTGTCCACTCCAGGATGAGGGCCGCCTGGTCGCGGAGCTCCGGGTAGACGGAGCCGAACTCGCGCACCACGATGTCGGTGAGGGGGGCAAGGGTCGGCTCGCGACGGCCCAGCAGCCAGGCGTGCCGGACCGCGCGGCGCAGG
>DASUFQ010000160.1:0-19348 GCA_036274515.1 Gemmatimonadales bacterium | reverse complement strand
CGCCCCGGCCGAACCGGTGGCGGGCTGAATGCGCGCAGGCGCGCGGGGACTCGGCGTCCTCCTCGGCGTCGCGCTGCTTGGCGCCGGGCCGGCCGGGGCCCAGGAGCCCGGTGTCGGCGATTCCGCGCCCATCGTGGCGGTCCACGACCTCGACGGCGCGTCCGTCGACCTGGGACAGTGGATCGGCCGGAAACCGGTCTTCCTGGAATTTTGGGCCACGTGGTGCACCTCCTGCGCGGCGCTCGACCCGGCGGTGCGGGCGGCCCGGGCCCGGTACGGATCCGCGGTGGAGTTCATCGGGATCAACATCACGGTCGGCGACGCGCGGGACACCGTCCGCGCCTGGGTGACCGATCATGCGCCGCCGTGGCGGGTCCTCTATGACGACGAAGGGGTGAGCCAGCGCGCGTACGACGTCGCGGCCACCTCCTATGTGGTGATCATCGACCGGTCGGGGCGCATCGCGTACACCGGCGTCGGCGGCACCCAGTCCTTCGATGCCGCGCTCCGCCGCGTGGCGTCACCCTGAACACCTCAGAGGGATGACCATGACACTCCGAATCGCCCTTGGCGCATCCGCCATCTGCGTCCTCCTGGCCGCCCCGGCCGCCGCGCAGGACTCCGCCGCCGCGCCCAAGGGGCCACCCACCGCGATTGTCCTGTCGGGGCCCGAACCCGGGGCGAAGGCGCCCGACTTCTCCGCGCCATGGGCCGACAAGCAGGGCGTCGGGCCGATGGATGACCCCTTCGCCCTCAAGGCCCACATGGGACAGGTCGTGGTCCTCGCCTTCTACCCCAGGGACTTCACCTCGGGCTGCACGGCGGAAATGCGAACCTTCGCCGACAAGTACGAGGCGATGTTCGCCGGCGCGGTGCTGGTGGGGGTCAGCACCGACAGCCTGGAAACCCACGTCCGCTTCGCCGAGAGCCTCGGGCTCCCCTTCAAGCTGCTCTCGGACCCCCGTCAGCGGGTGGCCGCCAAGTACGGTGCCAAGGGCTCGGAGGGGTACAACCGGCGGGTGGTCTACGTGATCGGGAAGGACGGGAAGGTGGCCTGGAGGGAAATGCAGTTCGGCGCCACCGATCCGAAGGCCTACGATCGCCTCCAGGCCGCGATCTCTGCCGCAAAGGGCACCACATGACCCTCCGATCCCTGGTCCCCGTCCTGGGGCTTCTCGGCGCCGTGGCGACCGGTGCCTCGGCCCAGACCCCGTCGTCGCCGGGGTTCTCGCTGGTCCTCCGGGGGGTCGACTTCTCCGCCTGTGTCGAGTTCCTCATGGACCCGGCGGCCGCCGCCAAGCAGGTGGGCGACGGCTACCAGGCGATCCCGGCAGGGGCCTTCGGCGCGCTCTCCCCGATCCTCCAGCGGGAAATCCAGGGGGACACGGTCCATTCCCGCTGGGTGCCGGCACAACTCTGCGTGATGGAGGCCCCGACCATCTCCGCGGGGGGCACCGTGCTGACCCCCGAGCGCAAAATGGGGAACCGGGAGGTCATCGGGTACTGGGCCATCGCCGCCCGCCGGGCCGGGAGCGGGGGCCCGGCCACCACCTGGTACGCCGTCCATCGCTGGACCAATGACTGGCATGTCGAGCGCCTGGCCAAGCCGGCCTACATCCCGATCAAGGTCTTCAAGCGCGCGCTGACCAAGGTCCCCGAATCGACCCGCCACCGGTACGAGATCAAGATCGGGAAGACCGTCCTCTCGTGGGACGGGGAGCTGACCGGCCGCGACTCCACCGCCACCACCGCCACCCCCGGGGCCGACCTCATCTTCACGGGGATGCGCGACATCGAGTGGAACGCCGCCACCACCACCCGGCCGGACTGGACCAGGACCCTTCCCGGCCTCTTCCGGGTGGAGGGAAAGGACGACCTCGCGAAGGCGCTCAAGGGGTCCCCGATCCGGATGTTCGGCCCGATGTACTGGGGCGGCGATGCCCGGATGGACTTCACCCGCCTGGGGGCCTCTGGCGGCGGCGGCACCGGGAGGTAGGTTAGCTGCTCCCCTCCCGGGAGGCCCGGTGTCCACCTTCGTCCATGAACGGATTGTCCTCGAACGCTACGGCGCCAGCACCTACGCCAAGGTCTACCTGCCGGCCGGAAGCCTGCCACTCGGCAAGAGCATCCCGGTCACGGTCAAGGTCGGGGGTCGGCGGTTCAAGACCCGGGGGTGGAGCTTCACCACCGGGGCAGGGGTGACTCTCCCGGAGCGCATCGTCCATGAGCTCGGCCTCCGGTCCGGGCAGGTTGTGGATCTCGAGCTCCTCGACTGACCTGACCGTTTTCCACACCGCAATTCGCTCCTCATCCGCTCCGCCGGTGCCGCCACGACCGCGGAGACCCTTTTATGCATCATTCGCGCATGTTCCGGCCTCGGTAACGACACTGTCACCAGTCGATTTTCAACATTCGATCAAGATTTGTAAGTGTTGTTAATAATAAAGTTAACTCTTCCACTTAAAGTGGAAAATCAACTCTCCCTCTAGTGCTTTGTCGTGGAACGACTAAGAAAGCGATTTCCACGCTTTCCACGCCGACTTCCGGGAAAACTTTGCCCATTCCACAGCCGCGTGGATAGCCATCGAGCAGCCACCCCGCCGGCCGCCGCCGCACCCGTTGGGAAGTGGAGATGATATATCAACATTGTCCCCAGGTGGGGATATCGGGCCGGGCCGGATCGGGGTCGGCAACCTGGTTTCCGGCATGCCCGGGAATCGGCCACTGGGACGGATGTGGAAAACCAGGGAGGAGGAGGGACGGGGGGACAGGGAGACAGGGAGACGGTCCTCAGTCCTCGCCATGCCGGCCCCTGTCTCCCTGTCCCCCTTTCCCTCTGTCCCCCTGTCCCCCTGTCTCCCCTCTTCCCGTTAGAATCCATCAGATCAAGCTGGAGTCACCCTGCCACCCTCGAGCGCCTCATTGCCCCAGTCCACCATTCGCCGCACGAAGATCGTCGCCACCCTCGGTCCCAGCTGGAGCCACCCTGACCGGATGGTCCAGCTGCTCGACGCCGGGGTGAACGTCGTCCGCGTGAACGCCTCCCACGGCACCCAGGAGCAGCGGGCCGGGTGGATTCGGGACCTGCAAGAGATCCGGGAGCGCCGCACCGAGCCGGTGGCCATCCTCGTGGACCTGCACGGCCCTCGGATCCGGGTCGGCCAGCTGCCCGAGCCGAGGGAACTGGTCCCCGGCCAGAAAGTCACCTTTGCCCCCGAGGCGGGCGCCACGGCGGCCGAACTGCCCACCACCTACGCCGGGCTGGCCGGCGACATGCGGCCCGGGTCGAAGATCCTCCTGGACGATGGCCTCCTCTCTGTCGAGGTGACCGGCGTTCGGGGGGACCGGGTGGATGGCGTCGTCCGCTACGGTGGCCTCCTGCGGGCCAACAAGGGGATGAACCTGCCCGGAGTCGATGTCAGCGCCCCGGCCGTCACCGAGAAGGACCGGGAGGAGGTGGCGCATGCGGTGGAACTGGGGGTGGACTACATCGGCGTGTCGTTCGTGCGCCGGGCGGAGGAGCTCCGGCAGCTTCGGAGCCTGATCCCGCGCCGCATCCAGCTGGTGGCCAAGATCGAGAAGGACACCGCGCTCCTCCACCTCGACTCGATCCTGGATTCCACCGACGCGGTGATGGTGGCCCGGGGAGACCTCGGGGTCGAGCTCCCTTTCGAGGAAGTGCCCCTGGTCCAGAAGCGGCTCATCCGCGAGGCGAACCGCCGCGGCAAGCCGGTGATCACCGCCACGCAGATGCTCGAGTCGATGGTGCACGCCCCCCGGCCGACCCGTGCCGAGACCTCCGACGTGGCCAACGCGATCCTCGACGGCACCGACGCGGTGATGCTGTCGGCGGAGACGGCGGTGGGCGAGTACGCCCTCGAGGCGGTCCAGGCGATGGACCGGATCGCCCGCGAGGTGGAGCGCCACCGGCAGGGCCGGAGCGCGGCCTTCGACCTGGCCGTCGGGCGTCGGAGCGGGGGCGCCAGCGAACGATTCGCCGACCGGCGCGCCCGGACCGAGGACGCCATCGCCGTCGCCGTCTGCGCCGCCTCGGAGCTCCTCGAGACCCGGGTGATCGCCTGCTTCACCTCGAGCGGGTTCACTGCCCGCACCGTGGCGTCCTTCCGGCCCTCGGTCCCGATCGTGGCGGTCACCCCCGAACCCGACACCCATCGGGCCCTCTCGCTCGTCTGGGGCGTCACGCCGGTCCTCGTGGAGCACGTCCCGAACTACGAGGCGATGCTGCAGGTGGCGCGCGCCCAGCTGCTCGAGCAGGGGCTCGTGAGCCCGGGAGACCGCGTCGTGGTGACCGCCGGCGTCCCGTTCGACATGCCCGGCACCACGAACCTCCTCAAGATCGAGACCGTCTAGCGCGATGCGGCTCACCTTCCTCGGCACCGGCACTTCGTTCGGCGTGCCGCAGGTGGGGTGCGGGTGCGCCGTCTGCCACTCGGCCGACCCGCGCGACCGCCGGGGTCGGTCGGGGGCCCTCCTGGAGGCCGATGGCGCCAGCCTCCTGCTCGACAGCCCCCCGGAACTGCGGCTGCACCTCCTCCGGCAGGGGGTGAGCCGCCTCGACGCGGTGCTCTACACCCACGAGCATGCCGACCATACCGCGGGGATCGATGACCTCCGGATCTTTACCGTGCGCCAGCGCCGGCACCTGCCGATCTACGGTCCGCCGGAGACGCTGGAAAAGCTGGCCTCCAACTACCGGTATATCTTCGACCCGGAGGTGACGGCCTTCGAGGGCACCTCGAAGCCGCACCTGGATCCCCGGCCCCTGGAGGCCGGCGTGCCGGCGGTCGTGGCGGGGATTCCGGTCCTCCCGCTCGCCTTTCCGCACGGCCATCTTCGGGTCTACGGCTACCGCTTCGGGCGGCTCGCCTACCTGACCGACGTCAAGGCGGTCGGGCCGGCCGAGCGGGCCGCCCTGGCGGGCGTCGAAGTGCTGGTGGTCAATGCGCTCTGGTGGCGAAGCCACCCGACCCATCTCAGCATTGACGAGGCGGTGACGGTGGCGGGGGAGCTGGGGGCCGCCCGCACCTACCTGACCCACCTCACGCACGAGACGGGACACGCCGAGCTGGCGGCGCGGCTCCCCGCGGGGGTGACGCCGGCGTACGATGGACTGACGGTGGAGGTACCTGGATGAAGCTGCGGTACGGCAGGATCCTGCAGGACCGGCTCGATGGTGAGCACGGCCTCCCGCGGCGGCGACTCGACGAACTCGCGCGGCGATTCGGGGCGGTGCAGGCGGAGGTCCGCGCTCGCTCCGCCGCGGGCGAGTACGGCTTCCACCGGCTGGCCCGGCAGCCCGAGACCGTGCGGCAGATCAGCGCCTTTGCCGAGGGGCTCGGGCAGGCGCATGACCACGTCCTGGTCCTCGGCATCGGCGGCTCGGCGCTCGGCACCCGCGCGCTGCTCTCGGCGTTGCGGCCCCCCGCCTGGAACGAGCTCGACGACGAGGGGCGCGAGTTCTACCCGCGCCTCACCCTCCTCGATAATGTGGACCCGACGTCCGTGGCGGCGGCGCTGCGGCGCATCGACCCGCGACGGGTCCTCGTCAACGTCATCAGCAAGTCGGGGGGGACCGCCGAGACCCTGGCGCAGTACCTGGTGGTGCGCCAGTGGCTCGACGAGGCGCTCGGCGGGGCGGCGTCCCGGCACCTCGTGTTCACCACCGACCCGGCCCGGGGCGCGCTCCGCGAGCTGGCGACCCGCGAAGGGATTGCGACCCTCGAGGTGCCGCCCGACGTCGGCGGGCGATTCAGCGTCCTCTCGCCGGTGGGGCTCCTGCCGGCGGCGCTGGTGGGCATCGACATCGCGGCGCTCGTCGACGGCGCGGCGCGTGCCGTGGCCACGGCCGAGGGCGACGACCTCCTCCAGAACCCGGCGGCGCTCTACGCCGCGCTCCTCTGGGCGGCCGACGCGCAGGCCGGTGCCCGCCTGCATGTGCTCATGCCGTACAGCGACCGCCTCCGGGACCTGGCCGAGTGGTTCCGGCAGCTCTGGGCGGAGAGCTTGGGGAAGCGGCTGGACCGCGAGGGCCGCGTGGTGCACACCGGTCCGACGCCCATTGCGGCGCTCGGGGCCACCGACCAGCACTCGCAGGTGCAGCTCTTCATGGAGGGGCCGTTCGACAAGGTCGTCACCTTCCTCACGGTCGCCGACCACGGCGAGGAGGTGACGATCCCCGCCCCCGAGGGGCTGCCCGAGGACCTCGCCTCGCTCGGCGGGCACTCGCTCGGGGCGCTGCTCCACGCCGAGTACGAAGCCACGAGCGCGGCACTTGCCCGCATGGGCCGGATGAACTGCACCCTGTCGCTGCCGGACCTCTCACCCGCCACGATCGGCGAGCTGCTGATGTTCTTCCAGCTGGCCACCGGCTACGCCGGCTGCTGGTACGGGGTGAATCCGTTCGACCAGCCGGGGGTGGAACTGGGCAAGCGGCTCACGTTCGGCGCCCTCGGCCGGGTGGGCTTCGAGGCGCCCGACCGGGATACCGACCCGGCGGCCGACACCGCGTGAGGCGCATTGGCACAGAAGCGTTCGGCGGTCTAGATTTTGCACACCGGCCCTCTCTCCACCTCCGAGGACTTGTCGTGTGACCGATCACGTGAAGCAGGCCGTGCAGCTCTTTGCCGGCGCGGTGACCCAGGTGCCGGGCGGCATCCGCCTCGTCGACGCCTCCGCGCTGCGCTCCACCGCCACCGACCGGCTGGTGCACCAGGCGGTGTTCGGCGACGAGGCGGCGCGCGAGGCGGCGCGCTGGCTCCTCTGGGAGCTGGGCCAGTCCACGGGGGCGCGCCCCGCCTCCATTCACGAGCTCTACATCGCCCGTGGGCGCGGCGAGTGCGGCGGGTTCACGGTCCCCGCGATCAACGTCCGGATGCTGGCCTACGACACCGCGCGGGCCGTCTTCCGGGCCGCGCTGGCCGGCCGGGCGGGGGCCATCATCCTCGAGATCGCCCGCAGCGAGATCGCCTACACCGCCCAGCGCCCGGACGAATATGTGGCGGTCATCATCGGCGCGGCGCTGCGCGAAGGCTACACCCTCCCGCTCTTCATCCAGGGCGACCACTGCCAGGTCAACGCCAAGAAGTACGCCGCCGACCCGGAGGGTGAGGTGGGCGAGGTGAAGAAGCTGATCGCGGAGGAGGTGGCCGCGGGGTTCTACAACATCGACGTCGACACCTCCACCCTGGTGGACCTGTCGCGGCCCACGCTCACGGAGCAGCAGCGGGACAACTTCGAGCGCTGCGCCGAGATCACCGCCTTCATCCGCGACCGCGAGCCCGAGGGGGTCACGGTGTCGGTGGGCGGGGAAATCGGCGAGGTCGGGCACAAGAACAGCACCGTGGAGGAGCTGCACGCCTTCATGGCGGGGTGCCGGGCCACGCTGGAGCAGATGGGCGTGCAGGACGGCCTGAGCAAGATCTCGGTCCAGACCGGCACCTCCCACGGTGGGGTGGTGCTCCCCGACGGCTCGATCGCCGAGGTGAAGCTCGACCTCGAGGCGCTCTCGGCGCTCAGCCGCGCGGCGCGGCAGGACTACGGCACGGCGGGGGCGGTGCAGCACGGCGCCAGCACCCTCCCGGCAAACGCCTTCGGGAACTTCCCGCGCGTCGAGGCCTGCGAAATCCACCTCGCCACCAATTTCCAGAACATCGTGTTCGATCATCCGAAGCTCCCGGCCGACCTGCGGGCGCGCATGTACGCCTGGGTCGACGCCAACGCGCAGAGCGACCGGAAAGCCGACGACTCGGACGAGCAGTTTTATTACAAGGCGCGCAAGAAGGCCATCGGTCCGTTCAAGGAGGAGTGCTGGGCGCTGCCGCCCGCGGTGCGCAGCGCGATCGCCGCGGACCTGGAGTCCACCTTCCGATTCCTGTTCGAACAGCTGAACGTCAACGGCACGGACACGCTGGTGGACCGGTTCATTCACGCGCCGGTGCAGCACCATGCCTCGCTGGAGAAGGTCCTGGTCTCCGCCGAGGACGACCCCGACGCGGGAGAGTGACATGGGACGGCAAGACGACGACGAAATCGTGTACGTGCGGGACGAGGGCGGCGCGGGGGTGAAGTGGTTCGTGGCGGGGGCCGCCGTCGGCGGCATCCTGGCCCTCCTCTTCGCCCCGCACAGCGGGAAGAAGACCCGCAAGCTGATCTCCCGGAAGGCGCGCGACCTCCGGGACCTGGCGGACGAGGGGCTCGACGAACTCGGCGACAGGTTCGAGGAGGGGAAGGAGCGGGTGCGCGAGGAAGCCGGCCGGGTGCGGGAGGCCATCCACGCGAAGGTGGATGACGTGCGCGGCCGGGCCGCCGACACTGCCGAGGCCGTGCGCGGGGCGGGGGCCACGGCGCGGGAGGAACTGGAGCGCCGGCTCGCGGACGCCCGGGGCCGCCGCCGCGCCGCCGCCCTGGCGGACGACGAGGAACCGGTCATCTGAACCGGAAACGAATCCGCGGTTGGCACCGGTCCTTCCGCGGGTTCCTCGGCCGCACCCTCCAGGCGGCCGATGAAAACCACGTCACGTTCCTGGCGAGCGCCCTGACCTTCGACGCGCTGCTCGCCGCCATCCCCTTCGTCCTGCTCCTGCTGGTGGGCCTCACCGAGGTGGCCCAGCCGTGGGCCGGCATCGACGCGGTGGACCTCCCGCATTTCTTCGAGGCGTTCCTCCCGCTCCACGACACCACGCCCGGCCGGGATCCGTTCTTCCTGCTCGAGGAGATCCTCGGCCGGATCGCCGAATACGGCAGCCGCCTCTCGCTCGTCGCGGTGCCGGCGTTCCTCTGGTTCAGCACCCGCCTCTTCGCGAGCATCCGGACCGCGCTCAACCAGATGTACGACGTGAGCGTCCGGCCGCCAGTGCGCCGCCACTTCCTCGTCAGCTACCTCCTCAGCAAGCTGCGCGACGTCGTGATGGTCATCCTGACGCTGGGCGTGTTCCTGCTGAGCACCGCCGTCACGACGATGGTCGGCCTGGCCCGCGCCTACGGCGAGACCGACTACCCGATCGTCGGCTTCTTCTTCTCCTCCGTGGGGCGCTGGATCCCCGAGGCGCTGGGCCTGGCGCTGACCTTCACGCTCTTCTTCCTGATCTACAAGTATGCCTCGCTGCGGCGGATCGACACCCGCGCCGCGCTCGTGGCCTCCGCGTTCGGGGCGGCGGCGTTCGACGTGGCCAAGCGGCTCTTCGCGATGTACCTGGCGAAGGTGGCGTCCATGGAGACCGTGGCGCTGGACTTCCACCTGACCGCCATGGTGCTGACGGTGCTGTGGGTGTATTACACGTCGCTGGTGTTCCTGCTCGGGGGGGTCGTCGCGGAAACCTGGCAGCTCCGGACGATGCAGCAGCAGCAGCGCGCCCAGCTCACCTGAGCCTCAGTTGGCGGAGCGGACCTGGACGACGAGGTTGCTCAGCTGGTCGGGCGCGCCGGGCTGCGCCGTGAGCCGGAGGGTGCCGCCGACCAGGCGCCGCGCGGCGAGATCGCGCGGATCCACCGCGAGGGTGTACTGCCCCGGCTTGACTCCCAGCACGTAGAAGCTGCCGTCGGAGAAGGTGGCGATCGAGGTCTGCTTGCCGTTGCCGGTGTTGGTCAGCACCAGCGTGACCCCGGGCAGCGGGGCGCCGTCCCGCACCACCCGGCCCTCGAGCACCGCGCCGGTCACCAGCGGCAGGTCGAAGTTGCGGTAGGCGTTCGGGGGCGGCTGCAGGCTCGCGCTGCCGAACGCCGGGACGTACAGCGGGTTCTCGAGCGAGGTCGAGTCGATCTGCACGCGCACCGGCTCGAAGGCCGGGATGTCCCACACGTAATAGCGGCCCGCGCTGTCCGTGGTCATGCTCGACGACCCGACGATGACCCGCACCCCGCCGACGCCGGGCTCCCCCGGATCCTGCCGGCCATTCGCGTTGTCGTCGGTGAACACCGTGCCCGACACGCCGGAGCGCTGGATGCCGGCGTTCGGGTTGGCGGTCAGCCGGCCCTGGTGGTTGTCGTAGACCACCGCGCCCTGCAGCGTCTGCACGACGCTGCCGGGCCCCTCGGTCGGGGCGATGGCCGTCGTCGTGGCCTGCACCGTGGGCAGGTACGACACGAGTGACAGCGTGAAGATCGTGCCGGGATTGCCGCGCCGCCACGCCGCGCCCCCCTCGACCCGCAGCGCCGGCCCGAAGCTGCGCGCGATGGTCGCGGCCGCGAAGCTCAGGCCGCCCTCCTGCCCGCCGGCCTCGAGATCCCCCCGGAACCAGAGGGCGCCCAGCGCCGAGCCCCAGGAGGGCCGGCCGTTGGCGTACGCCGAGAGCCCGAGGTACTGGGCACTCGTGGCCTCCCCGAAGGTGGGCGCGAACCGCTCGAACCGCACGTAGGGATACAGCCGGACCATGTCGACCTGGAGCGACGCCTGGAGCCGCGCCCGGGACATGTCGACGTCGACGCCCTCGTCGAGCTCGGCGGCGGCCTGCAGGTAGAACGAGGCGAGGGCGGGGACGGGACGCAGGAAGCCGTCGAAGATCCACTGCGACCTGCGGCCGGCGGGCGCGATCACCGACTGGTCGACCGAAGTGTCGAACTGTGAGTACCCCGCCGCCACCCGCAGGTCGAGGGACGGTTCGAACCGGACAGCGCCCCGAAGCCACCCGTTGCCGATCGCCTCGCCCTCGAGCGTGATCGCGTTCCCCACGAGGCCGGTGACCACGCCGTAGGGGTGCACCAGGCTGCTCAGCCCGTCACGCGAATAGCCCTCGACCCCGCCCCGGACCGTCACGCGCCGCGAGAGGCCATAGTGCAGGTCCGCGTTGAACGCCCCCTCGCAGAGCGCCGAGACGCACTCGCCGGCGGCGACGCCGTACTCGAGCTGCCTGTACGGCAGCTGCTCGCTCACCACCCGGTAGGTCTGGTTGAAGCGCCGGATCTGCCCGGTCGGGCCGTAGGCCACGAAGTCCACCGGGTTCTCGCCGTAGCCGACCGGCAGGCTGATGGAGTAGTCGCCGTTCGCGCCGATGGAATCGAAGGCCACGAGCTGGGAGCCCGAGTAGGCCTCCAGCTGCCACCCCGGTTCGAGCCGGCCGTAGTAGTTCAGCTGGCCGACGTAGGTCGGCCGGATGTACGGGGAGTTGGTCACCGCCACGCCGCGCACCCCCGCATAGCGGGGTCCGGTGAGGGTGGTGGTGCCGAGCGTCAGCTGCTTCACGTAGGTGTTGTCGATCCAGACGCCCTTCCACGTCGCCGCGAACTCCGCCCGGTCGTAGTCGATCGTGCCGAGGCTGCGCACCCCGATCTCGAGCGAGCCCCCCGCCACCTGGCCGCCCATGCTGAACTGGTACGACGCGCCGCCGACGAGGTTGTCGGAGAGGGGGAACGACAGGTTGTAGTCCAGCACCATCCCGTCCCACTTGCTGCGCGGCAGCCCCAGGGTGGTGTCGGGGCGGGCGCCGTAGCGCTCCGCCAGCATCGCGCGCATCTGGTCCCGCCAGTAGCGCCGCGCCACCGGCAGCGAATCGGGGTTCAGCACCACGACCGCCAGGTCGGGCCAGCTGACCTGGAACTCCACGTCGAGCATCGTGCCGAGAGGCGCCGTGGCGAGGAACAGCTCGCCGTCCTGCTCCAGGAGTTCGCCGGGGGCCACCGGGAGCCGGCGCCGGCCGATCGTCAGGCTGTCGGCCCCGGCCACGATGCGGATGTCCTGGCCGCTCGGCTCCAGCCGAGCCTCGAAGACCCCGTCCCTCGGGGGCGCGTACGCGATCTCGGCGAGTTCGAAGAACGCCGAGAGCGGTACCAGCGCCGTTTCACCGTCGCGGTAGGCCACCACGGTCCGGCTGACCAGCCGGCCGATCTGCAGGTCGACGAGGACCGGCTCGACGCCGCGTGGCGCCGCCTCCCGCCGCGGTGGCGGCGGGGGAGATGGGGCTGCGGTATCGACGCGCTCGGCCGGCGTGGGGGCCGGGCGCTCGTTCGCCGGCGGGGGGAGCGCCGGCGCGGCCACCGCGGCGGTCGGAGGCGTGGCCGCCTCGCGCCGCGCAGGTGGTGGTGCGGGTGCCGGCTGGTGCGGCGGCGTGTCGAGCGAGGGGCGCAACGCGCCGCGCGTCGGGCGGGCAGGCGTGGGCGTGGGGTCGGTCATGACCGCCACGCTCGGCGCGGCGCGCCCCCGCGGCGCGGGGCTCGGCGGGGGCGTGGGAGCGAACTCCACGGCGGTGTGGGGGACGGAATCCGGCGCGGCCCGTTCGGCCGTGGGGGGGCTCGGGCCGCCGGCGCGGTCGAGATACGACACAAATTTCTCCCCGCCGACGAAGATGCCGAGGGCGAGGAGGATGAGGACCAGCGTGGCGATCAACTTGGCCAGCAGTCCCACCAGCATGCTAGAGGTAGGTGATGGTCAGGATGATCGTGCCCTGGTAGATGCCGGCGGCCTGGGTGGGCGATGGAGTCACGGTCCCGCCAAGATACACGTAAAGGTACGGCCGCGGAGGGGGGCCGAAGCGACCCACCTCGCTGGAGGCGGGGTCGAAGGAGTTCGCGGCACCGGGAATGTCCAGGGCGCGACTCCACGCGGCCGAGGCGGGGTCGAAACTGATCGGCATGTCGACGCCGGGGGGCGCCTGGGTGTTCGGGAGCTGGCCCGGCAGGGTGAAGTCGATCTGGGCAAAGGCGTTCGAGCTTCCCGTCACCTGGACCTTGCCGGCGGAGGCGGTGCCATAGGCCACGGACTTCGGCACCCCGCGCGTGACGGTCGCGAAGTCGAGCTCCTGCAGGTTGACAAAGGTGACCGGCGACCCGATGACCGTGGCCGTGACGCCCACGGTCGAATTGCTGGCCTGCGCCCAGGCGCGCGCCGGGGCGAGGACGAGCAGCAGGGCCGCGATCCACCGGCTCATCGGACGGTGAACTGCACGGAGTCACGCACCGGCGACGCCGGAATGGCGGAGCGGGGCGGGAGGTCGGTCCGGTCGGTCGAGATGTCCACGCGCACCGTGTAGGTGCCGGGGGGCAGGGTATCGACCGGGACAAGGATCTTCGGGTCGAGGACGTGATACACGCCCACATAGCGCTCCGCCTGGCCCACGACCTTGCCGCGCGAGTCCACCACCTCGGCCCGCACGGTGCCCAGGTAGGCGGCATTCCCGGTTCGCGTCATCGGTACCCGGACCGCCACGCTGTCGGTCTCGAGGGCGGCGCTGAGCGGCGCCAGGGTGACGCCGGTCGTCAGGACGCCCTTCCGGTAGGTCACCGAGATGACGGTCCGCACCTCCAGCGTGAGCGCCACGCTGATGTCCGAGGAATCCGGGATGCCCGCCACCGGCACCTTGCCGCCGCTCGCCCCGATGATCACCCGGCCCCAGTACTCGCCGTCCGGCAGGCCGGCGGGGGGCGTGGCGAGGATCCGGATCGTCTGGCGCTGCTGACGGCCCACCGTCACGCGACGTGGGAAGGCCTGCAGCCAGCCGGTGTTGCCGGGCTCGCCCGCGGGCGCGCTGTCGGCCACCTCGACCTTGATCGTGCCGGCGGAGTCGGTCGTCGGATAGCCGAAGCCAAACGAGACGCTCACCTCGACCGGGTCCTGGCCGGGATTGTACAGGTTGATGGCGCCGGAGCGGGTCGCGTGGTCGATGAACACCGCATGCGGCGCGACCACGACCCCCTGCGCCAGGGCAGGGGCGGGGGTCAGGGCCAGCAGGGTGGTCAGCCAACGCTTGGAAAGCTTCATGATGAAGTCGCGTCTCAGTTGATGATCACGGTCATGATGATGTTACTCGTGTAACTCCCGCCGAGTTGCGACGGGGCGGGGCTTGCCCGTCCTCCCAGCGACACGAGCGTGGTGCCCAGCCAGACGAACGCCGTGTACGGCGAGTTCGGGTTGAAGGTCGTCGTGGCGCCAACGGCCGGGTCCCACTGCCCCGAGGTGTTCAGGAAGGTGAGCGGGATCGAGGCGCCCCCGCCCACGCGATTCATGGCCGTCGGCAGGGTAAAGGTCACCGTCACCGTGGCCAGGAAGAGGCCGGTGATCCGATACTGGCCGGCCCGCACCGCGTCGGTCGGGGCGATCGTCACCGGCACGCCGGGGATCACGGTGCCGAACGCCAGGTTCTGGACCCCCACCACCGTCTGCGCGCGCGCCGCGCCCGGCGTGGCCGCGAGGGCCACGCCGAGGCCGACCAGCAGGGTCAGGCGCGCGCGATGCATCGGTCCGGAAGGGCGCACCGGCGGCGCAGGCCGAAGCCCACGCCGCCGGTACCACCGCCTCTCGGTGTCCAGCTCAGCTGCCGGTGTAGACAGCGTTCAGCGTAATCGTGCCGGTGTACGCGCCGGCGGTCTGCGTCGGGGTCGGCGACACGGTCGCGCCGATGAACAGGAACAGCGCGCCGGTGCCGGACAGGTTGGCGAGCACCGCGGTGACGCCCGGGGTGAAGGCCGTGGCGCCGGTCGTGGTGTTCGTGGTGTTGTGCAGCCCGGTGTAGGTGCCGATCGGCAGCGTCCCGGCGCCCGTCAGGTTGACCGGATTGCTCGGGAAATTGAAGCTCACCTGCGCGGCGGCCGCGCCGGCGAAGGTGAAGCGGCCGGAGGTCGCGTCGCCCGGGGCGATCGTCTTCGCCACGCCCGGATAGACGCTGCCGAAGGCGAGCGGCGCCGCGCCGGTCAGGGTGAGCGGCGTCAGCACGGTGGCCGTAGCCGAGATGGTGGCGCTCTGCGCCTGGGCCGACGAGGCCCCGATCGCGAGGAGCGTCACAACAGCGAGGGACAGCTTCGAGGCGGTGTTCATGGTCTGTCGGTCCTTTGTGAAAGAAACTGCGTTGGGCTGCCCACTCCGTGAAACGACACGAGCATCAAGGTTCGGTCGGCCCGCACCACGGGGCGCGGATCGAGCAGAGGGGAAGGCAAGGGGGATGCCAACTTCGGCGCACCCGGTCCCAGCTGCCAAGTAATCAGTCAATGATATGAGGGGATTGTGAGGACAAGTATTGCAGGGACTTCAAGATACGGATTCTGGAAATCTGTCGAGAAAGATGACATTCGTCTCCATGCAAGGCTTGGGTGCGATGCGGACCGTAACTCGATGAAGCGAAAGCAATTATAACACTTTCCCCGGGGGGAGCGCAATCGGTGGCATAGGGGGGGATCGGGGGTCAGGGGGACAGGCCCTGGGGTTCCACCCCGTGTGTTCGCGGGGAAGCGCTGCCACCCAGCGCGGTTGTTGACTCCCGGTCGCGCCGTATTCCGGCCCGAGCTCGGGGCTACCGCAATCTGCGAGACCCAAAATCTCCCCCTTCGCGCCACTCTTTGCACCCGGTCCGCCGGTCCGCCGGTCCCCCTCTCCCCGTGTCCCCCTGTCTCCCTGTCTCCACCTCCGGCCGCCCGTCTGCCCGCCTGCCCGTCTGCCCGTCTGCCCGCCCCATGTTATATTCCCCTCGCCCCAGGTCCGGAGGGCGTCGGCGCGCGAACCGCGTCAGGACCTCGCCGGTAGCAGCGCTAAGCGATGTCCGGTGTCGCTTCGGGTCGCCTGGGGCACTTTTCTTTCCTCGTCACGTCCTTCCGCCGGTCGTACCGCCATGGCCATCGCCCTCGCTCGCCGATACCGCCCACGGCGCTTTGCCGACCTCCTGGTGCAGGACCACGTCGCCGCGGCCTTGCGCGGCGCCATCGCCAGCGGCCGCCTCGGCCACGGCTACCTCCTCACCGGCCCGCGCGGCGTCGGCAAGACCACCGCGGCGCGCATCCTCGCCATGGCGCTCAACTGCGAGCGCCGGGAAACGGTCACCCCCGCCGGCGAGCCCTGCGGCGAGTGTGACACCTGCCTCCGGATCTGGAACGGCTCCGCGAACCTCGACGTCGTCGAGATCGACGCCGCCAGCAACCGCGGCGTCGACGACGCCCGGGAGCTCCGCGAGCGCGCCATGTACGCCGCCTCCCAGGAGGGGCACCACAAGGTGTACATCGTGGACGAGGCGCACATGCTCACCCGCGAGGCGTGGAACGCGCTGCTCAAGATCCTCGAGGAGCCGCCTCCCGGGGTGGTCTTCGTCTTCGCCACCACCGAACCGGCCAAGATCTTCAACACCGCCGCCCCGGTGCTCTCGCGCCTGCAGCGCTTCGACTTCCGGCGGATCGGCCCCGCCGCCATCCGGGCCCGGCTGGCGCAGGTGCTGGACGCGGAGCGACTCTCGGCCGATGACGACGCCCTCACCCTCATCGGGCGGCACGCCGACGGCGGGATGCGCGACGCCCTCTCGGTGCTCGACCAGTGCCTCTCCTTCGGCGAGGGGGCCGTCACCGCCGAGCGGGTCCGCGAGGTGCTCGGGCTGGTGGGCGACGAGCAGTACGCCGAGGTCCTGCGGGTGGTCACCGAGCGCGACCCCGCGGGGGTCTTCCCGCTCGTCGGCCGGCTCCTCGACGCCGGCGCCGACCTGGCGGAGTTCCTGAACGGCACCGGCGAGATGCTGCGCGCCCTGATGATGCTGCAGGTGGGCGTGGACCCCGAGGATGTCACCGAGTCGATGCGCGCCACCCTCGGGGAGTACCGGGATCGGCTGTCGGACGGCGACGTGCTCCGGATGCTCCGGCTCCTCGCCGAGAGCGAGACCGCCGTGCGCCGGAGCGGCAATGCGCGCCTCGCGGTGGAAACCCTCCTCCTGCGCTGGACCCTGATGGACCGGACGGTGGACCTGGCCGCCGTGATCGCGGGTGGCGGCCCGCCCCAGGGCGCGACGCCAGCGGGCCGGCCGTCGGGCGGACGAAAGCCAGGACCCGGCGCGACCCCCGCGGGGGAGCGCGCCGCCCCGAGTGCCGCCCAGCCTCCCCGCCAGGCGTCCCCGGCCGGCGCGGGGGCGCCGATTCCCTTCGAGCTCTCGGCGCTCGCCGGCGCCTGGGATACCGTCGTCGAGCGCGGTCGCGAAAAAGGAAGCTTTCTCGGCGCCGCGCTCGCGGTGAGCCGGCCCGCCGGGATCGACGGGAAGACCCTGAGCATCGAGCTGACGGAGGAAAACCCGATGCACCGCGAGGCGCTGGAACGCCAGGCGGAGGCGGTCGAGGAGATCCTCTCGGTGCTCACCGGTTCCGGCATCCGCATGCGGGTCGGCGCGCCGGCCACCGCCGCACGACCGGAACGGCTGACCGAGGCGGGCGCGCGCGCCGAGCGCCTCACGCGGGTCCGCAAGAAGGATCCCGCCCTCGACGTGGCGGCCAACATCCTCGACCTCGAGGTCCTGGACTGACGGCCCGGGTTGCCCCGTGGTGGAGGCACCCGTAGTTTGCACTCTGACAGCGACTTAGGTGTGGAATGGCAGACCTTCAACAGCTCTTTCAGCTCGGCCAGCAGGTCCAGGGCCGGCTGCAGCAACTCCAGATCGACCTCGCCGGGCGCACCATCGAGGCCAGCGCGGGTGCGGGCCTGGTGCGCGCCACCGTGGACGGGCAGGGAACGCTCCGCTCCCTGCTGATCGCGCCCGAGGCGTTCGACGGCCGGGATGCCGAACTGCTCGCCGACCTGATCGTCGGAGCCATCGCCGAGGGACAGCGCCAGGCCGTGGAGCTCGCGCAGGCCGAAATGCGCCGGGTCCAGCCCGGCCAGGCCGGACCCGGGCTCTAGCCGGTGCGGGCCATCGACGCGCTGGTTGGCGAGCTGGCGCGGCTTCCGGGCATCGGCCGGAAGACCGCGCAGCGGCTGACCTTCCACCTCCTGCAGCAGGGACCGGATGAGTCGGCGCGGCTGGCGCGCGCGCTCGACGCCGTGGCGACCACGGTCCGCGCCTGCGCCGAGTGCGGGTACGTGGCCGAGGAGGAGCGCTGCGAGTTCTGCCGCGACCCCCGGCGCGACGCCGCCCTCATCTGCGTGGTGGAGGAGGCGGCGTCGGTCCAGGCGGTCGAGCGGTCGACGGAATTCCGCGGGCGGTACCATGTCCTCGGCGGGCGCCTCTCTCCCCTCGACGGGATCGGCCCCGAGGCGCTCCGGATCGACCGCCTGCTCGAGCGGGTGCGCGGCGGGTCGGTGCGGGAGGTCATCCTGGCCACCAATCCCTCGATGGAGGGGGAGGTGACCGCCACCTACCTCCACCAGGTGCTCGCGGGCGCCGGCGTCCGGGTGACCCGGCTGGCGCGTGGCCTTCCCATGGGGGGCGATCTTGAGTACGTCGACGGCGTGACCCTTGCCCATGCGCTCTCGGCCCGGCAGGAGGTGGCCGGATGACGGGGCGGGGCGTCCTGCTGGTGGGCGGGGTGCTCGCCGGCCTGGTGGTGGGATGGGGGCTCGCCCAGCGCCGGCTCGACCGGCATCGGTCCGACCTCTTCAGCCCGGTCGTCGGCAGACGTGCCGACGCCCTCGCCTACCTCGCGGGCGAGCGCTCCGCCGAGGCGGTGCGGCTGCTGCGCGAGTACCTGGTCTGGGAGGCGGAACCCGGCCTCCGCCGCCGCGCGGGTGTGCTCCTGCGGCGGCTCGAAGTTTCCCTCGGATAGGAAGCCTGCATGTCCGGTGCGTCCAGCTGGTCCCTGGCGGAGGCGGATCACGACAGGATCGTGGTCATGCTGAACGCGTTCCTGCGCGATTCCAACGCGCGGACGGCGCTGCTGGTCGACCGCACCGGGCAGATGGTGGCCACCGCCGGTGAGCCTCCGGAATTCGACCCGACCACCTTCGCTTCCCTGGCGGCGGCCGACTTCAGCGCCAACGACCAGCTGGCCCGCCTGATCGGGGAGCCGGAATTCGGCAGCCTGTTCCACCAGGGCGAGACGGCCTCGATGTACCTGGCGGACATCGCGCGCCGGGTCATCCTCGTGGTGCTCTTCGACACCCGGACCACGCTGGGGCTGGTCAAGCTCCGGGTCCGCGGGACGGTCGGCGAGCTCAGCAAGGTGTTCACGGAAATGTTCGCGCGGGACGGCGGCGTGGCGCCGCGGGTCGAGCAGGACTTCCTCGGCGATGCCGAGGACGAGATCGACAAACTCTTCGGCGAATAGAAGGCACGCGCGCATGTCGATGATCAACTACGCGTCCCGCGAGATCAACTGCAAGCTGGTCTACTATGGCCCCGGCCTCGGGGGCAAGACGACCAACCTGGAGCACGTCTACAACAAGGTGGCGCCCGGCGCCAAGGGAAAGATGATTTCCCTCGCCACCGAGACCGAGCGCACCCTCTTCTTCGACTTCCTGCCGGTCGACCTCGGCACCATCCGCGGCTTCAAGACACGCTTTCACCTCTATACCGTCCCCGGGCAGGTGTACTACAACGCCTCGCGCAAGCTCATCCTCAAGGGGGTGGACGGAGTCGTGTTCGTGGCCGACAGCCAAATCGAGCGGATGGAGGCCAACATCGAGGCGATGCAGAACCTCTACGACAACATGGCGGAGCACGGGTAC
>DASUFQ010000159.1:0-2149 GCA_036274515.1 Gemmatimonadales bacterium | reverse complement strand
CAACCCCGCGGGCCGGGTAGCTGAGCCGATCCATCACCACGTCAGGTCTAATGACCTGAATGTATGGAACTATTCGCTCTGGCGTGGCGTCGCACTTTGCCCCGGCGTGCCGATGAGACACCCTGTGTCAACCTCCGAGCGATTCGGGAGCCAGGAGTGGCTGGGCACCGCGGTGGAGGGCGATGTCATAGGGACGCCGATCCTGCCAGCACCGCCAGAGGATGCGGACCCATGCACGGGCGAGGATCCGGATCGCGTGGGCATGATCACACCCCCGCGCTCGGGCCCGGGCGTAGACGGCGGCGGCCCACGCCGAGGCATGGCGGGAGTTATCCGCGAAGGTGGTGAGGGCCTGGCGGAGGTGCTTGTTGCAGGCCCAGCGGAAGGCGACGCCGCGGTGTTTGCCCGAGGCGTGGGTGACCGGGGCGACGCCGGCTTCCGCGGCGAGCTGTTCCGGGGTCGTGAACCGGGCGCGGTCGTCGCCGAGCTCGGCCAGGATCTGGGCGGCGTTGACCTGACCGCTGCGGGGCAGGCTCTGCAGGAGCGGGCCGTCCGGGTGTTGGTCCAGGGCGGCCGCGATCGCGGCGGACAGTTGCTGGATCTGCGCGACGAGGGGCGTGAGGACCGCGACCAAGGCGTGGACGAGTTCGCCGCTGGCCTCGGCCTCCGCCTCCCCGGTGCGACTGAGCGGGGCGGTGCGCAGCCGGGCCAGCAGTTCGGCGGGGGCGCGGCGGCCGCAGTAGGCGTGACGGCGGAGGAACTGGGCCAGGCGGCGCTCGCCGAGCCGCTCGGCGCTCTGGGGGGTGGGGTAGCGCGTGAGGAACGCCAGGGTAATCGGCGAATCGACATCGGCGAAGATCGCCGCGGCCCCCGGCCAGAAGCGCTCGAGGAGCGCCCGGAGCTGATTGGCCAGGGCGACGCGCTGGGCGACGAGGTCATCGCGACCCCGGACCAGAGCGCGGAGGGCGCGGGTCTCGTCCGCCAGGGGCTGCAAGGGACGAAAGCGGTGCCCATCGGTTCGGAGCAGATCGGCGAGCAGGTAGGCGTCGCCGGGGTCGCTCTTGCCGCCGGCTGCGGAGTAGCGGGGCCGGCAGGCCTTCACGACGTTGGGGTGGATGGGAACAACGCGGAAGCCCGCGGCCAGGAGCGTGTCGACCACGAGGCCCGAGGGGCGCTCGAGGGCCACGGGCAGCGAGGCCGGGAGGCCGAAGCGGGCCAGACGGTGCACCAGCTCGGCGAGGCCGGCGGCCGAGTGGGGCGCCGCCCCGCGCCAGCGGACCGTCCCAGTCTCGTCGATTACGCAGACGGCGTGTGTGGTCGCCGCCCAGTCCACCCCGACGAAGAAGGTCATTGTGCGTCTCCCTGGGAGTGCGAGACACTGCCGCGCGAGAGGTCCCGCCGGTCGCTCACTGATTGGCGCTCTGGGCTTCAGCTGCCCTTGGCGCTCCACCCTGTGGCCGGTTGGGGCCTCTCGTCGTGTGGGGCGGGGGAGCTGGTCTCATCGCGGCCGTCACGCGGCCAGCCGACATGGCTCTCCCCGTCCCCCGGGACCGTCCCAGCGGTCAGCATCCGCTCGTCGCGGCCCCGGCACCAAGAAACGCAATCGCCCAGCGCCTCCAGGATCGAAGATCTCGAGCCGACCCATATCTCGGTATCCCCCCCGCTGAAGCTTCTGCCTTTCTTCAGGGGGAGGGTAGGCCAGTGAGCCGCTTCGTCATCGCGGACTCGACGAATCACTACGACGGCCGTGATGTGGCGCGCCGGCCCCTCGGCGGCACCGAGACCTCGGTGATCCAGCTCGCCGAGGCGCTCGCCCGGCGCGGGCACGAGGTGGTCTGCCGCACGAACACCCCGGAGCGGGTCCTTCACCACGGGGTGGTGTGGCTGCCGCTCGGCACCCCGCGCGCCGGGGAGTGCGACGTCTTCGTCGCCGTCCAGCATCCCGAGCTCCTCCGCGCGGCGGAGAGGGCCCGGCGGCTGACGCTCTGGGTGATGTGGCCGCCCGCCAGCCTCCGCCGCCGCCATCGCGCCGTCCGGCTGTGGCGCCACCGGCCGCGCCCGGTGTTCGTGAGCGAGTTCCAGGCGCGCGGGTACCCCCGATGG
Organism: Gemmatimonadales bacterium; assembly: GCA_036274515.1. Classification (GTDB taxonomy): domain Bacteria; phylum Gemmatimonadota; class Gemmatimonadetes; order Gemmatimonadales; family GWC2-71-9; genus SPDF01. Next base: position 46 of record DASUFQ010000159.1, on the reverse strand, counting down.
CTGCCGGGCCGGCGCCCTTTGGCCGTGATCCCGTTCGGGCTACCGG
>DASUFQ010000158.1:0-4510 GCA_036274515.1 Gemmatimonadales bacterium | reverse complement strand
ACCATCATCGCTCCCGCCCCGCGACCCGCCGCCCCGGCGGCCCCGTCCACCCCGCCGCCTTCCACGGCGCGCCGGCTGGACGAGGCGGTCGCCCGCGCCCGGGAGGGCGCGGCCAGGCTGCTCACCCTCTCGCTCGACCAGCGGGTGGCCCTCGCCCGCGGGATGCAGGCCGGCTATCTGGCCATCGCTCGCGAGCTCGTCCACGCCGCCTGCGGCGCCAAGGCCATTCCGCTGGGGACGCCGCTGGAGGGTGAGGAGTGGTGCCTGGGGCCCTGGTTCGTGGTGCGGCAGCTCCGGCTGCTCCAGGAGTCGCTGCTCGCGCTCAAGCACACCGGCAACACCCCGGTCGGCGAGGTCGGCCGCACCATAGCCGGCCGGCTCCGAGTGCAGGTGTTCCCGGCCAACGCCATCGACGGGACGCTCTTCAGAGGGGCCAGAGTGGATGTCCACCTGGAGAACGGCATCGGCGAGCGCGAGCTGACCGAGTCCCGCGCCCGGTTCTACAAGGCCAAGCCACGCGACGGGCGGGTCGTCCTGGTGCTGGGCGCCGGGAACGTCAGCGGGATCCCCACGAAGGATGCGCTGAGCAAGATCTTCAACGAGGGCAAGGCCTGCGTCCTCAAGATGAACCCGGTGAACGCCTACCTGGGTCCATTCCTGGAGCGCGCCTTCGCCGAGGCGATCCGGGAGGGGTACCTCGGGGTGGTCTATGGCGGTGTGGAGGAGGGCGCCTACCTGGCCGGTCACGCCGGAGTGGATGAGGTTCATCTGACCGGATCGGAGGCGACGTATAACAACATCGTCTGGGGACCGCCCGGCCCGGAGCGTGAGGCGCGGAAGCGTGACAACCGCCCCGTCCTCACCAAGCCGGTGACGGCCGAGCTGGGCGGGGTCGCGCCGGTGATCGTGGTGCCGGGTCCTTACTCCGCGAAGGAGCTGGCCTTCCAGGCGGAGGACGTGGCCAGCGGCCTGACGTTCAATGCGAGCTTCGACTGCAACGCCAACCGCGTGGTCGTGCTCCCCCGCGGGTGGTCCCGGCGCGAGGAGTTCCTCGGCCGGCTGCAGGAGTCCTTCGGGCGCGCGGCCGACCGGCTGGCCTACTACCCCGGCGCCCGCGAGCGGCTGGAGCGCTTCGCCGCCGGTCGCGGCACCCGCATCGGCGGGCGCGCGGAGGGCGCGCTGCCGTGGACAGTCATCGCGGGGCTCGACCCCGATGCGCGTGCGGAGCGGCTCTTCCTCGAGGAGTCCTTCGCCCCCGTCATCGTGGAGACCAGCGTGGGCAGCGCCGATCCGGTGGAGTTCCTCGACCACGCCGTTCGTTTCGCCAACGAGCGGCTCTGGGGTACGCTGGCGGCCGGACTGGTAGTCCACCCCAAGACGGCCGAGGACCCGACCACCGGCGCTGCGGTGGAGCGGGCCATCGAGCGGCTCCGCTACGGCGCGGTGACCGTAAACGTGTGGTCCGGCCTGCTGTTCGCCTTCGGCGCGCCGCCCTGGGGCGCGTACCCGACGTCCACGCCGCAGGACATCCAGAGCGGCGCGGGGTGGGTGCACAACACCACGATGCTGGAGCGCATCGAAAAGGCGGTGATGCGCTCTCCAGTCACGACCATGCCCAAGCCGGCGTACGCGATCACTCACCGGAGCGCGCACCGGCTGATGCCCCGGATGGTGGCGCTGGAGGAGCGGGCGAGCTGGACCAAGGTGCCGGCGGTGATGGCGGCGGCGATGCGGGCGTAGCGCCGCCGCCGCGCCGCTCTGGCATGGGGTGGGCCGGCGTGATATGGTAGCTCTTCCACCCCGCGGAACGACTGTGCTCGATCTGCTCGACCAGTTGCAGAGCGCCTTGGAGTCCCGCTACGCCATCGAGCGGGAGATCGGCCACGGCGGCATGGCCGTGGTCTACCTCGCGCGCGACCTGAGGCACGACCGGACCGTCGCGGTCAAGGTGCTCCAGCCTCAGCTCGCCGAGCAGCTCGGCGCCGAGCGATTCGTCCGCGAGATCCGGGTCGCGGCGCGGCTGCACCATCCCCACCTCCTGCCGCTCTACGACTCCGGCGACGCCGACGGCTTCCTCTATTACGTCGCCCCGTTCGTCGAGGGCGGGTCCCTGCGCGACCGCCTGACCCGGGAAGGCCGCGTGGCCCTGGGTCCGGCCCTGCGCCTGGCCCGCGAGGTGGCCGACGCCCTGGACTACGCCCACCGGCAGGGTGTGGTCCACCGCGACATCAAACCGGAGAACATCCTCCTCGAGGATGGCCACGCCATCGTCGCTGATTTCGGCGTGGCGCGCGCGCTCGAGTCCGCCGGGGCGGACAAGCTCACCGGGACCGGTCTCGCCGTCGGCACGCCCGCCTACATGAGTCCGGAGCAGACCAGCGAGAACCCGGTGGACGGGCGGAGCGACATCTACGCGCTGGGCAGCGTGTTGTACGAGATGCTGGCGGGCCAGACGCCGTTCGTGGCGAACTCCCTGCTCGCATTGCTGGCCAAGCGGCTGCAGGGTCCCGCGCCTGACCTGCGCTCGGCCGGCCTCGAGGTGCCCCTGGTGGTCGAGCGCCTGGTGGCACGGTCGCTCACCTTGCGCCCGGACGACCGGTTCCAGACGGCCGCCGAGTTCGGTGCCGCCATCCACGCGGCCGAGCGGGAAACCGGGCAGGCGATCTCCGCTCCCACGGCGACGCAGCCGGTCCCCAAGGTCACCGCGGTCGCCGTGCTCCCGTTCGTGAACATGAGCACCGACCCGGAGAACGAGTTCTTCAGCGACGGAATGACCGAAGAGCTGATCAACGTCCTCACCCGCATCCCCGGGCTTCGGGTCGCTTCCCGCACCTCGGCGTTCGCCTACAAGGGCCGGGACATGGACGTGCGGGAGATCGGGCGCAGCCTCAACGTCAACGCCGTGCTGGAGGGCAGCGTGCGCCGGGCAGGGAACCGGCTCCGGGTGACCGCGCAGCTCATCGATACCGCGGACGGCTACCACCTCTGGTCCGAGACCTACGACCGCCAGATGGCCGACGTCTTCGAGGTGCAGGACGAGCTGTCCCGCTCGATCGCGGCCACGCTGCGCGGACGCCTGTCGAAGGGGGACTCGGGGCCCCTCGTCGTGCCGCCGACCGCGAGCGTGGAGGCTTACACGCTGTACCTCAAGGGCCGGTTCTTCTGGAACAAGCGCACCCTCGACGGCTACCGGCGCGGCATCGAGTACTTCGAGCAGGCGCTGGGCAGGGATCCGAGCTTCCCCCTTCCTTATGCGGGGATCGCGGACTGCTGGAACATGCTGGGCTTCGACTACTTCGGCGGCGCGCCGCCGGCTGAGGCGATGCCACGGGCCAAGGAGGCAGCGCACCGGGCGCTGGAGCTGAACCCGGATCTGGCGGAGGCGCACACACCGCTCGCCGTGGTCGCGATGCTCTACGACTGGGATTGGGCCGAGGCCGAGCGGAGGTTCCGGCTGGCGCTCCAGCTCAAGCCGGGCTACATGCCGGCCCTCATCTGGTCCTCCTACTTCTACGGCATCCTGGGGCGGCATGGCGAGGGCATCCAGGCCGCCCGCCGCGCCGTCGAGGTGGAGCCGCTGGCGACCATCGCCCACCAGTCGCTCGCGCGGAGCCTGCATTACGCGGGTGAGCAGGAGGCGGCGCTGGAGCAGAGTCGCCGGCTGCTCGAGATGGATCCTTCCTACGTCACCGGCTACGAGACTATCGCACGGCCACTGGTTCGGCTCGGTCGGTTCGAGGAGGCGCTGGCGCTGGTGCAGGAGGGCGTCGCCCTCTCCGGCCGCTGGACGCTGCTGCTGGGCGCGTTGGGTCACGTCTACGGCCGCATGGGTCGGCGGACGGACGCGCTCGCCGTGTTGGCGGAGATCGAGACGCAGGGCCGGGACCGCTATGTGCCCCGATATCACCAGAGCTATGTCCACTACGGCATCCGCGACCCCGAGGTCGTGATCGGGGAGCTGGAGGCGAACGTGAAGGCCCGGGGCGGCGTCGCCACCTGGCTGGCGACGGACTCCCACACCAATTGGCTGCGCGGTCAGCCCCGGTACGATGCCCTGGTACGCCAGCTTGGCTTGACCGCCGCCCTGCCGCCGCAGGAGGCACGATGAGCGCGATGGATGCGGCGCGCCGCTATGTCGCCGCCTGGAATGCCCGGGACGCGGCCGCGCTCTCGGCGGCTTTCTGTCCCGGCGGCACCTACGAGGACCCCAACACCAACGGGCCGATCGGCGCCGGCCCGCTCGGCACCTACGCCGGCGGCCTCTGGACCGCGTTCCCCGATCTTTGGTTCGAGGAGGTGAGCTGGCACGAGAGCCCCGGCGGCGTCATCACCTTCCGCTGGCTCATGCGCGGCACCAATCGGGGGAGTCTCCGCGGGTTGCCACCCACCGGGGCGACCATCGCGCTGCCAGGCGTGGACATCATCACGGTATGCAATGGTGCCGTGGAGCGGGTAGTGGGCTACTTCGACCGGGCCACGCTGATGGAGCAGGTGGGCGTGATGTCGGTGG
>DASUFQ010000157.1:0-4731 GCA_036274515.1 Gemmatimonadales bacterium | reverse complement strand
GGCGCGGCGCTCACCTGGCCCGACGGCAGCAGCGCGATGGCCCACGATGGCGCGCAGCACATGGCGGGACTGGTGCTGGGGCTGGCGGTGGCGCCGGGCCCCGCGCCGGTGCCCCGGGTGAATCCCGCGAAGCTGCGCCTCGTGGTGCGCGAAGCGCCCCGCCCGGGGAGCCCCACGGGGCTCGTCATGAGCTACGCGGTCGGGGAGGGCGGGACCATAGCGCCGGTGGTTCTCCCGGCGCCTCCGCTCTTCCTCACGCGCGGCGTGCCCACGGACGTGACCGTCGTCAACCACCTGGATGTGCCGACCGGCGTGCACTGGCACGGGCTGGAGCTGGAGAGCGCCTCCGACGGCGTGGCCGGGTGGAGCCAGACCGGCGACCGGCGGTTCGCGCCGATCCAGCCCGGCGACTCGTTCGTGGCCCACCTCTCCCAGCCCCGGGCGGGGACCTTCATCTACCACACCCACCTGCAGGACGACATCCAGCTCGTCTCCGGACTCTACGGCCCGTTGCTCGTCCTGGAGCCGGGGACGGAGTTCGAGCCCGCCAACGATCACATTTTCCTGCTCGGGCGCGATGGCGAACTCGGCCGGGTGCTGCTGAACGGCGACTCGCTGCCGCCCGCGGGCCGGTGGGCGGCGGGGGAACCCCAGCGGCTCCGGTTGATCAACATCATGCCGTACGGACGCTATTCCTGGCGGCTCTTCCGGGGGGACTCCCTCGCCAGCTGGCGCGCCGCGGCGCGGGACGGCGCCGACCTGCCGAGCTCCCAGCAGCTGGTGGGTCCGGCGCGCACGATCATCGATGTCGGGGAGACGGCGGACTTCGAACTGTCCGCCGCGCCGGCCGGGAGGTACCGGCTCGAGATCGGCGTGCCCGGCGAAGCCCCCCAGGTGGTCCAGTTCATCGAGATCGGGGCATGGAAAGGGCCATCCGGCTGGCCGTAAGTCGCTGTGAGACAACTCAATAGGCCGCTGTCAAGCCCCTTCTCCATTCCCGGCACGACTTTTGACGGGAAAGCCGACCGCTATTAGATTTTGGGATGCCCGTCCTAGGTGTCATTCCGGCCCGCCTCGGGTCCACCCGCCTCCTCAACAAGCCGCTTCAGCTCCTGGCCGGCGAACCACTCGTCACCCGCGTGGTCCAGCGCGTGGCGGCGTATGGCCTGGTCGATCAGCTGGTGGTGGCCACCGACTCGCCGATGGTGGCGCAGGTGGTGGAACGCACCGGGGTGTCGGCCGTGCTGACCGACGATCGGCACTCCACCGGCACCGAGCGGGTGGCCGAGGTGGCGGCGCGGCCCGAGTTCCGGGCGTACGACGTTATCGTGAACATCCAGGGCGACGAGCCCTTCCTCGACCGCGAGGCGCTGGAGGGGTCGCTGGCCCGGGTGGCGCAGGGCGACGAGGTCGGGACGGCCGCCGCGCCGCTCGAGCTCGCCCTGGTCAAGGATCCCGCCCGCGTGAAGGTGGTGACCGACCTCGCGGGCCGGGCGCTGTACTTCTCGCGCGCCGTGATCCCGCACCGCCGGGAGGCGGACGACCCCGCCGACGGCCTCTACTGGCAGCACCTCGGCATCTACGCCTACACTCGCGCGTCGCTCGCCCGCTGGGTTTCCCTGCCGCCGACCCCGGCGGAACTGGTGGAACGGCTCGAGCAGCTGCGCGCGCTGCAGCATGGCATGACCATCGGCGTGACCCGCCTCAGCGCCTCGGCGCTGCCCGGGGTGGACACGCCCGACGACCTGAAACGGGCTGAGGCCCACTGGCACGCCCTCGCGAGGTAGACCATGAGCACTGGCCCTTCAGCAACCAAGTTCATCTTCGTGACCGGCGGGGTGGTGTCCTCGCTCGGCAAGGGCATCGCCGCGGCCTCGCTCGGGCGGCTCCTGGTCGAGCGCGGCCTCTCGGTGACCATGCAGAAATTCGACCCGTACATCAACGTCGACCCCGGCACCATGTCGCCGTTCCAGCACGGCGAGGTCTACGTGACCGACGACGGCGCCGAAACCGACCTCGACCTCGGGCACTACGAGCGGTTCATCGACCGGTCGCTCTCGCAGCAGAACAACATCACGACGGGCCGGATCTACCAGACCGTCATCAACAAGGAGCGCCGCGGTGAGTACCTCGGCTCGACGGTGCAGGTGATTCCCCACATCACCGACGAGATCAAGAACGCCATCCGGCGCACCGCGCCGGGGCATGACGTGGTGATCACCGAGATCGGCGGCACCGTGGGCGACATCGAGTCGCTCCCCTTCCTGGAGGCCATCCGGCAGTTCCGGCAGGAAGTCGGGCGCGACAACGCGCTCTTCATGCACCTGACGCTGGTCCCCTACATCGCCGCGGCCGGCGAGGTGAAGACCAAGCCGACCCAGCACTCCGTCCGGGAGCTGATGCAGATCGGGATCCAGCCCGACATCCTCGTCTGCCGCACCGAGCGGCCGCTCTCCGCCGACATCAAGCGGAAGATCGCGCTCTTCTGCAACGTCGACTTCGCCTGCGTCGTGGAGAGCCCCGACGTGAAGTCGATCTACGAGATCCCGCTCCGGCTCCACGACCAGGGGCTCGACCGCGAGGTGTGCGAGCGGCTTCGCCTGGTCACCAAGGACCCCGACCTCCGCCCCTGGCACGGCATCGTCGACCGCGCCCTCCGGCCCACCCACGAGACCCGCATCGCCGTGGTCGGCAAGTACACCGACCTCCACGATGCCTACAAGTCGGTCGAGGAGGCGCTGATCCACGGCGGCATCGCACACGACGCCAACGTCCACATCGAATGGCTCTCGAGCGACCTCTTCACCGACCAGGAGGAGGCGGGCAAGCTCCTCGCGGGCTACGACGGCCTGCTGGTGCCCGGCGGCTTCGGCGTGCGCGGGGTCGAGGGGATGATCGAGGCGGTCCGCTGGGCGCGCGAGAACAACCTGCCGTTCTTCGGCATCTGCCTCGGCCTCCAGGTGGCCATCATCGAGTTCGCCCGGAACGTCTGCGAGCTCCCCGACCCGAACAGCACCGAGTTCGAGCCGGAGTGCGGCACCCCGGTCGTCAACCTGATGCAGGCCCAGCGCGACGTCAGCAACCTCGGCGGGACCATGCGACTCGGCGCCTATGCCGCGCGGCTCCGCCCCGGCTCCAAGGTGGCGCAGGCCTACGGGACCACCGAGATCAGCGAGCGGCACCGCCACCGGTGGGAGGTCAACAACTCCTACCGCGACGTGCTCGCCGAATTCGGCCTCCGTCTCTCCGGCCAGTCGCCCGACGGCGGGCTGGTTGAGCTGATCGAGCTGCCCGATCACCCCTGGTTCATCGGGTGCCAGTTCCATCCCGAACTCAAGTCCCGCCCGACCCGCGCCCACCCGCTCTTTGCCGGGTTCGTGGGGGCGTCGCTCGAGCGGCGACGGGCGGTCGGCCAACCCGCCAAGGGCCGCGTCAACCTCGCCGAGGCGGCACGCGGATGACCTGGACCTTCGGCCAGGCCCCCTTCCTGATCGCGGGGCCGTGCATGGTCGAGGGCGACGACCTGATGCTCCGCGTGGCGGACGCGCTCGCCGCGCTCGCCGCCCGGCGAGGCCTCCCCGTCTGCTTCAAGGCCAGTTTCGACAAGGCCAACCGGTCGCGCGGCGGCGGGCAGCGCGGGCCCGGGCTCGAGGACGGGCTGCGGGCCCTCGAACGGGTGCGCGCCGCTTCCGGCCTCCCGATCCTGACCGACATCCATGAGCCGCACCAGGCGGCCGCCGCCGCCGCCGTGGCCGACGTGCTCCAGATTCCCGCCTTCCTGTGCCGGCAGACCGACCTCCTCGTGGCCGCCGGCGCCACGGGCCGCCCCGTGAACGTGAAGAAGGGGCAGTGGATGCACGCCGAGGGGATGCTGGGCGCGGTCGAGAAGGTGAAGAGCGCCGGTTCGGTCGAGGTGGCGGTGACCGAACGGGGCACCTTCTTCGGCTATGGCGACCTGGTGGTCGACATGCGGAGCTTCCCGCGGATGCGCGCGGCCACCGGCGTGCCGGTCATCTTCGACGCCACGCACTCGGTGCAGCAGCCGGGGCTGGGGGAAGGCGGCACCAGCGGGGGCCTCCGGCAGTTCATTCCGCCGCTGCTGGCCGCGGCGGCGGTGAGCGGCGCCGACGGCTTCTTCCTGGAGACGCACCCCGACCCGGCCCGCGCGCCGAGCGACGCCGCCACCCAGTGGCCGCTCGACCAGCTCGACGACCTCATGGACCGGACCCTCGGGCTCTGGGCGCACGCCCGCGAGGGCGTCCGTGCTTGACCCGCGCGTGGCGCGGCGGGTGCGCCTGCTGGCCCTCGACGTCGACGGCGTCCTGACCGACAACGGCGTTTACATCGGGGCCTCCCACGGCGAGCGCATCGAGCTGAAGCGCTTCGACATCCAGGACGGCCTCGGCCTGGCGCTGCTGCGGGGCACCGGGATCCGCGTGGCCCTGGTGAGCGGCCGCCGCTCCGACGCCACCGCGCTGCGCGCGCAGGAGCTCCGCATCGACGACGTGATCCAGGACTCCGGCGCCCGGAAGGTGCCGGCGCTCGCCGCGCTCCTCGAGAAGCACGGGCTCGCCTGGGACCAGGTGGCCTTCGTGGGCGACGATCTCGCGGACGTGCCGGTGCTGCAGCGCGTGGGGCTCCCGATCGCCGTGGCCAACGCCGTCGAGGAGGTCAAGGCGATTGCCGCGTACGTGACCGAGGCCGCGGGCGGGCGTGGGGCGGTGCGCGAGG
>DASUFQ010000156.1:0-2667 GCA_036274515.1 Gemmatimonadales bacterium | reverse complement strand
CGTTCGTGGCCGAGGGCGGCGTGTCGAAACAGGTGGAACCGCTGGTCCGTCCGGTGCGCGCCATGTTCGCCGCCATCTTCTTCGTGGCCATCGGGATGTCCATCCAGCCCACCGCCGTGCTGGCGGCGTGGCCCGCCGTCCTGGGCCTCACCGCCGCGGTGCTGATCGGCAAGACGGTCGGCGTCACTACCGGCGGCTTCATTGCCGGCCTCGGCACCCGCACCTCCGTCCGCGCGGCCCTCTCGATGGGCCAGATCGGCGAGTTCTCGTTCATCATCGCCGGGCTCGGCGTCGCCACCGGCGCCACCGGCGACTTCCTGATTCCGGTGGCGGTGTCGGTGTCGGTCGTGACGTCGCTGCTCACCCCGGCGCTGGTGTCCCGCTCGACCGCCATCGCCAACTTCGTGGACCGCCGGATGCCGCACGCGCTCCAGACCTACTCGACGCTCTACGGCTCGTGGGTGGAGTCGGTGCGGGTGCGCGGGCCGAAGCACACCCCGGCAGGGAAAATCACCCGCCTCGCGCGGTTCATTGCCCTCGACGCCCTGCTCCTGGCGCCGATCATCGTCGGGCTCTTCCTGGTGCTGGAATCGGGGACCGACCGGCTGGCGGCATTCCTCGGCCTGTCCACGACGGTCGTGGAGGCCGGCACGATCGCCCTCGCCCTCGCGGTGGCCTTCCCGCTGCTCTACGGCATCGTGCGCGCGGCCCGCTCCCTCGGCGAGGCGATCTCGCTTCACGCCGTGCCCGCCCCGGCGCCGGGCCGTGCCGACCTCGGCGCCGCCCCGCGGCGCGCGCTCCGGCTCACCGTCCAGATCGGCGTGGTCGTCATCGTCGGCGTGCCCATCATGGCGGTGACGCTGCCCGTGCTGCCGGCCTACGGTGGGCCGGTGCTGCTGCTCGCCACCCTCCTCCTCCTCGGGATCGCGTTCTGGCGCTCCGCGCGCGACCTCCAGGGCCACGTGCGCGCCGGCGCCACGATGATCGTCGAGGCGCTGGCGGTGACGCGGGAGCACCCCGCGGCCTCCGGCGGCATCATCACCGAGGTCCGCCAGATGCTGCCGGGCATCGGGGAACTGACGCAGGTGGTGGTGGGTGCGGGCGACGCCGCCGCGGGACAGACCCTGGCCAAGCTCAACCTGCGGGGCCTCACCGGGGCGTCGGTGGTGGCGCTCTGTCGGGGGGAGGATCGGCTGGTGCTGCCGGAAGGCGGCCAGCGGCTCGAGGCGGGTGACGTGCTGGCGCTGACCGGATCCCAGCGGGCCATCCAGGCGGCCACCGCGGTGATTCAGGGCTCCTGATCGGTCGCCCGCCAGAGGTACCACGACGCCACCGACCGGAACGGCCGCCACTTGCGCGCCTCGCGCTCGATGCGGTCGGGTTTCGGGCGCTGCCGGGTCCGGTAGGTGAGCTGAAACCCCTTCTGGATCCCGAGGTCATGCACCGGAAGAACGTCGGGCCGGCCGAGCCGGAAGATCAGCAGCATCTGCACCGTCCACGTCCCCACCCCACGCACCGTCGTCAGCCGTTCGATGATCTCGTCGTCGGGCATGCGGCGCAGCGCCGCCGCCGTCGGCACCACCCCGTCGAGCGCCCTGGCCGCGAGATCCCGGGCGGCGGCGAGCTTGGCGCGCGACAGGCCCGCCCCGCGCATCCGCTCCTCCGGCATCTCGAGGACGGCGCGGGGGTCGAGGTTCCGCCGGGGCGGAAAGAGCGCCCGCACCCGGCCGTGAATGGTGGCCGCCGCCTTGCCGCTCAGCTGCTGGTAGACGATGGCCCGGAGCAGCTCCTCGAAGGGAGGGCGGGGGAACCCCGGCTCCAGGCCGCAGGGACCGGCGCGGCGCATGACCAGCGCGAGCTTCGGGTCCACCCGCCGGAGGTGATCCACCGCGGCGGGGAGGTCGCAGTGCGGGATCACGCCCCGACCTCCAGCGCCACCGGCTCCAGGCAGGGCTGGAGGTACCGGCCGGTCAGGGAGGCGGGGGTGGCCGCCACCTGCTCCGGCGTTCCCTCCACGACCAGGTGGCCGCCGGCGTCGCCGGCTTCCGGGCCGAGGTCGATGACCCAGTCCGCCCGCTTGATGACGTCGAGGTGGTGCTCGATGAGGAGGACGGTGTTTCCCGCGTCCACCAGCCGGTCGAGGACCTGGATGAGCACCCGCACGTCGTCGAGGTGCAGTCCGGTGGTCGGCTCGTCGAGGATGTAGAGCTTGCGGGCGCCCTTTTTCCTGGCCCCGGCCAGTTCGCGGGCAATCTTGAGGCGCTGCGCCTCGCCGCCCGACAGGGTGGTGGCCGGCTGGCCGAGCCGGAGGTAGCCGAGGCCCACCTGCTGAAGGTGCCAGAGGGCGGTGCCGAGGCGCGGCTGGTGGCGGAACCGGGAAATGGCCTCCTCGACCGTCCACTGCAGCACATCGGCGATTGACGCGCCGTGGATGCGGACGTCGAGGATCTCCCGCTTGTAGCGGCTGCCGCCGCAGGCATCGCACGGCACGAACACGTCGGCAAGGAAGACCATTTCCACCTGGACGTACCCCGCGCCCTCGCACTCCTCGCAGCGGCCGCCCGGCAGGTTGAAGGAGAAGGTCGACGGGGTGTAACCCCGAGCGAGCGACAGCGGCTGGCCCGCAAAGAGCTCCCGGATGTCGTCGAAACCCTTCACGTAGGTGAC
>DASUFQ010000155.1:0-22685 GCA_036274515.1 Gemmatimonadales bacterium | reverse complement strand
CCTCAAGGCGATCGGCTGGTCGGTCGCCTTCGGCGTTGAGGGGCTGGTGGTCGGCGTCGTGGTGATCCTGGGGCTGGTCTGGCTGCTCCAGGGTGGGGTCGAGAGCGCCTGGTTCGACCAGGTCGGACTCCAGCAGGCCTTCGTGCAGGGGATCGGGCTCACGATCGGCTTTGGCGTCGCAACCTACCACGTGGGCCATGGTATCCTGGGCCGCTCGTGGGAGTCGCTGCGCTGGCGCCCTTCGGGGGCGCCGGGGCCCTGGCTCGCGCGTGGCGTCGTGCTCGGCGCCGCGACCGGTATCGTGGCCATGCTCCTCGGCCTGATCCTGGCGGGGGCGAACTGGACCCTTGGCGAGGGCACCTGGCTCGAATGGTCCCGGGCTTCCGTCACGACCGCGGCGGCGCTGGCGCTTCCGGCGTTGAGCGAGGAGCTGATCTTCCGGGGGGTGCCGCTGGTGCTCCTGGCGCGGCTGATCGGCCGGGAGCGTGCGGTGCTGGCCACGGCGGCGGTGTTCGGGCTGGCCCACCTGGCCAATCCCGACGCCACCGGACTCGGCATCGCCAACATCACGATGGCCGGGGTGCTGCTCGGCACGGTGTTCTACGCTCCGGGGGGAATCTGGGCGGCGTGGGGGGCCCATCTCGGCTGGAACCTCTCGCTGGCGGCCGCCGGGGCCCCGGTCAGCGGCCTGCCGCTGCCCATCCCCCTGGTAAAGTACCTGCCCGGCAGCCCGGACTGGATGACCGGTGGCGCATTCGGGCCCGAGGGCGGCATACTTGCCACGGTGGCGATGGCGGGCGCCGTGTTCATCGCATGGCGCTGGATTCCAAAGGGAGCGAGTACCGCATGAAGCAGGCAGCGGTGATCGGGGCGGGGACGATGGGCAACGGGATTGCGCACGTCTTCGCGCAGCACGGGTGGCAGGTGACCCTGGTCGACGTGGCGCAGCCGGCACTCGACCGTGGCATGGCCACCATCCGCGGCAACCTCGACCGGCAGGTCAAGAAGGGGACGCTGGCGGCGGACGCCGCGGCGGAGGTGGCCGGACGAATCACGACGGCGCTCTCCCTCGAGGGCGCGGCCGCCGCCGACGTGGTCGTGGAGGCGGCGTCCGAGCGCCCCGACGTCAAGTTCGCGCTGTTCGAGCAGCTCGACGGCATCGCGAAGCCTTCGGCCATCCTCGCCACGAACACCAGCTCCATCTCGATCACCGAGATCGCCGCCCGGACGAAGCGGCCCGGCCAGGTCATCGGGATGCACTTCATGAACCCGGTGCCGGTCATGCAGCTGGTGGAGGTGATCCGTGGCCACGCCACCACCGACGACACCGCGGCCTGGACGATGGACACCGCCCGCGCGCTCGGCAAGACGCCGGTGGAGGTCAACGACTACCCCGGCTTCGTGTCGAACCGGGTGCTGATGCCGATGATCAACGAGGCCATCTTCTGCGTCATGGAGGGGGTGGCCAGCCCCGAGTCGATCGACACCGTGATGAAGCTCGGCATGGCGCACCCGATGGGCCCGCTGGCGCTGGCCGACTTCATCGGGCTGGATGTCTGCCTGGCCATCCTCGAGGTGCTGCACCGCGGGCTCGGGGACGACAAGTATCGCGCCTGCCCCCTCCTGCGCCGGATGGTGGCGGCCGGGTACCTGGGCCGCAAGAGCGGACGCGGGTTCTACGAGTACTCGAAGTGATGCCATCGATCGCCGGCCGACGCCGTCGGGCCGGCGCCCCTTTCGCCACTCACGACTGAGCGCTGCCATGGATCTGTTCAAGGAGATTGCCGGGTACGGCCACGAGCAGGTGGTCTTCTGTCACGAGCCGGCCTGCGGCTACTTCGGGATCATCGCCATTCACGACACGACCCTCGGGCCGGCGCTCGGGGGCACCCGGTTCTGGCAGTACGACTCGACCGGCGACGCCATCACCGACGCGCTGCGGCTCGCGCGCGGCATGACCTACAAGGCGGCGGTGGCCGGGCTCAGCCTCGGCGGCGGGAAGTCGGTCATCATCGGCGACAACAAGCGCACCGACCGCGAGGCGGTGTTCCGGGCGCACGGGCGGTTCGTGGAATCGCTCGGCGGCCGCTACATCACCGCCGAGGATGTCGGCACCAGCCCCGCGGACATGGAGTTTGTCCACTACGAGACCAACCACGTCGCCGGCCTGACCGGGCTCTCGGGCGATCCGTCGCCCGTCACCGCCCACGGCGTGTACGTGGGGATCAAGGCGACCGCCAAGGCGCACTGGGGAAGCGACTCCCTCTCGGGCAAGACGGTCCTGGTGCAGGGGTGCGGCCATGTGGGCCAGTACCTCTGCTCCTACCTGGCCGGCGAGGGCGTGAAGCTGATCGTGGCCGACGTCGACGAGGCGAAGGTCCGGAAGGTGGTCGAGGCCACCGGGGCCAAGGCGGTGGCCGCCGACAAGATCTACGACCAGGCCGCCGACGTGTACGCCCCCTGCGCGCTCGGGGCCACCATCAACGACGACACCCTGAAGCGGCTCAAGGTCAGCATCGTCGCCGGCGGCGCCAACAACCAGCTCGCGGAGGAGCGCCACGGCGACGCCCTCGCGGCGAAGGGGATCCTCTACGCCCCGGACTACGTGATCAACGGCGGCGGGCTGATCAACGTCTACGGCGAGATCCACGGCTGGACCGCCGAGCGGTCGAAGAAGAAGGCGGGCGAGATCTACGACACCCTCCTCCGCATCTACGACCTGGCCGCGAGCAAGAAGATCCCGTCGTACCGCGCCGCCGATCGCGTGGCCGAGGACCGGCTGCACCAGGTCGGCGGGATGCGGCCGATGTGGATGCCGGCGTAGGCATGCCTGAAATCATTCCCATTGCCTCCGACCACGCCGGCGTCGAGCTGAAGGCCCGGCTCAAGCGCGAGCTGACCGCCCTCGGCTACACCCCGCTCGACCTCGGCACCGACAGCCAGGAATCCGTGGACTATCCCGACTTCGCGCATCCCCTCGCGGAGAAAGTCGAGCACGGCGAGGTGGCGCGCGGCATCCTGCTCTGCGGGACCGGCCTCGGGATGGCGTATGCCGCCAACCGGCACCACGGCGTGCGCGCCGCGGTGGTCTGGAACCCCGAGGTGGCGCGGCTCTCGCGCGAGCACAACGACGCGAACGTCCTGGTCCTCCCGGCCCGGTGCCTGAGCGAGGACGAGGGCGTGGACATCATGAAGGAAT
Source organism: Gemmatimonadales bacterium (assembly GCA_036274515.1). Classification (GTDB taxonomy): domain Bacteria; phylum Gemmatimonadota; class Gemmatimonadetes; order Gemmatimonadales; family GWC2-71-9; genus SPDF01. The sequence goes on along the minus strand of DASUFQ010000155.1, from coordinate 19,486 downwards.
GGCTCCGGACGCCGTTCGCCGGGGGCCGGCACAGCCGCCGCGTGGCCAAGATCGAGGGAGGGGAAGGGGCGTGACGCGACACAACACCGCCGGGCTCCGCGCCGCCGATCCCGCGGTCGCCGCCATCGTCGACCGCGAGCTGCAGCGTCAGCGCGACGGCCTGGAGCTGATTGTGAGCGAGAACTTCGCCAGCCGCGCGGTCATCGACGCCATGGGGACCCCGCTGACCAACAAGTACGCGGAAGGCTATCCCGGCCGCCGGTACTACGGCGGCTGCGAGGTGGTCGACGAAGTGGAGCGGCTCGCCATCGAACGGGCCAGGCGGATCTTCGGCGCCGCGCACGCCAACGTGCAGCCGCACAGCGGCGCACAGGCGAATCTCGCCGCGTACCTGGCCCTCATCGCCCCGGGCGACCTGCTGATGGGCATGTCGCTCCCCCACGGCGGGCACCTCACGCACGGCGCCTCGGTCAACCACAGCGGCATCATCTTCCGCGCGGTGCAGTACGGCGTCGACCCGGCCACCGGCCTGATCGACTACGACGCGGTGCGGGACCAGGCCCGGCGCGAGCGGCCCAAGCTGCTCATCGCCGGGGGCAGCGCGTACGCCCGGATCATCGACTTCGAGGCCTTTCGCAGCATCGCCGACGAAGTCGAGGCCTTCCTGCTGGTCGACATGTCGCACTTCGCCGGCCTGGTGGCCGGCGGCGTGTACCCCTCGCCCGTGCCTCACGCCGACGTCACCACCACGACCACCCACAAGACCCTCCGCGGCCCGCGCGGCGGCATGATCCTCTGCGGCGAGGCGCTGGCGAAGCAGGTGGACAAGTCGGTCTTCCCGGGGCACCAGGGCGGCCCGCTGATGCACATCATCGCGGCCAAGGCGGTGAGCTTCGGCGAGGCCCTCGAGCCCGGTTTCCGCGTGTACGCCCGGCAGGTCGTCGACAACGCCCGGGCGCTCGCCGGTGCGCTCCAGGAGCTCGGCTTCGCGATCGTCTCCGGCGGCACCGATTCCCACTTGATGCTGGTCGACCTCCGGCCGAAGGGGCTCACCGGCAAGGTGGCCGAACGGCTGCTCGACCGGGCCGGCATCACCGTCAACAAGAACACGATCCCGGACGACCCGCAGTCCCCCTTCGTCACGAGCGGCATCCGCCTCGGGACCCCGGCGCTCACCACCCGGGGGATGGGCGTGGACGAGATGCGCCGGGTGGCGCGGCTGATCGACCGGGTGCTCGTCGCCCAGGATGACAGCACCGTCGACGCGGTCCGCCGCGAGGCGGAGGCGCTCGCGCACGCCTTCCCGCTCTACCAGGCGGCCGGGAAGTGAACGACATTACGTTCGTGGCTGACGTGCTGACCCGCATCCGGTCGCGCAGCGACCAGTTCGACGAACGCGCATACCTCTTCGTGCTCGGCGCCATCGAGTACGTGCAGGGCCGGCTGCCGGCACGCCGGCATCTCGGCGGGGCAGAGGTGGCCTGGGCGTGCCGGGACCTCGGCTGGGAGCAGTTCGGCCTCCTGGCGCCGGCCGTCCTTTCCCACTGGGGCATCACCTCCACCGACGCGATGGGGCGCGTGGTCTTCACCATGGTGGAGGCGGGCCTCCTCGTGGCCCAGCCGGGGGACTCGCTGGAGGACTTCGCCGGCGTCTACGACTTCGCGGAGGCGTTCCGTGCCGAGTATATATGGAGGGGCGCCGCCGCCCAGCAGCTGGGGACCTAGCACGGGAGGGGATCATGGAAGGGAAAGACTGGCCCGTCTGCCAGAAGTGTTCTGACGGGAAGCTCATCCCGCTGTCGGACTACGGACGGGAAGGAGCCCCGATCACCTACAAGGCGTGGGTGTGCACCAACCCGGAATGCGGATTCAACCTCCGGATCGACAACGGCGAGATCTCGTTCGGCCGGGTCATCGGGCAATCCTTCAAGTAGAACCGCGGTAGTGTCATTGCGAGGAGGCCCTGAAGGGGCCGACGAAGCAATCTCCCGGCGTGACCAGGCAGGATTGCTTCGGCCACGGCGTGGCCTCGCAATGACAGTAGCTCGCGGCTCGCCTCGCCAGCATACCAAGGACTGAGACGTTGTTGATCCCCGTTCTCACCCCCTCGCAGTCCGCCGAGTGGGATGCGCGCGCCTCCGCTGCCGGCGCGGCGGCGGGGTCGCTGATGGACGCCGCGGGGCGGGCGAGCGCGGCCGTCGTCGCCGCCCGCTACGGGCCGGCACTCCGTGGCGGCGTCCTGCTGGCCGTTGGGACCGGCAACAACGGCGGTGACGGCTGGGTCCTGGCCCGCGCGCTCCACCGGCTTGATGTACCGGTCTGGGTATCGCCCCTCGCCGGGCAGCCTTCCCCCCTCAATGCGCAGGCCAGGGCCCTGGCGCTCGCCGATGGCGTGCGCACCGTCGCGCCCGACGGCCCGTGGCCCGCCGTCTCCCTCGTGGTCGATGCGATCCTCGGCACCGGCGCGTCCGGCGCGCCCCGGCCGCCGGTAGCCAGCTTCCTCGAACGGCTGCGCGACCTTCGCCTGCCGGTCGTGGCGCTCGACGGGCCGACAGGCGTCGACCTCCTGACGGGGGCGACGTGGGGGCCGGCGGGAGCCAACCTGTCCATCACCTTCGGCGCCCCGAGGCGCGGGCACCTCCTGGCGCGCGACGAGGTGGGGGACGTGGTCGTGGTGGACATCGGCTTGCCCGATCCGGGCGCCGAATGGCCGCTCCTCATGACCGATTCGACGGCGGCGGAGTGGCTCGCCCCCTTTCCGGCCCGGGCCCACAAGGGGGACCGGGGCCGGGTCGTCATCGTGGGCGGGGCTCCGGGCATGGTCGGCGCGCTCCGCATGGCGGGCCGCGGGGCCTTTGCCGCCGGGGCGGGGCTCGTCTACGGAGTCGGGCCGGGGTTGGCGAGCGGCGAGCTCGCGGGCGCGGAGCCCGATCTTCAGCTGCGCTCGCATCCGCTGGAAGGCCAGCCCTCGGCCGAGCTTGCCGAGCTGGCGGGTTCCGCCGACGCACTGGTCATCGGACCCGGGCTCGGTCGCGATCCCAACCGACGCGGACTGCTGGAGGCGGTAATCCGCGGCGCCTCCGCGACCGTCCTCGATGCCGACGGACTGGCGGCCTTCCAGGGGGCGCTCCCCCGCCTCCGGGAGCTTGGCGCGGGGCGGCACCTCGTGCTGACGCCCCACCCAGGAGAATTCCGGGCCCTCTTTCCCCACCTCGCCGGGTCGCTCGACACCGATCCGTGGGGGGCCGCCGAGGCGGCGTCGGCGGAGATCGGTGCCACGATCCTGCTCAAGGGCGTCCCGAGCGTGGTGGCCCAGGCCGGCCAGCCGATGCGGACGATCGCCGCCGGCAATCCTGGACTGGCCACCGGGGGGAGCGGGGATGTGCTGGCCGGCATCTGCGGCGCCCTGCTGGCCGCCGGCCTCCAGCCCTCGCAGGCCGCCGCCCTTGCGGCGCAGGCGCTGGGCCGCGCCGCGGATATCGCCGCACGGCGGCACACCGCCCGCGCGATGCGCCCGCTCGATGTCATCGAGGCGCTTCCCGATCTCTGGCGCGCCTGGGCGGTGCTGCGGACCTCGCCCCCCCGCGTGGTGCCCCCCGTCCTGCTGGAGCTCGAGCGCCCGAGAAGCTGAGTCCGGACTGCGCTACCTTTCCGGCATGCGCGTCGTCGCCCTCCCATTGATCTGCCTCTGCGCCGTCACCGCCGCGTCGGCCCAGTCCGCCCGGAACTGGCGTCCCGAGGATCGGGTGCTGATCGGCGACTGGACCAACGTGGTGGCGGTGGCTTCGGCGCCCGAGCGGGTCTTCATCGTTTCCCCCGACGCGATCCTGTCCTGGAGTCCACTCCTCCGCCGGTGGGACGGCCCGTTCGAGCCCGCGGTTCCCGGGTCGCTGGCGCGGGTCTCCGCGGGCATGATCGATCCCCTCGACAACAGCCTCTGGCTGGTGACGCCCGACGGGTGGGTCCATTTCCAGCCCGACCTGCAGTTCTGGGAGCGGGGCACGGCGGGGGCACAGCTGCTCGATTTCGCCTTCGACCTCGCGGCCCCGTTCGACGGGCTCTTTCTCCGCACCTCCGCGGGGTGGTCCCGGCTGCCGCGCGGGGCGCTCGCACCGATCCCCTCGCGCGGACCGGTCCGCCCCGTTCGCCCCGCCACCGTCGATCAGGCGCTTGCCGCCAATCCGGCGCTGCGCGGCACCGCCTCGGCGTTCCTGCTCGATCCGGCGCTGCGGAACGCGCGGCTCACCGCTGCCGCCCGCTCGTACGACAACCTCGGCTGGTACCTGGGGACCGATGGGGTGGGTGCGCTCTTCCTGGCCGACGGCACGGTCGTTCCCCAGCGACTCACCTTTGGGCTTCCCGGCCGGTCGGTGGGGGCCATCCACGCGGTCCCGGGCGGTATCTGGGCAATCACCGACGAAGGCGCGAACGAACTGGCGTCGCTCGTCTTCGTGACGGGTGACCTCAACGAATTCAGGGTCTTCACCGGACCGGCCGCCACCGGCCTTCCCTTCAGCCAGGGGAGGCGGCTTCTCGGGGTCGGTTCCTCTCTCTGGGCGGCGACCGATGCCGGCGTCGTTCGCTTCCCCGAAGCCGATCCGGCCAATTTCACCCTGTATGCCGAAGCCGACGGGCTGCCCGACCGACGCGTGGCCTCGCTGGCCTCGCGCCACGGGGTGGTGGTGGCCGCCACGGCGCGCGGCCTCGCCCGCTTTGCCGACACCACCGAGGCCGAGCCGCTCGCCCCCGAGTATGCCGGCTCGGTGCGCGCGGTTGCGATCGAGGGAGACACGGTCTGGGCCGGCACGCCGTCCGGGCCGCGCGTCGCCGTGGGCGACGTGCGGAGGCTGGTTCAGCCGTTCTCGGTCGGGGAGTCCGCCTCGCTCCAGGTCACGATCTTCGACTTTGCCTGGATGGCGGACACGCTCGTGGCCCTCACCTCGGACCAGCTGCTGTGGAAAGTGCCGGGGGTCGACGACTGGCGGCTCGGCGCGCCGATCTCGGGGCTGGTGGGCTCGCTTCGGCGCCTGATCACCGACGGCGACGGCTTCTGGGTGGCCGGGGCGCTCGGGGTCGGATGGACGCGACTAGACGGCATGCCGGTGCGCCCCCTCCTCGTGGACAGCGACCTGCCGGGTCCGCCGCTCGACCTTGCGGTCGACGCGGACTTCCTCTGGGTGGCGACGACCGGCGGCCTGGTTCGGTTCCGGCGTGCGGAGGTGCTGCCGTGACCGACATTCCGCTGGGAGGCGGCGCCGAGTTTGACCGGATCCGGGCCATCGCTGCCGCGCTGGGCCCGGCCGCCTCGGGACTCGGAAACGACTGCGCCGTCTTGCCGCCGGGCTTCGGCGAGGTGGTGATCAGCACCGACAGCAGCATCGAAGGGGTGCACTTTCGGCTCGACTGGCTCTCCCTCCAGGAGGTCGGGTGGCGTGCGGCTTCGGCGGCGCTCTCGGACCTCGCCGCGGCGGGCGCCGAGGTGGTCGGCCTCACGGCGAGCATCGGGACGCCGGCGGGGACCCCGGTGGACCAACTGGTCGGGCTGATGCGGGGCGTGGGCGCTGCCGTGGCGGCGGTGGGGGGGCGGGTGCTGGGCGGGGACCTGACCGCGGCGCCGTCCTGGATGGTGAACATCACCGTGATCGGCCGGGCGGCGCGCCCCCTCGGCCGGGCCGACGCCGTCGTGGGCGACACCGTCTGGGTGACGGGGACGCTGGGGGGGCCGCACGCTGCGCTCCGGGCCTGGGAGGCGGGGGAAGCGCCGCCCCCCGGCGCGCGCGAGCGATTTGCCCACCCGATCCCGCGGATCGCGGAGGGACGCTGGCTGGCTGCGCATGGCGCGCACGCCATGCTCGACCTCTCGGACGGCCTCGGAGGCGACGCGGCGCACCTCGCGGCCGCGTCGGGCGTCCGGGTGGAGCTCGACCTGGAGCAGATCCCTGTCCACCCGGACGCGGTCGCCCGGGCGCTCGCGCGGGGTGAGCCGATCCAGGCCTTCGCGGCGCGGGGCGGGGAGGACTATGAGCTCCTCGTTGCCCTCCCGAAGCGGTTTGACGACGTGGAGGCCCGGCGGTTCCAGCAGGACACCGGGACGGTGCTCACGAGGATCGGCCGGATCCGGCGCGGGTCGGGGGTGGCGGCCACCTTTGCGGGCGTCGCCGTCACGCTGTCGGGCTACGACCATTTCAGGTGAGCGGCCGCTCGTTGACGCGATGCGCGGGAGGCGGGTAGGTTGTGCCCGGACGGGCAGACGGGCAGACGGGCAGGCCGGCGGTTCGAAGTCAATTGAACGTTCACGAATCGGAACTACATGTCGACAATCATTGAGGTCCATGCTCGCGAAATCCTCGACAGTCGGGGAAACCCCACCGTCGAGGCGGACGTGGTGCTTTCCAGCGGCGCCAGCGGCCGGGCCGCGGTTCCGAGCGGGGCGTCCACCGGGGAGCATGAAGCCGCGGAGCTCCGCGACGGCGACACCAAGCGGTTCCTCGGGAAGGGTGTGTCGGAGGCGGTCCGCAACGTCAACGAGCTGATCGGCCCGCGGCTCGAGGGGATGGCCGCCGAGGACCAGATCCTCATCGACAGCGAGATGATGGATCTCGACGGCACACCCAACAAGTCGAAGCTGGGGGCCAACGCCATCCTCGCGGTGTCGCTCGCCGTGGCGCGCGCCGCCGCCGAGGATGTCGGGCTGCCGCTGTACCGGTACCTGGGCGGCCCGATGGCGCACATCATGCCCGTCCCCATGATGAACATCCTGAACGGTGGCGCGCACGCGAACAACAACGTCGACGCGCAGGAGTTCATGATCGTCCCGATCGGCGCCGACACCTTTCCGGAGGGGCTCCGCATCGGCGTCGAGGTGTTCCACGCGCTCAAGAAGGTGCTGGGCGGGATGAAGCTGTCCACCGCCGTGGGCGATGAAGGGGGCTTCGCCCCGATGCTGCCGAGCAATGAGGCGGCGCTCGACGTGGTCATGCAGGCCATCTCCACGGCGGGCTTCCAGCCAGGCAAGGACGTGGCCATCGCGCTCGACGTGGCGGCCTCGGAGCTCTACCAGGGCGGCAAGTACGTGTTCAAGAAGGGTGACGGCAGCGCCCGGACCGCCGAGGAGATGGTGGACCTCTACGCGAAGTGGGTGGACCGCTACCCGATCGTGTCGATCGAGGACGGGCTCGCCGAGGACGACTGGGACGGGTGGGCCCTCCTGACGGAGAAGCTGCACGAGCGGGTCCAGCTGGTGGGGGACGACCTCTTCTGCACCAACGTCGACCGCCTGGCCCGCGGCATCGAGGCGGGCACCGCGAACGCGATCCTGATCAAGGTGAACCAGATCGGGACGCTGACCGAGACGCTGCAGTGCATCGAGCTGGCCAAGGGGAGTTCCTACGGTGTCGTCATCAGCCACCGGTCGGGGGAAACCGAGGACACGTTCATTGCCGACCTGGCGGTGGCCACCGGCGCGGCGCAGATCAAGACCGGCAGCGCCAGCCGGTCGGACCGCGTGGCCAAGTACAATCAGCTGCTCCGGATCGCGGAGGAGCTCGATGAGGTGGCCCACTACCCGGGCCGGGACCTCTATCCGCTGTGAGCCGCCTGGCGTGGGTTCGCCTCGTCATCGTGCTGCTCGGGCTCCTCTTCGCGGTGCAGGGCGGGGAATACAGCCTGTGGAACTGGTGGGAGCTGCGGCGGGCGGAGGCGCGGGAACAGGCGGCGGTGGCGGACCTGATCGAGGTGATCGACTCCCTGGAACCGGAAGCCGTGGCGCTGGAGCGGGACCCGAAGACCCAGGAGCGCGCCGCTCGAGAGGCGTTCGGCATGATTCGGGAGGGGGAGTTTCTGTTCCGCGTGATTCCCCCGGCCGAACCTTGACCGCACGGGGCGGGTCGGCTAGCATTTCCCGCCTCAGTCCTCAGTCCTCAGTCCTGTGGTTGATCCATGTTGGCAGGGTAGCTCAGGTGGTTAGAGCACGGCACTCATAATGCCGGGGTCGCGGGTTCGAGTCCCGCCCCTGCTATGGTCGTTGCACTCCCCGGGACTTGGGCCTCGTCCCTCGGATCGAATCCCGCTCCTGCGATGCCCCCGAAAGGGGGCCGTTCTTTTGGGCCTCGGCCTTCGGCGCAAGTCCCGACCCGGCCGGAATCCTCCAGCTCACGGCCGTTTCAGGGCCGCCTCCCGCTCGGCGTCCTGCTCCATCACCAGCGTGGACGCGACATAGTACTTGTAGATGTTCGAGACGTAGGTGACCGGGTCCCGGCCGATTTCCCGGGCGGCCACCTGTTCCACGTTGCCCAACCACTTGTTCGGGTCGAGCCCCCGTGCCGCCGCCTTCCGCCGGAGCCCCGCCACCCGTCCCGGTCCCGCATTGTAGGCCGCAAACGAGAAGAGCACCCGGTTGAAGTTGTCGAGCGAATCGTCCTTGAAGTGAGTGTCCATGAGGGACCGGATGTACTTGACGCCGGCATGGATGTTGGGCTCGGTCTGGTGGATATCCCCGACGCCGAGCGATCGGCCGGTGGCCGGCATGACCTGCATGATCCCGATCGCGCCCACCGGGCTGCGCGCCTGCTGGTCCAGCCGCGATTCCTGGTAACCCTGCGCCATCATCAAGAGGAAATCCAGGTCATACTGGCCCGCATATTTCCGGAACAGGCCGACCACCTCCCGGAACTTGCGCAGCTCCGCTTCCGACGACGCCCCCGTCACATACTTGGTGTTCTTCAGGTAGCGCTGGAGGATGGTGTTCCGCGTGGCGGAGCCGGCGGGATACTCGGCGAGAAAGCCGTTGATTTCGGCCTTGAGCTGCGGGCTGTCCTTCCGGATCATCCAGGCGAGATCGGCCCCCTCCTTGACGGTCAGGCCGGGCCGGGGCGTGATGTCGGGGAGGACCTGCTGCCAGAAGTTGGCGATGACGTCGTCCATGACCACCAGCTTGACCAGCCCGGCGTTGAGCATCTCCAGGAGGTCCTCGTCCTCCAGCTCCTCCGGGGCCGGGCGCAGGCGCACCGGGGCGAGCCCGCGGCGCGCGAAGCTTGCGTTCAGTGCCAGGAGATTTTCGTGGTAGGCCGAGGAGGGCCGGACGAAGACCTCCTGGCCCGCGAGATCCTCGATGGAGTCCACCCGCGGCGAGGCCGGACCGGTCACCACGATTTCGGAGACGTTGGAAAGCGTCGGCGCCGAGAAATCGGCCACCGCCTGGCGCTCGGGCGTGACCGTCAGCCCGGCCGCCACGATATCGCCGCGGCCCGCGAGGAGCGCCGGCAGCAATTCATCGTGCCGGACGGGCAGGAGCACGACCTGGATGGGTTCTGCGCCCGTCTGAAAGACCCGGTTGAGGCGCTTCTCGAACAGGGCTGCGGCGTCGACCGCGAGGCCACGGGGAGTGCCTTCGTCCAGGAAGTACTGCGTCTTGCTCGGCACCACCAGCATGCGGATGCGGTGGCGCACGCGCATGGAATCGAGATCCCCCAGCCGAACCACCGTCAGGTCCCGCAGCCCGGAGTCCCCTGGCAATTGTTCGGCGGCGACGCCGGAGTCCGCTGCGGCGCGGCCGGCGTCGTCCTGGGCGCCTCGCTCGCCTCGGCAGCCGAGGAGCGCGACCGCACTCAGGAGGCACACGGTGGTCAGGACGTCATGGGCTCGGTGCGGCATGGGACTCACGCTGGCAGGAATGATGGATTCTATCCGGGATCTCCCTCGGTGTGAAGCCGGGACCTGCCCTGTGGGGAGGTGCGCCCGCGGCCGGGGGTTGGGTAAGTTTATTTGCGACGGGCACATGGCGGCTGCCGGGGCGACCTGTCACGAACCGGTCCGGGAAGGGAGATCAGATGGGATTCGTGCGCAATGGATACGTGCTGGGCTGGGGCACGTTGTGCCTGCTCAACGCCGGGCTCGCGCAGTCCAAGGGGAAGAGCGGGCTGCTTTGGGGAGTCCTCACCCTCCTCCTGGGACCCATCGCGACCCTGCTCCTTGTCACCCTGTACGCGGGCGACAAACGCTAACGTGATCCACGCCCGCTTGTCGTGAGCGCACGGCGACAGGAGTTGCCGTTCGGCGGGGGCGGAGTGGGCGCCTGGGTGGGGCGCGCCGCGCTGCGGGTCAGCGGCTGGCGACTGTCCGGCGCGCTGCCGCCCGTCGCCCGGTTCGTGATCATCGTCGCCCCCCACACCTCCAACTGGGACTTCTTCGTCGGGCTCGCCGCCAAGTTTGCCCTGGGCCTCCGGGCCAAGTGGCTCGGCAAGCATTCAATCTTCCGGGGCCCTCCCGGATGGATCCTGCGGGCCCTCGGCGGCATTCCCGTCGACCGGTCCCGCCCCGACGGCACGGTGGAGGCGGCGCGGGCCGCGCTGCTGGGCGCCCCGACCATGGTGCTCGCCCTCGCGCCCGAAGGGACGCGGAAGCGCACCGACGGGTGGAAGACCGGCTTCCACAGGATTGCCCTGGCGGCGGGGGTCCCGATCGTCCCGGTGGCGTTCGACTGGTCGTCGCGGGTCATCGCGCTCGGGCAGCCGTTCACCCCGACGCACGACACCGCGGCCGACATCCGGCACCTGCGGAGCCTGTACCACCGGGAAATGGCGCGTCACCCGGCACTGTTTCAGGACGTCCGCGACCTGCCGGCCCCGGCGCCGGGCAAGGAAATCTCTGGAGATCGAGCCATGACGACCGAACTGGCCACGCTGGGCGGCGGCTGCTTCTGGTGCCTCGAGGCGGTATTCGAGCAGCTGCGGGGAGTGGAGCGGGTGGTGTCCGGATACGCCGGCGGCACCGTGGTGAACCCGTCGTACGAACAGGTCTGCGGCGGCCGCACGGGGCACGCGGAGGTGGTGCAGGTCACCTTCGACCCGGCGGTCATTTCGTACCGGGACCTCCTCGAGGTCTTCCTGACCATCCACGACCCGACCACGCCGAACCGGCAGGGGGCGGACGTCGGCCCGCAGTACCGGTCGGTCATTCTTACCCACTCCGACGCACAGCGAGAGGCCGCCGAAGCGGCGGTTCGCGCCGCCGCCGCGCTCTGGCCCCAGCCGATCGTGACACAGATCGTGCCGCTGGACGCTTTCTATCCGGCGGAGGAGGGCCACCAGGGCTACTTCAGGCGGAACGGCAGCCAGCGCTACTGCCAGATCGTGATCGCTCCCAAGGTGGCTGCCTTCCGGCAGCGCCACCTGGCACGCCTGCGGAAGTGAGGTTGCCCGGGCGTCGACTTGGCGCCGCCTCGGCGGCGGCGCTCCTTCTGGTGCTCCTGACCCCGGGCCGCGGGCGGGCCCAGGCCGCCGAGGAGGTTGCGCCGGCCTCCTCGGTCACCCCACGCATTCCCGGTCCTCGCGCCGTGCCCCCGGCACTCCGTGGCTTCCCGCCGGCCGAGACCGCCGCCGCGCCGCCCGACTCGCTGCCTTGCCCGCAGTGCAACCCCGCCCCGCGCTTCTGGCTCGCCGCGGCGGACCTGATGCTGGTGCAGGTGCTCCCGCTGGTCTTTGACGTCGTGGTCCTCGACGCCCCGTACGCCAAGATCTCCGCCACCTCGTGGCGCAACAACCTGGCGTATCCGTGGGTGTGGGATCACGACATCTTCGTGACCAACCAGTTCGGCCATCCCCTGCAGGGGAGCATGTACTACAACGCCGCGCGGAGCAACGGCTACAATTTCTGGGGATCCGCCCTCTGGCCCTTTGCCGGGAGCCTGACCTGGGAGCTCTTCGCGGAGACCGAGGCGCCCTCGTACAACGACTTCATCAATACGAGCGTGGGCGGAGTCATTCTCGGCGAGGCACTCAGCCGGTTGTCGCACCTGGTGCTCGACAATACCGCGACCGGCAGCGCGCGCACCTGGCGGGAAATCGGCGGCGCGGTGCTCAACCCCGTCGGGGGCTTCACCCGGTTGGTGCGCGGGGAGACGAGCGAGATCAGCGCCAACCCGCCGGCCTGGCGGCCGTCCGCCCTGTTCGGCATCGTGGACGGCGGATATCGGCTCTCTTCCCGGGCGCTGGAGACCGACGACGGCGAAACCGAGTATTCCCAGTGGAATGCGAGCGTCCTGGTCTCCTATGGCGACCCGGCCAGGGACCTCGCCGGGAAGCCGTTCTCCTACTTCGCGATCCGTGCCGACCTGGCCGGGCCCGGGGAAACGGGGCTCCTGAACCAGCTGAGCGTCCGCGGCAACCTGGCCGCCTGGCCGCTGCACGCCAACCGCCGGCATCAGATTGCGGTCAACCTGGAGTACGACTACTTCAACAACCCCGCCTTCGTCTACGGCGGTCAGAGCGTGCAGGTCGGGCTGGTGTCGAGCATCGGGAGTCCGGGAGACACCTGGTGGGGGCAGACCAACATCCTGCTCAACGGCGTGATTCTCGGGGCCACCCAGACCGACTACCGGACGTCGGAGGGGCGGTTCTATGATTATGGCCCCGGGATCGGGCCGATTCTCGGGGGGCGCGTCCTGTACAAGAGCCGGGTGCAGGCCACCGCCGGGTACACCGGCCTCTGGATCCAGACCATCGACGGCACCGGGACGACGCACTACCAGGATGCGCTGCTGCTGGAGGGCCGCTACTGGCTGACCGCAACCCTGGGTCTGGGCCTGGGCTATGTTGGATACAACCGGCACAGTCAGTACGAGGACTTCCCCGACGTGGCCGAGGCGGCCACCTTCTGGCGGGCCTTCGTGAGCACCGCCTTCCCCGGATTGCCAGGGCGCTGAATGCCCCTGCCCATGCCCCTATCCTCTGCGAAGGGAGGCCTCGCGCGGATGTGGTCGCCCCGATACCTGGCGGGTCTGTGCACCGTCGTCGCGGTCGCCCCGTTGACGGCGCAGGGACCGCAGCCTGCCTCGCGCCTGACCCCGGGCTTGAGCGTCCCGGCGGCGTGGATTCCTGCGGCGATCGGGCCCGCCGACACCGCGCGGCCCCGCGACTCTCTCCCATGTCCCGACTGCCACCCTCCCAAGCGCTTCTGGGCCGGGTTCGGGGAGCTGATGCTGGTCCAGCTCATCCCGCACAGCGTGAACGCCACGCTTCGGGGCGCCGTCTGGGCGGACGTGAGCATTGCCTCGATCCGGAACAACCTGGCGTACCCTTGGCAGTGGGATGACAACCAGTTCCTCAACAACCAGTTCTCGCACCCCTATCACGGCAGCCTGTACTTCAACGCCGCCCGCACCAACGGGTACGACTTCTGGGAGTCGTTCGCGTGGCCGTTCGCGGGCAGCCTGATGTGGGAGATCGCCGGGGAGGCATGGGCGCCGGCGCCGAACGACTTCCTCAACACCAGCTTCGGCGGCGTGGCGCTCGGCGAGACCTTCTACCGGCTCTCCTCCCTCGCGCTCGACAACACCGCCACCGGAAGCGAGCGCACCTGGCGCGAAATCGGGGGATTCGTCCTCAACCCGATCCGCGGGTTCAACCGGCTGGTCCGGGGCGAGACGCACGGGGTGTCGGCCAACCCGCCCGACTGGCGGCCCAGCAAGATCGTCGGCGTCCTCGATGCCGGTTACCGCAGCACCGCCACCACCTACTCCAGCCTCGGCTCGGAGTCGGCCGCCGACCAGTGGGACCTCGGGTTTTCCCTCTCCTACGGCGACCCGGTCAAGGATCTCTCGGGAAAGCCGTTCTCGTACTTCATGATGACGGCGGAGCTCGCCGGCCCGGCGGTGGACAGCGCGCGCCGCCTCAACCGGCTCTCGGTGCGGGGCAGCCTCGGCGCCTGGCCGGTGGGCGGATCGGGGCGCCACCAGTTCGCCCTCTCCCTCGGGTACGACTACTACAGCAACCCGGCGGTCGAGTACGGCGGCCAGAGCGTGCAGGCCGGCCTCGTGTCGCTCTTCGGCTCGCCCGGCTCCGATTTCCAGGCACAGACGGCGGTGATGCTCAACGGGATCATCATCGGCGCCACGCAGTCGGACTACTACCGGGCGCTCGAGGGGAGGAACTACGACTACGGGCCCGGGGCGGGGGTCACGGTGGCAGGTCGCGTGCTCTACAAGCGGCACCTCGACGCGACGCTGGCCTACAACGGCATCTGGACCTACACGGTCGATGGAGCCGAATCGAGTCATTTCCAGAACGCGGTGCGCCTCGACGCCCGGTACTGGCTGAACGACCGGCTGGGACTGGGGCTGGGGACGGCGTTCTATGAGCGCCAGAGCGATTACCGCGATCAACCGGATGTGACCGAACGCGCCAGCATCTTCCGCGCGTTCGTCAGCACCGCCATCCCGCGTTTGCCGCAATCGGCGGCAGGAGAACAGCCATGAGGATTCGCCGCCGCGGCCGCGCCGGCCTGGCCGCCGTCATCGTGATGGTCGGGTGCTCCGTGCCCTCGGAGTCGCTGGGGCCGGGCAATCACGTCACGGTTACCAACCTCGTCGGGCATTTCCAGCTCACCGCCGACAACATCCAGAACGTGACGACCACCCTGACCTTCACGTGGCAGAACCCCGGGACGGTCGCAGAGATCGACCACCAGAGCTTCATGCCGCACGGCTCGACGCTTCTCATCATCCGGGACGCGGCAGACAGCCTCCGCTACGAGGGGAAGCTGCTCTATCAGCTGGAGGACCGGACCGCGGCGGGAGTGCCCGGAGAATGGACCGTCACCTTCAGCCTCGACGAGAGCGTTGGGGACATCGACGTGACCCTCGAGGGCCTGACGCCGGTCGACTGAGCGCGAGCGCCGTCACTCGGTATAGGGCGCCGCCACGACGCTCGTGAAGCCCTCCGGGCCGACGCTCGCCACCCCGAAGTACCAGTTGTCCACCACCAGCCCGTCGAACCGGTGGCTGGTGGCGGTCCCGACATCCTGCCAGTGGTCCCACGTGGCGGCGTCGGTCCGCCGCCAGTACACCCGGTACCCGGCCACCGCCGCGGAATCCGGCGGTGGCTCCCAGCTCAGCGTGGCCGCAGGCTGGACCGCGCCACGGAGCCGCAGGTTCCGCGGAGCTCCGGGCGCCCAGGAGAGCGACGCCAGCACGGCGGCGTCCAGTGCCGTCACCTTCCTCGCGTAATTGAAGTCCACCCCCTCAAGCACGTCGCCGTACGCGATGCCCCCCTCCACACGGATGTCCTGATGCTGCCGGGCGTAGTTCTCGTGGGCCTCCATGACGCGCACCGCGGGAAAACCGAGGTCGGCGAATGGCTTGTGATGCCCGCCGCGCCCGTAGCGGTCGAGCCGGTAGATCAGCCAGACGTCGAGGTCGGGGAGGTAGCGGTCCCCGGTGGCCTTGATGTACCGGGCCAGCTGCCGCGAGGCGCCCTCCCCCTCGCCGCCGGTGAAGCGGCGGGCCTGGCGGGCGGAATCGGTCTCGGTGGGCGAGGTCCCTTCCGAGAAGACGCGGACCGTGACGGTATCCCGGACCCCGTCGCTCCCCTCGACGTTGCCGACCATGTCGTTGTTGATGGCCCCCGTGAGCCTCCAGCCGCGAGCCTGCGCCAGGGCGGCCAGCGTCCGCCCGCCCAGGAGGCCGTTCTCCTCGCCAGAGAGAGCGGCGTACACGATCGACCCACCGAAGCGGTGGCTTGACAGGACGCGGGCGGCCTCCAGCACCGCCGCGACGCCGCTCGCGTTGTCGTTGGCGCCGGGGCTCGAGTCGGTGGCGTTCATGATGTCGGACACGCGGCTGTCGATGTCGCCGCTCAGCAGGACGTACCGCCCGGGGTCGGTGGTCCCGCGCTGGATGGCGACGATGCTGACGATCGGGGTCGGTCCCGGGACGCGGGGCAGCCCGGCAAAGACCTCCGAGACCTCCATGACCTCGAGACAGCCGCCACAGCGGGAGGAGATGCGGTCGAATTCCGCCCGGATCCATCGACGGGCGGCGCCGATGCCCCGGGTGGGCGAAAGGGTGTCGCTCAGGGAGTGACGGGTGCCGAATCCCACGAGCGCCCGGATGTCCGACTCGATGCGCGCGCTGGACACGGCGCCGATGACCGGCGCCAGCCGGGCCGCGGTGGAATCGGGCCGTGCCTGGGCGCTGACGGGGCCGGCGGCCAGAAGCAGGATGGCCAGTGTGTTCCAGCTGTGATGCATCGTTTCCTCCGGTCCTTGCCGCCCCGGCCGGGGGG
Organism: Gemmatimonadales bacterium; assembly: GCA_036274515.1. Classification (GTDB taxonomy): domain Bacteria; phylum Gemmatimonadota; class Gemmatimonadetes; order Gemmatimonadales; family GWC2-71-9; genus SPDF01. The sequence continues at coordinate 3,428 of DASUFQ010000155.1, read as the reverse complement.
CATGATCTTGCTCAAAGGTATCTCGACGTTCGTGAATATCGCACCGTGGAGGAATGCTGCGACCGACCTGGGCCCTCCCCGCCGCCGCACTGCTGGCCATCGCCGGCTGCTCGCGGCCCCTCCCGACCGTGACCTACGCCTGCGAGGCGGGGGACTCGATCGTGGCGGCCTTTGGGGAGCGCTACGCCGAGCTGCACCTTCCTCCCGACCGGGTCGTCCGGCTTCCCTCGGTCCGCGCCGCGTCGGGCGCCAGCTACAGCGACGGCCGCTTCACGCTTCGCACGAAAGGCACCGAGGCAGTCCTGGAGCGGGGGGGCACCGTCGTCCGGCGCGATTGCCGCACGGACTCCGGCGCCCCGGTGCCGGACACGGCACTGACCCCCGTGCTTGCCAGGCAGCTCATCGACTCGATCGATGCGCTTGCCGCCACCATGGATTCCGCCACCCGCCGGCTCGAGCCCGAGGCCCGGGGGTGGGAGCCGCGGGTGCTGCGGATGTGGGCGGACAGCGGGAAGCCCCTCAAGCTCGTCGTGACCGAGCCGGACGCGTCCGGACGGATGGAGGGGCGGTCCGGGTACTACTTCGTGGACGGTCGGCTGCAGGTGGTCCAGGGGCCGACATCCCAGTACATCTTCCGGGACACCACGCTCATCTTCTGGAGCACCGACTCCCTGCAGCGCGCCGTGGACCTGCCGATCCGCGACATGGTGGCGCGGCAGAACTTCGTGCTGGGAGAGGTTCGGCAGTACCTGGCGATGTTCGGCCTCGAACCATGAGCCGGCGGTGAGCCGCGCGCCGAGGTTCGTGTCGTACTCCGCCTGGCGGGAGTGGCCGGCGGCGGAGATGCTGCGCCGGAGCGCCGAGTTTGCCGAGGAGATGGCCCGGCGCCGGACGGTCCGACGGTTCAGCGACCGCCCGATTCCCGACGGCGTGCTGGCGGAGTGCCTGCGTGCCGCCGCCACCGCGCCGAGCGGGGCGAACATCCAGCCCTGGCACTTCGTCGTGGTCACCGACCCCGCGCTCAAGCAGCGGATCCGGGAGGCGGCGGAGCGGGAGGAGCGGGAGTTCTACGCCTCGGCGCCGGCGGACTGGCTCGAGGCCCTTGCGCCGCTCGGCACGGACGAGGTCAAGGAGTACCTGGAGGTGGCGCCGGCGCTGATCGCGGTCTTTGCCGAGCGGTACGGTGTGCGCGCCGACGGAAGCCGGGTGGCGCACTACTACGTGCAGGAATCGGTCGGCATCGCCCTGGGCATCCTCATCACGGCGCTCCACCACGCGGGGCTCGCCACCCTCACCCATACGCCAAGTCCGATGGGGTTCCTGGCGGAGATTCTCGAGCGCCCGGCGCGGGAACGGGCGGTCCTGCTGCTCGTGGCGGGCTTCCCGGCACCCGATGCGCGCGTGCCGGACATTTCCCGCAAGCCGCTCGACGAGGTCGTGACCTGGAGGTAGCGACATGTCCAAGAGGCTGCAGAGCTACGAAAGCGACGGCATCGTGGTCACCTTCGACCCCAATGTCTGTACCCACTCGGGCGTGTGTGTCCGGGGGCTCCCCCAGGTGTTCGATGTCCGGCTCAAGCGGTGGGTCAGGCCGGAAAACGCCCCGGCCGGGCAGGTGGCGGATCAAGTCCGTCGCTGCCCGTCCGGGGCGCTCCAGTTCAGGCTGAGGCAGCCGGAATAGCGATCCTGTTACGGCTTGGTCGGGGTGCCCTGCGGCGGGGCGCCGCCGGCGCCGCCACCCATCCGCTGCATCCGCTCCTTCATGGCCGCCACGTTCTTGTCGAAGACGGCCTGCTGATCGGGGGTCAGGACATTCCGGACCTCGGCGAGGGATTCGGTGGAGAGCTTCATCATCTGCTGACGGTCGGCGTCGCTGGGCGGGGTGCCCGGGGTCAGTTGGGGCATGGCGGCGCGAGTCTTGGCGACGATCGAGTCCACCTTGGCCTGCTGTCCGGGGGTGAGGGTGATGCCCTGAAGGGCGCGGGCCTGCATCCCGCCGGCTCGCGGCTGGCCGCCCGCGGCTCCCTGGGCGCAAAGGGCAGGGGCCGAGACCAGCCCCAGGGTGAGGATGGCCGCCGAAGTGAGTGATGCGAACCGCATGGAACCTCCAAGGGTGAAATGGGGTGACTCGTACACTACGCGCAGCAGGCCGGAAGTGTTGGGGAGTTCCTTCGAGCCCAACCCCTGACATCCGGATCAAGAAACTCCTTGTAAGTGACGTGATTTCATAATATCTAATATGTTCATTAACAGAGGTTTATGGTGTTTCTGCACATCAGGGAATATGGCCTCTCCCGCCGCGCCTCGGCGGAGCTCTGTCTCGCCCGGGTCGTCCTGGTTCTCCTCCCCTCGCTCGCAATCACGGCCGCCGCAGGCGGCCAGGAGCCGGTCTACCGGACCGGCACCTGGGAGGCCGACAGCTTCGGCAACCACCGGGCGGTGGTCTCCGTAGCGGTGGCGGCTCCGGCGGTGAGGGCGATGCTGCCGTGGCGTCGGCCCGACCAGAACCCGGAGCGGAAGGACATCTGGGTGGTGGATGCGGCCTCAGGCCGCCGAGTCCTGAACGTCGTCCGGGGTCCGATTTCCCGTGAGTCTGGCGAAATCGCCTTCGAACCGACCAGCGGCCCCGGCGACTACTTCATCTACTATCTCCGCTACACCGGCACCGTCACCTCAAACTATCCCAAGCTCACCTACCCCGGGCCGGAGGTCACGGCCGCCCCGGAGTGGCGGAGCCTGTACGCCGGGTCGGCCGCCGCCATGGCGAGCCTCCCCGCGGCCCGCCTGGTCGCGTTCGAATCGGCCGACACCCTGGACTCCTTCTACCCGATGCAGGTCATCGCGACCGAGCGCGAGACCTCGGCGCTGCTCGCCCGATACCCCGGGCAGGAGTTGCTCGTCTTTCCGGAGGACCGGACGCACCCGATCGTGATGCCCGGTGACCTGCCGCAGCGGTGGGTCGGGCGTTCCGGCCCCCCGAGCCTGAGCGGCACCGCGTCTCGTGGCGAGTTCTACGCCTTTCAGCTCGGGGTCTGGGCGCCGCGCGCGCCTCTCGCGGACGTTCGGGTGACCTTCTCGCCGCTGGCCGGGCCCGGCAGGGCGATCCCTGGCGCCGCCTTTCGCTGCTTCAACCAGGGTGGCGTCGACTGGCAGGGCCGGGACTTCACCACCTCGGTCCAGGTGCCCCGCGGGCGGATCCAGCCCCTCTGGTGCGGGGTGCAGGTGCCCCCGGGCGCCACGGCGGGCGACTACCGGGGCACCGTCTCGGTCGCCGCCGAGGGCCAGCCCGCCGTACCGGTGGCGATGACACTCACCGTCGGCCGGGACACGATTCGGGACGCAGGCGCCGACGACCCGTGGCGCCTGGCCCGGCTCGCCTGGCTCGACTCGCGCCTCGAGGAAGACCACGGCATCGTGCCGCCCTACAC
>DASUFQ010000154.1:0-4810 GCA_036274515.1 Gemmatimonadales bacterium | reverse complement strand
GCGAACCGGGGTGTCGGCCCGCCCCTCGACGCCGACGTCGGCGAGCGCGTCGCGCGCGGCCGCGGCCGCCGACGGGATGCCATACAGCCGGGCGGCGAACCGGAGGTTTTCCTGGGGGGTGAGGTCGTCGTACAGCAGGCTCTGGTGCGAGAGCAGGCCGATGGACCGCCGCGGCGCCGGGTCGTCGCGCTCGATGCGCGTGCCGCGGATCCGGATCTCGCCGCCGCTGGGGCGCATGAGCCCGGCCAGGAGCCGAAGGAGGGTGGTCTTGCCGGCGCCGTTCGGCCCGACGACCGCGAGCAGCTCGCCGCGCCGCACCGCCAGGTCCACCCCGTGCAGCACGCGAAGCGCGCCGAAGGCGCGGGTCAGGGCGTGCGCGGACAGGAGGGGCGGGTCAGCCGGCTCGGTCAATGGCGTTGCCGAGCTCGTCGAGGTCGAAGGGCTTGATCAGGTAGGCGCTGTGGGCCAGGTCGAGGACGCGAAGCTGGGGTTCGACGCTGACGTAGGCGGTGGTGATGATGACGGGGAGGTCGGGTTGCCGTTCCCGCAGGCGGCGGAGGAGGTCGACCCCGTCGGTGTCGGGAAGCCGCATGTCCAGCACGACCACGTCGGGCGGCGCCTCGTCCAGCCGGGCCAGGGCCTCCGCGCCGGACGAGGCGAACGCCATGGCGTATCGCGGCCGGAAGAAGCGCTCGTAGCTGATGCGCAGGGCGGACTCGTCTTCGATGAAGAGGACCCGGCGCTGCGGGGTTGGTTCAGGCATCATCCCATCCGGCTGAGCGCGAGACGCCCGCCCCTGCGGCGAGCGTCACCGGAGTATAAGACTACGCCTTCTCAGGTTCCAGTTCGAAGAGGTCGTCGAGCTTCGTGAGCATGAGCAGGAACCGGAGTTCCTCGTTCGCCGAGCGGAGGACCACCCGCTGGCGCCGTTCCCCGGCGCGGCGCTGGACCAGCATCAGCGCCCCCAGGCCCGCCGAGTCGACATGGCGGGTCGAGCTCAGGTCAATCACGAGCCGGCTTTCCCCTTCGGGCATCGCCTCGAGCACCGCGACCGCCGCCTGGCGGAACGAGGCGCGCGTGTCGAGTCCGAGCGACGGGGGCGCGGCGAGTTGTCGAACGGTCGGGGCGTCGGGTACCATACTGGCGTCTCCCTGGCCCGACAAAAGCAAAGCGTGGTCGTTTCGCCACGCCAGCCGGCCGAAACGCCACGCTCATCGAGTCGTGTGCATTCCACCTTCGGCACCGAGCTATCTCATCCACCGTGGATGAGACCTCCAGTTTTGCGGCCCCGGATCGCTCCGGGTGTGCTATTATCGGGCGGATCAATTGTAGTGTTCCGGGGGGCACCATGCCTCCCGCCGCTGGAAAAAGCGAATTTGGTGCCAATGAGCCAACCCTCTGTCGTTCATGGGGTTGTGCCGTAGCTGCAAGGGCTTTCAGCCCCTTCGTCTCCCGCAGACCGCGACCCAGCCGGCCTCCCTGCAAGGCCCCCAGGACCGACCCGACCGGAGGACTGCCCAGCATGACCGACCAGCTCGACACGCTCCTGTCCGAGGAACGACGGTTTCCGCCGTCCGCCGAGTTCGCGGCACGCGCCGCCGGCACGCAGGCGATGTACGAGGCCGCCGCACGGGACCGGCTGGCGTTCTGGGAGGAGCAGGCCCGCGCGCTGGAGTGGATCACCCCCTGGTCGAGCGTGCTCACCTGGACCCCGCCCCACGCGCGCTGGTTCGACGGCGGACGCCTCAACGTGGCCGCCAATTGCCTCGACCGCCACCTGACCGGCCCACGGCGGAACAAGGCCGCCATCATCTGGGAAGGGGAGCCGGGGGACCGGCGGGTCTATACCTACTGGGCGCTCGCCCGCGAGGTGGGGCGCGCCGCCAACGCGCTCCGGCGGCTGGGGGTCAAGAAGGGTGACCGGGTGGCCATCTACCTCCCGATGATCCCGGAGGCCGCCATCGCCATGCTGGCGTGCGCGCGGATCGGCGCCGTCCACTCGGTCGTCTTCGGCGGCTTCTCCGCCGAGTCGCTGCGGGACCGGATCATCGACGCCTCGGCGACGCTGCTCATCACCGCCGACGGCGGCTATCGGCGGGGCCAGATGGTCCCGCTCAAGCGCATCGCCGACCAGGCCGTCGCCGAGTGCCCCACCATCCGCCGCGTGCTGGTGGTCCGCCGCGGTGCCGCCGGCGAGGGCGACGAGTCCTTCGCGGAGATGACCGAGGGGCGGGACGTCTGGTGGCACCGCGCCCTCGATCGTGAGAGCGCCGAGTGCCCCGCCGAGCCGATGGACGCCGAGGACCTCCTCTTCATCCTCTATACCTCGGGCACCACCGGGAAGCCGAAGGGGATCGTCCACACGACGGGGGGCTACCTGACCCAGGCCACGGCCACGACCAGGTACGTCTTCGACCTGCGGGAGGAGGACGTCTTCTGGTGCACCGCCGACATCGGCTGGGTCACCGGACACTCGTACGTGGTCTACGGCCCGCTCGCCAACGGCGCCACCGTCCTGATGTACGAGGGGGCTCCCGACTGGCCGGAGCGCGACCGCTTCTGGCGCCTCGTCGCGCGGCACGGGGTCACCGTGTTCTACACCGCGCCGACGGCGATCCGCGCCTTCATGAAATGGGGCGCCGAGCACCCGGGCCGGCACGACCTCTCCACCCTCCGCCTCCTCGGTTCGGTGGGCGAGCCGATCAATCCCGAGGCGTGGATGTGGTACCACGAGCACATCGGCAGGGGACGGTGCCCGATCGTCGACACCTGGTGGCAGACCGAGACCGGCGGCATCATGATCACCCCGCTTCCCGGCGTCACGACCACCAAGCCCGGCTCCGCCACGACACCCTTTCCCGGCATCGCGGCGGAACTGGTGGACACGACGGGCAAGCCGATCACGGTGGGCGGGGGGTTCCTCACGCTGACCGAGCCGTGGCCGGGCATGCTGCGCACCATCTACGGCGACGACGCCCGCTACCAGGAGACCTACTGGAGCCGGTTTCCCGGACGCTACTTCGCGGGCGACGGCGCCAAGGTGGACGGCGACGGCTACTGGTGGGTGCTGGGCCGGGTGGACGACGTGCTGAACGTGGCGGGGCACCGGATCGGGACGATGGAGGTGGAGAGCGCGCTGGTGGATCACCCGAGCGTGGCGGAAGCCGCCGTGGTGGGGAAGGCCCACGACCTCAAGGGCCAGGCCATTGCCGCCTTCGTCACGGTGAAGGAAGGCGTCACACCCTCGGCGGACCTCCGGGACGACCTGCGGGCGCACGTGGCCACCAAGATCGGCGCCATCGCGAAGCCGGACGACGTGATCTTCTCGGCGGATCTTCCGAAGACGCGGAGCGGCAAGATCATGCGGCGGCTGCTCAAGGACATCGCCGAGGGCCGCGCGCTGGGCGACACGACCACGCTGGCCGACCCGAACGTGGTGGCGCGGCTGAAGGAGCTGTACGAGGACAAGGAGTAGCTAAATCTGGATCTGCGCCCCCAGCTCCACAACGCGGTTGGGCGGCAGGCCGAAGAAGCTGGTGGCGCTCTGCGCGTTCCGGGACATCGCGATGAAGAGCCGGCGCCGCCACGCCGTGAGCGGCGCGGAGGCGTCGCGCGCGCGCCGGGGGCGCGGCGACGGGGCGGCCGCCACGAGCGTATCCCGGCCCAGGTAGAACGAGGTCTGGGTCAGGAAGATCCCGCCCGGGGCTTCGGGGCCTTCCAGCTGCCCCAGCAGGGCCATCAGCGCCGGCACGTCCGGCGTTTCCATGAAACCGTAATGCCCCACCACCCGCCAGAAGCCCTCCCCCAGCGCCCGCGACTCGATCCGCTCTTCCGCCGACACCTGCGGCACCGCCTCGGTCACCAGCGACAGCAGCAGCACCCGCTGGTGCAGCGCCCGGTTGTGCTTCAGGTGGTGGAGGAGGACGGGCGGCGCCACGTCGACGGCGGAGGTCAGGAAGACCGCCGTGCCCGGCACGCGGGCGATGCCGCTCGCGCCGAGGTCGGCGAGGAGCAGGTCGATCGGCAGGCTCGACGCCTCCGCAAGCGCGGTCAGGCGACTCCGCCCCCGCTTCCAGGTGCTCATGAGGGTGTACACCGCCACCCCGACCGCGATCGGGAACCATCCACCGTCGGCGAATTTCGTGAGGTTCGCCCCGAAGAAGGCGAGATCGACGAGGAGGAAGAGGGCGCAGACGCCCCCGGCGGGCAGCAGGCGCCAGCCCCAGCGGGTCCGCGCCACCTGGTAGAAGAGCAGCGTCGTGATGATCATGGTGCCGGTGACGGCGATGCCGTATGCCGCGGCGAGCTCCGTGGAGCTCCCGTAGCCCAGGACCAGGAGAATGCAGGCGATCGCGAGTCCCTGGTTCACCTCGGGCGCGTAGATCTGGCCCACTTCGGTGCGCGACGTGTGCACGATGGTGACCCGGGGGCTGTACCCCAGCTGCACCGCCTGGCGGGTCAGCGAGAACGCCCCGGAAATCAGCGCCTGCGAGGCCACGATGGCGGCAAGCGTCGCCACCCCGATCAGCGGGTACAGCAACCAGGTCGGCGCAAGGGCGAAGAAGGGGTTGCTCACACCGGGGGTCTCGATCAGCAGCGCGGCCTGCCCGAAGTAGTTGAGCAGCAGCGCCGGCAACGCGACCAGGAACCAGGCGCGGCGGATCGGCCGCTTCCCGAAGTGCCCCATGTCGGCGTAGAGCGCCTCGCCGCCGGTGATGACCAGTACCACCGCGCCGAGGATGAGGAACCCCTCCAGCCGGTCGTGGACGAAGAACTCGACGGCGTACCAGGGGTTCATCGCCCGGAGGAC
>DASUFQ010000153.1:0-9186 GCA_036274515.1 Gemmatimonadales bacterium | reverse complement strand
CGTGGAGGCGGGCCTCGACGTGCGCCAGCTGCACCTGCCAGTGGACCCGCGCCTCGCGCGCGGACTCCTGTTCCGCTTCCAGCCCGGCCAGGCGCTCGCGCCCGGCGCCCAGGCCCTCGTCCAGGCGCACCTTGGCGAGCTCACCTTCGGTGAGCGCGGCGTCGACCTGCCCGAGCCGCGCCTCGGAGGCGGTGAGCCGTTCGGTCACGCGCCGCACCTGCGCCTCGGCCTCGGTCAATTCCCTGGCCCGGGTGGCGACGGCCCGCTCGGCGTCATCCCGGGCCGACCCGCCGATCCGCTCGGCGTCGCGCGCGCGCTCGGCCGCCTCGGTGGCCGTGGCCAGCCCGCGCTCGAGGTCTGCCAGCTGGCCGACGGCGGCCGACACCGCGGACTCGGCGGCAGCGAGCGTGAGCTGCGCGGCCAGCAGGTCGTTGCCAAGGCCCTCGAGCTCCGCCCGGCGACGCAGGGGGCCCGACGGCACCCCCGCGGCGGACAGCAGCACGGCGCCGTTGCCGCGACGGAGCGCCCGGCCCGTGGTGTCGAGCACCTCGGAGCCGCCGAGCAGGGCGCGCACCCACCGGGCGGCGGCAGGGTCCTCGACCCGCAGTGTCGCCTCGAGCGGGTGCCCCCCGCCAGCGCCCGCGGGCCCTCGCGCGGCGGACAGGAGGACGATCGCGCCGGCTTCGGAACCGGCGTGCCACCGCTGCACCTCGCGAACGGTGTCGTCGTCCCGCACGAGCACCGCGTGGACCCATTCGCCGAGCAGCTTCTCGGCCAGCTCGGCGTCGTCCGCGCCGGTCCGCAGGAAGTCGCTCAGCGGGCCGAGGACGCCGCCGCCAAAGCGATCGCGCTCGGCGAGGAGGGCGGCGGCGCCCGGGGCCAGCCCGACGCGATCGCGCTCCAGCTCCGCCAGCGCCTCGTGCCGCGCGGAGAGCTGCGCCACCGTCTCTTCGGCCCGGCGCCGGTCGGCGCGCGCCAGCGCCTCGTGCTCGCGGGTCTCGGCCAGCAGGTGGCGCGCCCGTTCGGCCGCCGCCGCCGCCGCGCGATGGGCGTCCAGCAGCCGCGCCGCCTCGGAACGCAGCGTGTCGTGCCGGGTCGTGGCAGACTCGAGCTCGGTGCGGAGGCCGTCGCGGAGCGCCGCGGCCTGGACCGCGCGGTCGCGCAGGGCGGCCAGATCGGTCTCGAGCGCGGCGCGCTCCCCTTCGAGCGAGCGCAGGGTCTCCGCCTGCCGCTGGAGGGTTTCCTCCAGCTGGCGCACCTCGGCGCGGGCCTCGGCGAGGCGGAGCCGGACGGCGTCCTCCACGCTGGCGCGCCCCTGGAGCTCCCCCTGGATCCGGTCGAAGTCGCCCTGGGCGGCGTCGCGCTCCTGGAGGGCCACCTCGCGTTCCCGCTGCGCCTGCTGGGCGCGCTGTTCCATGAGGCCTCGCTCCTCGAGCGCGCGCACCCGCCGCTGGCCGGCATGGGCCAGGCGTTCCGCGGCGAGGTTGAGGTCGCCGTCCAGGCGGCCCAGCACGACGCGCACCTCGCCGAGACGCCGGGCGATGTCGGTCCGCGCCGCTTCGGCGGCGGCCCGGCGCCGGCCCGCTTCCTCGCGTTCGGCCTCGAGGCTGATCACCGCCGACCGGCTCTCGGGCAGCGCGCCGGCCAGGGTGGCGTACCGCGCCTCCTTGTCGCGCACCTCGCCGCTCAGCCGCTCCAATTGCTTCTGCGCGAGGGTGAGCTGCACCGCGAACTTTTCCTCCATCAGCTTCACGTGCCGCTCGGCGCGGCCCCGCTGCCGGGCCAGGCTCCGGATCTGGGACTGGACCTCCGCCACCAGGTCCTCCACCCGCTGGAGGTCGAGCGCCGTTTCTTCCAGGCGGCGTTCGGTGCTGTGCTTCCGGTCGCGGTACAGGCCGATCCCCGCCGCCTCCTCGAAGAGCGAGCGGCGCTCGTCGGCGCGGTCCGAGAGGAGGAGGTCGATCATCTTCGCTTCGATGACGACGCCGGCGTCCCCGCCCAGCCCGGTGCCGCGCAGCAGGTCCTGGATGTCGCGCAGGCGCACGGGCGACCGGTTCAGGAGGTACTCGCTGTGCCCCGAGCGGGAGAGCCGCCGGGTGATCTGGACTTCCTGGTACGCAATCGGGAGGGTCCCGTCGGCGTTGTCGAGGAAGAGGGAGACCTCGGTGACGTTCACCGGCCGGCGCCCGGCCGCCCCCTGGAAGATGACGTCCTCCATCTTGCCGCCGCGCAGGAGGCGGGCGGACTGCTCGCCGAGCACCCAGCGGACGGCGTCGCTGACGTTCGACTTGCCGCAGCCGTTCGGGCCCACGATGGCCGTCACCCCCGACTCGAAGGTGAGCGTGACGGTGTCGGCGAACGACTTGAAGCCGGACAGTTCGAGCTTGGAGAGCTTCATGACGGCGGTTCCTGGGGGACGCTACGGCTGATAGATGAAGGAGGGGCGCCCGAGCAGCCGGCCGGCCGACTCCGCCGCTTCCCGGGATGGATACGGCCCGACGACGACGCGATACGCCTCTTCGCCCGGCTTCGGCGTGAGGACCTGGGCCGGGAAGCCGTCGTCGCGCATCTCGGTGGCGAGCGCCTGCGCCCAAGCGGGGTTCTGCGACCGGCTGACCTGAAGATAGACCAGCGCGATCTGCGGTTCCGGCGGACCGGGCCCGAGGTCGCGGTCGTCCGGCGCGGGGGCCGGCTGCCCGGCATCGGCCTGGGCCGTGACGACCTCCGGCTGGCTGCCCGGAGGAACCCAGGCCATCGGGAGGAAGAGGTCGGCGGCGGCGCCCTTGAGGCGTCCGGTTTCCGGGAAGCCTTCCCGGGCGAGGTCCCGCGCGACGACATCCTTCCCCTCGCGGGTGAGGAGGGTGGCGTCGCCGAAGACCGTCGGCAGGTCCGCCCCCCAGGGGCCGGCCGCGACACCGGCATACTTGCCGGTGCCGAGATTGATCACCCAGAGGCTGTCCCCATCGGCGGGCCGGGCCAGGAGCCACCCCCCATACGGTGCCACGCGGAGCGCGGCGGCCGACCCGGGCATCTCGATGTCATCGACCCGCTCTCCCGCATAGCGGTCGATGACCGCCAGGTTCCTGGCCTCGCGCCCGACATAGATCCGGTGCCCGGAGGCCGAAAAGCGGACGGAGGTGGGCGTACCGCTCACCCGGACCCGCTGCAGCGGCGTGCTGGCTTTCGGAGCCCAGAGGTAGACGCCGGTGGGAGCGGTGGCCGCCAGGAGGTCGCCCCAGGGGGAGGCCGCCGTGGAGCTGGAGGGGAGGTCCGTCGTGATGTCGGGCGGCGCGCCGGTGACCAGCACCGCTCGCGCGGTGTCGCCGGCTTCCACCGCGAGCAGCTGGCGATCTCCCGTTCCGTAGAGCGCCGTCGGGCGCCTCGGCAGGGTGGCCTCGAGCCGGACCGCGGTGCGCCGCCGGATGCGGACGATGCCGTCCTTGTCGTCGACGACCCAGAGCGTGCCCTCCGGTCCGAGGACCACCCCGCGCACCTGCTGGGTCAGCACCCGTGTGGCGCCGGTGGTCACGTCGAGGGCCTGCAGCCCGCCGGCGGAGTCCACCGCGTACGCCAGTCCCTGATCCTGGTCGAACCCGACCGCGAGCTGGACCGGCGGCGTGCGCCCGCGGATGCGCCAGCCGATGTCCGTCAGGGCGGCCCCGTCGTAGAGCTTCGGCGTCCCGCCGCCACGGGGCAGGCGGAGGAGGGTGGTCCGGGGAACGGCCTGTGAGGCCGGGGGGAGCGCCCCGGCTCCGGGGACGGGTCCACCCTGGCAGGCCATGAGGCCGACCGCGAGCGCGGTCAGGCCTTTCAGATGTGGGAACGGCACCCCGAAAAATAGACGTTTGCGGGGGCGGGGGCCAGACCGGGAACCGGCGGGCTCAGGCGGCGATCAGAACGGGGGACCGAGGCTGATGGTCCAGTAGGGCGGGATCCCGCGCCCCTGCGGGTACGAGAAGTCGAATCGGAGGATCATGTACCCGAACAGGTTCATGCGGGCCCCGAACCCGATGGCCGTGACGGGCGTCCGGGTGAGCGCCTGCGCCGCCAGGGAGGCGTTGGGGTTGGTCTTGAAGGCCACCGTATTGAAGCTGTTCCACGCCACGCCGTAGTCGATCCAGGCCACGCCGTCGATGTACGGAAGGCCCGGCGGGCCGATGCCCACGAAGGAGTTCAGGATCGGGAACCGGAGCTCGAGGTTGCCCACGGCGAGCTCGGTGCCGACCATCTGGTCGAGCGCGGTGCACCCGGTGACTGAATTGACCTCCCCGCTGGTGGTGGCGCATTCGTTCCGGTAGTAGGAGCCGGAGGTATGCCCACGGACAAGGTCGGTGCTTCCGAGGAAGAACCGGGAGCGGTCGGCGTCCGGGCCGCGGCGGCCGGTGTAGAGCAGGCGCCCTGCGAGGATGATCGGGCCCTTGAGCGGGATGTACTTGCGATAGTCGGCGAGGAGGGTGGTGACGTTCCACCCCCCGATGGTCTGGGCCACCTCGAGCCGGTACCGGGTCCCGAACAGCGGCCCGATCCAGCCCATGAAGGTGGCGTCGTGGACGAGCGCGACGGACGGCACCGCGATGCGCGAGCCGTCCTGGTAGAAGGTTTCCTTGAACAGGTCGCCGGTCGGCTCGCCGGTGGCGCTGACGAAAGTCTCGACGAAGCTCTGGATGCCGTCGTCGATCTGCCCGAGCGCCATGCCCAGTTCGAGGCGATGGAACCGGTTGAAATTGTAGAAGCCGCGCCCGAAGATGGTCCGCGAGGTGATGAGGCGCGTGCTCGTCACGTACTGGCTCAGCCCCGGCCCCGGGCTGTCGCGGATGACGAACGGCTGGAGCACGTAGTACGTCGGGGTCTGCTGGAACCCGACGGCCCAGTTGAGGCGACCGCTCAGGTTGGCGTAGGCGGCGAGGAAGTCGCCCTGGTTGAGCGAGCCGTTGATGTAGCCGGCGAAGATCAGCTGCTCGTCGCCGAGAATGTCGCCGAACTGGATCGCCCCGCCGCCGTAGATGCCGTTCCCGAAATTGTCCCGGGTGTAGCCGACCGAGGGGCGCGCGGCGCTCTCCGGCGTGAACTTCCGCTTGTACGGTCCGACCGTGAAGCTGTTCGTGTCCGGCAGGAAGAGGGTGGCCGAATCGAGGAGGGCCACGACGGTCACCGCCTCGACGCGGCGGCCGGCGGTGTCGGTCTGGACCGGCGCCTGGGCCGCCGCGCGGAACCCGGTCGGCGTGCGGTAGATCGAGCCTCCCTCCTTGGCCTGGGGCACGCCGGGCGGGTTTGCGGCCGGCGTCGCCGTGTCGGGCGGCGCGGGCCGGGCCGCGAGGGCCGCCGAATCGGCGCGGGCGGTGGCGGAGTCCTGGCGCGCGATGATCGAGTCGGGCGGCGGGGGCGCGCCGAGGGCGGCGTCGATCCGCTCGGCGATGGGGTCCGACTCCGGCGCCGCCGGCCGCCACGGCTCCCGCTTCAGCGCGCGCGGGTTCTGGATGGTGTAGACGTCGTTGTTCTGCTTCTCGAAGTAGACGAACGCCAGGCGGTCCACGTCCCGCGCCCAGCTGAGGGCCGGGGAGAGGGGCGTCGCGGACTGGGCCCCGGTAAAGAAATTGGTGAGCTGGTAGATGTCCCCGCCCAGCTCGTACAGGTACACGTTCGAGATGCCGGTCCGGTCCGAGACGAAGGCCAGCGACTTGCCGTCCGGCGCCCACTGGGGACTGATGTTCCGTCCGGACTCCATGTGCGGCAGGAGCTCGCGGCGCCCGAGGTCGAGGTCGTAGAGGGCGAGGCGGAGGTTGCCGGAACTGAGGACGGTGAAGTTGGTGCCCGGCCCCTCGTCGGTCACATACGCGAGCGTGCGGCCGTCCGGGGACCAGGCCGGCATGAGCTGGGCGTACTTGTCATGGGTCAGCTGCCGGAAGCCGGTGCCGTCGGCGTTGATCAGGTAGAGGTCCGAGAGGCCGCCCTCCATGCCGCTGAACGCGATCTGCTTCCCGTCGGGGCTGAACACCGGCGAGACCACGCCGCTGAGCTCGATGCGGATCCGCCGCACCGCCTTCCGCTTGATCGGGTCGAAAATGACGATGTCGTCGCCCCCCTGCGCGCGGGCGGCAAAGACGAGGTACTTGCTGTCCTCGGACCAGGATGCGCTCGAGCTCGCGTAGCGGAAGGTCTCGTAGTTCGCGTCGAACACCGACTTCGCCAGCTTCTTGATGACCTCGCCGGTCTCCCCGTTCGCCAGGTAGAAGTCGATGAAGAAGAAGTTCCGCTCGCTGAGGTAGGCGATCAGCTTCCCGTTCGGCGAGAGCGCCGGCGCGATGTGCAGCGTGCCGCCGGAGTTGGCCTTGGTGAGCACCGGCTTGCCGACCGCCGAGGCGAGCTGCTTCGAGGCCACGTCGGGGAGGTAGGTCTGCTGGACCCAGTCCCGCCACTGGTTGGACAACTGCTCGAGGGTGACGCCCAGCACCCGCTGGAAGGCTCCCTCGACCCCGCCGCCGCCCAGCGTGGCCGACAGGATGGCGCCGACGGCCTCGTCGCCCCAGCGCTCGCCGATGTAGGCCCAGAGGGCGTGGCCGTAGCGGTAGGGGAAGATGTACGGGTCGTAGGTGAGCTGCTGGATCGTGGGCAGCTTCCCCTGGAGCACTGCGTCCCGCAGCCACATGGCCGTTTCGGGGGTGATCTCGCCGAGGGAGAGGTATTCCGCCATCCCCTCCGCAAACCAGAGCGGCGGGTTCACCTGGATGATCGTGGCGACGCCGGCGCCCGCCTTGCCCCGTGACCAGGTGTCGTACTGGAACTGGTGCACCATCTCGTGCATCAGCACGTGGTCGAAGTCCTTGTACGCACCGGTGAACGGCATGATGGCGCGGTGCTTCATGAAGTCGGTCACGCCGCCGGTCGCCTCGCCGATCTCGCCGCCCAGCGCATTCGTCTGCTGGAACTCGGACGGGGAGGCGTAGAGGATGATCGGCTTGCGCTCGATGAACCGGTGGTTGAGCAGGGTGGAGAGCCGGCCGTAGGAGCGCTCGGCCATCCGGGCCCCGTCCATCGAGGCGGCCCGCTCGACCGGGTAGAAGTAGACGTCGAAATGTTCGGTGTGGATGATCTCGAAGTCGAACTTGGTGTACATGACCCGGTTCTGGCCGAAATACTGCGCCGACGCGACCGCGGGAACGGCCGAGAGGAGGAGCAGGAGGACCAGGGACCGCAGGGTCATGGGTGTCCGAATCCGTCAGGGGTGCGGCGTCAGGGCCGGCGCGTCGTCCCAGAGGCGCTCCAGCTGGTAGAAGGCGCGGGCCTCGGGGTGGAACAGGTGAACCACGAACTCCACGAAGTCGATCAGCACCCACCGACCGGACGGCAGGCCCTCCACGTGGTGCGGGTGCTGGCCCTGCCGGGCCAGGGCATCGAGCACCGCGTGCGCGATGCCCCGGACGTGGGCGTCGGAGGTGCCCGACCCGACCACGAAATAGTCGGCGGCATCGTGCAGCCCGCGCAGGTCGAGCACCGTCAGGTCGCGGGCCTTGAGGTTGTCGGCGGCCTCGACGGCGGCGCGCAGCGACGGGGGCAGGGCGGGCCGGGTCAACCCGGGCTCCGGGGATTGGGTGGCGCCGGCGGCGCCCCATCCTCCACCTGGTAGAACACTGCCCACGCCCCCTCCCCAACATGGGTACCCAGGACCCCCGTTGCCAGCGACACGAGGCACTCCCGCGGGCGGTACGCGGCCACCAGCGCGTCACGCACGCGGTGGGCCACTTCCGTCGCCTCGGCGTGCACCACGCCGAAGCGGAGCCGCTGCGGCCGCGGCTGCAGCCGTTCCTCGAGCAGCGAGAGCACCCGCGCCACCAGCTGCTCTCGGCCCCGCGCCCGGGCCACCGGCATCACCCGGCCGGCGCCGTCGAGCGAGAGAATCGGCTTCACGTCGAGGAGGCCGCCGAGCCAGGCGCGTCCCCGGCTGACCCGGCCGCTCCGCAGCAGGTTGTCGAAGGTGTCCACGGTCAGGAACACCCCGGACTGGTCCCGGACCCGCTCCAGCTCCGTCGCGATGGCCGCCGCCGGCCATCCCTGCTCGGCCAGTTCCGCGCCGCGCAGCGCGAGCATCCCCGCCCCCAGCGAGGCCGACTTGCTGTCCACGAGGCGCACATTGGTCAATCCGCCCGCCTTGACCGCCGCCGCCCCCGACTGGAAGGTGCCGGAGAGCCCCGAAGAGACCAGCACCGCGACCACTTCCTCCGCCTCGTGCCGCGCCTCCCGGAAGACCCGGACGAAATCAGCGACCGTGGGCTGCGAGGTCGACGGCAGTCGCGGCGCCGTCCGCATCCGCCGGTAAAACTCTTCCGGCTTCAGCTGGACCCGGTCGAGGAAGACCTCGTCGCCGAAGATGACCTGCAGGGGGACCAGCGAGATGCCGTACCGATCGAGCACCGCGTCGGGCAGGTCGGAGGCGCTGTCGGCGATGATGCCGACCTGCTTCTGGACGCCGTGCTGCAGCCCGCGATGCTGCGCCCGCATGTCCTCGGCCTTCGACTTCTCCAGCGTCCCCCAGCGGGAGACATAGGTAAAGACGGTGTCCGGGGTGTTCGTATGCACATGGGCGTGGAGGATGTCGCCCATCACGGCGACGACCAGCGAGCCCCCGAAGGGCCGGAGCGCGGCCCGGGCCTCGTTGGCCGGCGGCAGCTGCGGCCCGCGCACCACGACCTCGGTGCAATACTGGTAGTCCTGGTCGGCACTGACCTCCATCTCCGCCGCGGGAATG
This sequence comes from Gemmatimonadales bacterium, assembly GCA_036274515.1. Lineage (GTDB taxonomy): Bacteria > Gemmatimonadota > Gemmatimonadetes > Gemmatimonadales > GWC2-71-9 > SPDF01. Next base: position 443 of record DASUFQ010000153.1, on the reverse strand, counting down.
GCGTACTCCCCGGTGTAGGCGGGATCGGCGGCCAGGATCGGGTCGCCGTCGATGAACCGCACGACCCCCTCGATCATCCGCATGAAGCCCATCCCGCCCGCGTCCACGACCCCGGCTTCCTTCAGGACCGCCATCAGGTCCGGGGTTCGGGCCAGGGCCTTGGTCCCCTCGGCGTGCATTTCGCGCATGAAGGTGGCGATGTCGGGCGAGCGCGCGGCCGCGCGCCCGGCGGCCGCGGCGGCTTCGCGCGCCACCGTGAGGATGGTGCCCTCCCGGGGGTCGTCGAGGGCGCCTTCAAGGCGGGCGGCGCCGGCCGAGAGGGCGGCGGCCAGCTCCGCAGGCGTGGCAGTGGCCTTGTTGCCGAGGGATTCGGCCACGCCCATGAGGAAGTGGGCCAGCATCATCCCGGAATTGCCCCGGGCGCCCAGGACGGCGGCCCGGGC
>DASUFQ010000152.1:0-32005 GCA_036274515.1 Gemmatimonadales bacterium | reverse complement strand
GTTAAGCCCTGTAGCGTCGATGGTACTTGGCTCGAGAGGGCCTGGGAGAGTAGACCGTCGCCAGCCATCCCCTTCACAGCGCCCGGGCTCGGTCGAGTCCGGGCGTTGTGCGTTTCCGAAAGGCGCTACCTTTCCCGCATGCCGAAAACCGGCCACGTCGCCCTCGCCGGCGTCCCGAACGTCGGGAAATCCTCGCTCCTCAACGCCCTCGTCGGCGAGCACCTGGCCATCGTGAGCCCCAAGCCCCAGGCCACCCGCCTCCCGGTGGTCGGGCTCCGCACGACCCCCGACGCCCAGTTCGTCTTCCACGACCTCCCGGGGCTCCTCGAGCCCCGATACATGATGCAGGCCCGGATGCGGAGGGCCGCCCTCGAGCAGCTGGCGCGCTCCCACGCCATCGTCTACCTCCATCCCGCGGTCGGCGGCCTCGCGCCGCCCTTCGCCACCCTCGCCGGCCTCGAGGCCCCGCCCGCGGCCCCCGTCCTGACGGTCTACACCAAGGCCGACCTGGTCCCAGCCCCCGACCGCGCGCCCTTCGGGCCCGATGCCCGCTTCGTCTCCTCCGAGACCGGCGAGGGGGTGCCGGAGCTGCTCGCCCGGCTCGAGGCGCTCCTGCCGGAGGGCGAGTTCGAGTTCGCCGCGGACGACATCGGCACCCAGCCGCTGCGCTTCTTCGTGGTGGAATACCTGCGGGAGGCGGCGTTCGAGCTCCTCGAGGACGAGCTGCCCTACGCCTTCACCGCCGAGGTGGAGGAGTTTCGCGAGCACTCCTCGCCGGTGTACATTCGAGTGACGCTGCTGGTGGAGCGCGAGAGCCAGAAGGGGATGATCATCGGGCAGGGGGGGCGCACCATCAAGGCCATCGGGTCGCACGCGCGCGCGCGGCTCGAGGCGCTCCTGGGCGCCCCGGTCTACCTCGATTGCTGGGTCAAAGTGCTCCCCAACTGGCGGCGGAACGCCTCCGCGCTGGCGCGCCTCGGGTTCCCCGAGGAATCGCCCGGCCCCTGAACGAGTCACCCTGTCACCCGGTTGCCCCGACCCCGGACGCCCATGACCCTCGCCCCGGAACTGCTCGACATCCTCGTCTGCCCCAAGTGCAAGGGCGACCTCGAATACCGGACCGCACCGGCCGAATCGCTGGTCTGCCACGCCTGCGCACTGGTCTACGCCGTGGACGACGGGATTCCCGTGATGCTCATCGACGAGGCGAAGCCCCTCTGACCTCCCCCCGGGACGCATGACTGAACCTGCATCCACCGAGGGCGCCGGCCGGATCCTGGCCACCGCCCGCGAGGAAGCCGAGCGCCTGGGTCACGCCCAGATCGGCACCGAACACCTGCTCCTGGCGCTGCTCCGCGAACGGGAGGCCCTCTCCGCCGACTCGGCGGCGCTCCTCCCCAAGGACGCCGACAATGCGGCCAAGCGCCTGATGGGCGCCGGCAAGCGCGGTGCGCCCCCCGAGGAGGGACTGGCGCTCTCCAGCCGGGCCAGGCGCATCATGGACGAGGCTGCGGCCGAGGCCGGACGGCAGGGCCGGACCGCCATCACGCCGGATCACCTCCTCGCGGCGCTCCAGGGCGAGACGAAGGGCATCGCCGCGGCGATCCTCCGCGAAGCCAGCGGCCGGAAGAAGGGCGACCGGGCCGAGCGCCCCCCGGCCCCCGCCGAAGCGATGGCCGCCCCGGCTGTCGAGCCGCCGGACGCCCAGCCGCGTCGCGAGCGCCCGAAGCCGCGCGAGGCGGAGCCGCCGCGGAAACAGGAGTCACCGCCGCCGCCCCCGAAGGCCGATCGCCAGGACCGGCCAGAACGGGGGCGGGGCCGCGAGAAGCGGGGTGCCCCGCCCGTCGAACCGGCACGGGGCGATCGCCGCGAGGCGCGGCGCGACGGCCGCGGCGCCGAAGCCGTGCCGTCCGCTCTCCGCGAGCCCTCCGCCCCGCCGAAGAGCGCCGAGCCGCCGGCTCCGCGCCGCGTGGCCCCGGTGGTCGGCGACCCGTTCCGGATCCGGCTCCGCCACCTCCTCCTGGCCGCGGTGCCGGCGGCCCTCTGGCTGGCCCGGCAGGAGAGCGAGCCGGTCGTCCTCTTTGTCGTGGCGTGTCTGGCCATCCTGCCGCTCTCCCAGTACCTCGGGGAGGCCACCGAGCACCTGGCCGAGCGGGCGGGACCGGCGGTGGGGGGATTCCTCAACGCCACCTTCGGCAATGCCGCCGAACTGATCATCGCGATCATCGCGCTCCGGGCCGGCATGGTGGAACTCGTGAAGGCCTCCATCATCGGCAGCATCCTCGGCAACCTGCTCCTCATCCTCGGCCTGGCACTGATGGCGGCGGGAATCAACCGGAAGCTCTTCGCGTTCAACCGGACCGCCACGGCCATGGCGGGATCGATGCTCCTGCTCGCGGTGGCTGCGCTGGTCTTCCCGGCGCTCTTCCACTCGACCCACCCGAACGCCGCGGAGCTGGTGGAGCTGCACCTCTCCGAGGCGGTCGCCATCGTGCTCGGGGCGGTGTACCTCCTCTCGCTTCTTTTCTCGCTGATCACGCACCGTCGGCTCCTGGGTGGCGATCCCCACCCGACCATCCACCCGGTCTGGGGCGTCTTCCGCGCGCTGGCGGTGCTGACGGTCTCCACGGTGGGCATCGCGGTCATCTCGGAAATCCTGGTCCATGCGATCGGTCCGATGACCGAAGGCGGACTCCTCTCCGAGGCGTTCCTCGGCCTGATCGTCATCCCGGTGATCGGCAACGCCGCCGAGCATGCCTCGGCGGTGTCGGTGGCGCGGAAGGGCAAGGTGGACCTCGCCCTCCAGATCGCGCTGGGCTCGAGCACGCAGGTGGCGCTGTTCGTCGCCCCGCTGCTGGTCGGGGTGGGCGTGCTCCTCGGGGTCCAGATGGACCTGGTCTTCAGCCCCTTCGAGGTGCTCTCGCTCGCGCTGGCGGCGGGGGTGAGCGCCCTGGTGACCCTGGACGGGGAATCCCACTGGTTCGAGGGGGTGCAACTGCTGGCCCTGTACGGGCTGGTGGCCATTGCGGCGTACTTCATTTGACTTCGCCGAGACACGCTCCTAAGTTAGTTTCGGATAAACTCTTACGGGGTGCCTTGGGTGCGTAATCGCCCGACGATTCTCTTCCATTCGCCGGACGCGCGCCCAGTGCCGGGAGTCCTTCGGCGATGGGCCGAAGCGCGCGGCTTTCCGGTGCTTGAGTTCCGCGCGGGCGCCGAGCTCGAGTCCATCGTGCTGCGGGGCGCCTCGTGCCTGATCTTCCTCGATGGGGACGAGGCGGGCAACCTGGGGCTCGGGATGGTGCGACGGCTCAAGGCCGACGCCTTCACCGCCATCGTCCCGGCCGTGGTGCTTTCCGGCACGCACGCACCCGAGCGGGTGGGCGAGTGGTTCGCCGCGGGGGCCGACGAGGTGATCACCGGCTTCTTCGCGCCGGCCGAGCAGCGGGCCCGGCTCGACGCGATGCTGGTGCGGACCGAGCGCGACGTCTCGGTGCACCCGTCGACCCGGCTCCCCGGCACGACCGAAATCGAGCGCGCCATCCGGCTCCAGCTGGAATCGGGGGACGAGTTCGCGGTCTGCTACGCGGACCTCGACCATTTCAAGGAGTACAACGACCGGTACAGCTACTACGACGGCGACCGGGTCATCTTCCTGCTCTCGCGCATCCTGCATGACGTGGTGCGGGGGCTGACCGGTCCGGCGGGATTTGTCGGGCACATCGGCGGGGACGACTTCATCTTCGTCATTCCCTCGGCCCACATCGGCGAGGTGTGCGGCGAGATTCTCTCGGTGTTCGACACCCTGATCCCGCTGCAGTACAACGACCAGGACCGCCGGGCGGGGTACTTTTTCGGGAAGGACCGGCGCGGGCAGCTGCACCGGGTGCCCCTGATGACGCTGTCCATCGGCATCGTGACGAACCGGAACCGCCGGTTTGCCCATCCGGCCCAGGTGAGCGAGCTGGCCACCGAAATGAAGAGCTACGCGAAGACGCTTCCCGGTTCGGTCTTTGTCGTGGACCGCCGGCACGCGCCCGAAGGCGAATCGCCGGCGCCCGGCGGAGGCCGGGATCCGCGTTGAGGACACCATCATGAACGTGACCTGCCCAAGCTGTTCCACCGTCTTCCGGGTCGACCCCGCCAAGGTTCCCGCCGGCGGGGTCCGTGCGCGCTGCTCGGTCTGCCGGACGGTGTTCCGGGTGGAATCGGGGGCGACCGCCGCCGCCACGCCGCCCGCGCCCGCCGCGACGATCCCGCCGGCACGACCGGCGGCCCCGAGCGCTCCGTCGCGTCCGCCGGCGCCACCCGCCGCGGCGGCACCGGCGGCGGACCGCGTCACCGCGCCTCCGTTCGTCGTGCCGCCCCCGGCGCCGCAGCGGCCGGCCGCGGGGCCCGGGCCCGCGCCGGCGGCGCCTTCGGGGCCCCACGTCCGCCCGCCGTTCTCCTCCCGTCCGGTCAGCATCGCCACCCCCTCCGCGCCCCGGGCGGCGGCGCCGCGGCCCTCGGTCAATCCCTTCCTCTCCAAGGATCCGGGGCAGAAGGCACGGCGGCTGGCGCGGGCGCTGGTGTCGGACATCGTGGTCTACCACCCCGAGAAGCGGGTCGAGGGCCTCCGGCACGGCACCCTGAAGCAGATCTTCGACGAGGAGATCAAGAAGAGCTGGGAGGAGTATGCCGGCCAGGTCGGGCGCGAGCTGGCGGAGTCGACCTCGCACTTCAACGACGCGCTGAACGAGATCCTGGGAGACGGCAGCAAGATTTTCTGACGCCAGACGCCCGGCGTGAAACGCGGAACGGCGGCGTGGGCGCGCACCGGTTCCCGTTTCACGCTTTCGCATTTCTGGACCGACCGTTTGCACGAGGATGGACATGACCGAGGTGACCGAACGACTGGACGCGCTGCGCGCGCAGGTGGACGAACTGCGGAGTTTTCTTTGACCTCGCCCGTCGGCAGTCCCGGCTGGCGGAGCTCGAGAGCGCGCAGATGGACCCGGCGTTCTGGTCCAACCAGGAGCGGGCGCGCACGGTGGTGCAGGAAATCAAGCAGCTGAAATCGTGGGTCGTCCCCTTTGCGGACATCACCGCCCGGCTGGCCGATGCCACGGGGATGGCGGAACTGCTGGAGGTCGAGCCCGACGCGGCGATGGCCGCCGAGCTCGCGGCCGAGGCGGAGCGGCTGGGGGCGGCGGTCGCCGCCCTCGAGGTGCGCGGGATGCTGCAGGGCCCGGACGACGCGCGCGACGCGATCGTGACGATCCACCCCGGCGCCGGGGGCACCGAGTCCCAGGACTGGGCCGAGATGCTGATGCGGATGTACGTCCGCTGGGCAGAGCGCGGCGGATACGAGGTCCGGGTGCTCGACCTCGTGGAGGCGGAGGAGGCCGGCATCAAGTCGGCCACCCTCGAGATCCGCGGCGAGTTCGCGTACGGATACCTGCGGGCGGAAAAGGGGGTCCATCGCCTGGTCCGGATCTCCCCGTACGACTCCCAGGCGCGCCGGCACACCTCGTTCGCCTCGGTCTTCGTGTACCCGGATATCGACGACACCATCGAGGTGGACCTGCGCGAGGAGGACATCCGGATGGACGTCTTCCGCGCCTCCGGCGCCGGCGGGCAGCACGTCAACAAGACGTCGTCAGCGGTGCGGCTCACGCACGAGCCCACCGGCATCGTCGTCTCGTGCCAGCAGGAGCGGAGCCAGGGGAAGAACAAGGCCACCGCCATGAAGATGCTCCGCGCCGCGCTGTACCAGCGGAAGCTGGAGGAGCAGGAGGCCGCGCGCGCCCTGGTGGAGGCCACCAAGACCGACAACTCCTGGGGCAACCAGATCCGGTCGTACGTCTTCCAGCCCTACACCATGGTGAATGACCACCGCACGGAGTTGAAGGTGACCGACGTCCAGCGCGTGATGGACGGCGACATCGACCCGTTCATCGAGGCGTTCCTGAAGGGCGCCGGAGGGAGTGCCGCGTGACGGACGACAGCCGCTCCTTCGTGGAGGAGGCCCGCCGGGCCACCCTCGAGGAACTCCGGGCCGCCGGGATCGAGCCGTACGGGTACGCGTTCCGGCGGACCTCCACCGCCGCCGCGGCCGTCGCGGCCTACGATGACGCCATGGGCGACGAAGGGGCCGAGGTGGCGGTGGCCGGCCGGCTGGTGTCGTACCGCCGGCAGGGCAAGACCGCCTTTGCGCACCTGGAGGACGTCTCCGGCCGGGTGCAGCTCTACATGCGGCAGGACGCCCTGGGCGACGCGTGGGGGCTGGTGCAGCTCCTCGACCTCGACGACCACGTCGGGGTGCGCGGCCGGATGTTCCGGACCCGGACCGGCGAGGTCACGGTGCGGGTGGCCGCCGTCGAGCTCCTCGCGAAGTCGCTGCGCCCCCTCCCCCGGGGCAAGACCCAGGTGAACGAGGCCGGCGAGACGCTGACGTTCGGCGGGCTGGCGGATCCCGAGGTCCGCTACCGGCAGCGGTACGCCGACCTTGCCGTCCACCCGGAGGTCCGCGAAGTCTTCCGCCTGCGGGCGCGGGCAGTCTCGTGGCTCCGCCGCTTCCTGGACGAGCGGGGATTCCTCGAGGTGGAGACGCCGATCCTGCAGCCGCTCTACGGCGGCGCGGCGGCGCGGCCGTTCGTGACCCACCACAATGCGCTGGACATGCCGCTCTACCTGCGCATCGCGGACGAGCTCTACCTCAAGCGCCTCCTGGTGGGGGGGCTGGAGCGGGTGTACGAGATCGGCCATGATTTCCGGAACGAGGGGATGGACCGGTCGCACCTTCCCGAGTTCACGATGCTGGAGTGCTACCAGGCCTACGCCGACTATCGCGACATGATGGAGCTGACCGAGGCGATGGTCAGCGGCGTCGTGGAGCACTGCTGCGGCACCCTCCGGCTGGAGCGGGGCGGGGAAGTGCTCGACTTCACCCCGCCCTGGCCGCGGGTCTCCTTCGTCGAGGGGGTCCGCCTCCGGAGCGGGCTCGACGTGTGCGAGGCGTCCGACGCCGAGATGCGGGCGCGGCTGCAGAAGACCGGCGTACCCGCCGAGGAGGCCGCGACGTTCGCCGGCGGCAAGCTCCAGGACGAGATGTTCAAGGCGTTCCTCGAGCCCCACCTGGTGCAGCCCACCTTCGTGGTGGACTATCCCCTCGCGCTGTCGCCGCTCGCCAAGCTCCATCGCGCCGACCCGCGCCTGACCGAGCGGTTCGAGCTGTTCGTGCAGGGGCGGGAGGTCGGCAACGCCTTCAGCGAGCTGAATGATCCCGACGACCAGCGGCGCCGCTTCGAGGACCAGGCCCGGCAGCGCGCCGCGGGAGACGACGAGGCCCAGCTGCACGACGCGGACTACATCCGGGCCCTCGAGTACGGGATGCCGCCGGCCGGCGGCCTCGGGATCGGCATGGACCGGCTCCTGATGATCCTCACCGGCCTGCCCTCGATCCGCGACGTGATCCTCTTCCCGGCCATGCGACCGGAATGACGCCTCCCGAGCCCGCCGGCCTGCCGCGCCCCCCGGCCGCGGCCCCCTTCCGGGAGCTGCTCCGGGTCCCGACCCGACTCGAGCGGCGGATCGCCCGGCGCTACCTGCGGAGCCGGCGCCGTCGGCGGGGCGCCTCGCTCAGCACGACCATCTCGATCGGCGGCGTGGCGGTCGGCGTGATGGCCTTGATCGTGGTGCTCGGGATCATGAACGGCCTGCGCGACGACCTCCGCGACCGGATCCTCGTGGCCAACCCGCATCTCCGCATCCTCACCTTCGGCAACAGCCTCCGGATGGACGACTGGACCGAGGCGCTCGCCCTGGTCCGCTCCGCGCCGGGCGTGGTCGCCGCCGCGCCGGAGGTGATCAGCCAGTCGCTGATCCTCAACACCTCGGGCTACCCCGAGGCGGTGAACATCTTCGGCATCGACACCGCCGCCGCTTCGCTGCCGGTCACCTCCCTCCCGTCGGTCATTACCCAGGGCAACCTCGCGTTCGAGGTGACCGACACCTCGGTCGACGGGGCGATCCTCCTCGGCCGCCGGCTCTCCGAGCGGCTCGGGGCGCTGCAGGGCGACATCGTCCAGCTGGTGCCCCCCACGGCGGCGCGGATCAACCCGGCGCTGGGGTACGCGATGCCGCGGTTCTGGAAATTCCAGGTGGCGGGCACCTTCGAGACGGGGATGTTCCAGTACGACAACCAGTTCGTCGTGATGGAACGGACCACGGCGCAGCGGTTCGCCGGGCTCGACGGCGCGATCACCGGGATCCAGGTGCGGGTGCGCGACCCCTGGGCGGCGCCGCGCATCGGGGAGGAACTGCAGGACCGCCTCGGGTTCACCTACCGCAGCGTGGACTGGCAGCAGCAGAACGGGTCCCTCTTCGCCGCGCTGAAGCTCGAGAAGCTGGCCATGGGCCTCGTCATCTGCTTCATCATGCTCGTGGCGGCGGTCAACATCGTGGGCACCCTCACGATGGTCGTGGCCGACAAGACGAAGGAAATCGGCATCCTGGAGGCGATGGGCCTCACCGCGGGGGCCATCGGGAGGATCTTCCTCGCACAGGGGGCCATCATCGGCGCGGTCGGGGTATCGATCGGCGTGGCGGGAGGGCTCGCCGTGGCGTTCATCGTGGACCGCAGCGGATGGGTCCGGATCGACCCGTCCATCTACTTCATCGACCGCCTGCCCGTGCACGTGGAAGTCACCGACCTGCTGGTCGTGGTGGCCATCGGCCTGCTCCTGGCCGTGATCGCCACCCTGCATCCCTCGCGCGCCGCGACCCGGCTCACCCCGGTGGAAGCGATCCGCCACGAATGAGCATCGTCCTCGAGGCCCGCGGGCTCCGCAAGCGCTATCTCGGCGGCGACGGCGAGCCGATCGACGTGCTGGAGGGGGTGGACCTGAGCGTCACCCGGGGTGAGTTCGTGGCGATCGTCGGGGCCAGCGGGGCGGGGAAGAGCACGCTGCTTCACCTCCTCGGCGCGCTCGACGCCCCCTCGGGAGGGGAGGTGCTGCTCGACGGGGTACCGTACGCCGACCGGACCGCCCCCGAGCTCGCGGCGCTGCGGAACTCGCGGATCGGCTTCGTCTTCCAGTTCCACCACCTGCTCCGGGAGTTCACCGCGCGCGAAAACGCGATGATGCCCCTGCTGATCGCGGGAGCGTCGGACGCCGAAGCCGGGGCGCGGGCCGACGAGCTCCTCGAGGCGGTCGGGCTGGGCGGACGGCGGTCCCACCTCCCGAGCCAGCTGTCGGGGGGCGAGCAGCAGCGGGTCGCGGTGGCACGCGCCCTGGCGAACGGCCCCGCCGTGGTGCTGGCCGACGAGCCGTCCGGCAACCTCGATCATGCGCACAGCGAGAACCTGCACGGCATCTTCGCCGGCCTCGCGCGGGACTTCCAGACGGCGCTGGTCGTGGCGACGCACAACCGCCATTTCGCGGGGCGGGCCGACCGGCTCCTGGCCATGGAGGGCGGGGTGCTGGTCCCCGCGCACCAGGAGGAGCTGCTCGCATGACCTGCCAGCAGTGCGAGGAACGGGAAGCGGTCGTCCAGCTCAAGCGGGTGGAGGGCGGGGAGGTGCGGATCCAGCACCTCTGCGAGCGGTGCGCGGCGGAACGCGGGGTGCCCGACGGCGAGGAGACGGCCAAGACCCCCCTCGGCGCCTTCCTGGCCGCGATGGGCACCGACCTGGCCGGGGAGTCGCCGCTCACGAGCGGCGCCGCCCTCGCCGAGTGTCCCGGCTGCGGCGCCACCCTGCAGGACTTCCGGCGTACCGGACGGCTCGGTTGCGCCACCTGCTGGAGCACCTTCGAGGGCCCGCTCCGGGGCCTGACGCGCCGGGTCCACGGCGCCACCCGGCACGTGGGAGAGTTCTACGTCCGGCCCGGCGCCGAGCCGCCCGATCAGGCGGCGCTCGTGCAGCGGCTCCGGGAGCAGCTGTCGATGGCGGTGGCCGACGAGAACTTCGAGCGCGCCGCCGAGCTGCGGGACCGGCTGCGGGGGCTGGAATGATCGACCTCACGCTGCTGGCGGATGGGGGCATCGGCTGGATCGACGCCTCCGGCCCGGCGAGCCCGCTGGTGCTGTCCACGCGGATCCGCCTGGCTCGAAACCTGGCGGGCCGGGCGTTCGCGACGCGGAACGCCCCCGCGGACCGGGAGGCGATCGCCGAAGCGGTGGGGACGGCGGTGGAGGGCACCTCGGCGCTGGGCCGGGCGGCGGCGTTCCGGCTCGACCGGCTGGAGCTGCGGGACCGCCTCCTGCTCCACGAGCGGCACCTGGTGAGCCGGGAACTCGCCGGCCTGGCGGGCGACCCGGTCCCGGCGGGGGCCACCCTGCTGGTCCAGGGCCGGGTCGGGGCCATGGTGAACGAGGAGGATCACCTCCGGCTGCAGGGGGTCGTTTCGGGGTTCGCGCTGGAGGCGGCCTACGCCGAGGTCGACAGGCTGGACAATGAACTGGGGCAACGACTTGCCTTCGCATTTCACCCCGAGTTTGGTTACCTTTCCGCCTGTCCGACGAACGTCGGAACCGGCCTGCGCGCCTCCGTCCTGATCCACCTGCCCGGGCTGGTGCTGACCAAGGAAATCTCGAAGGTGCTGCAGGGGTTGTCGCAGGTGGGGCTCGCGGTCCGGGGCCTCTACGGCGAAGGCAGCGAGGTCGTCGGGAATTTTTTCCAGCTGTCCAACCAGACGACGCTCGGCAAGTCGGAGCGGGACCTGCTCGACCACCTCGGCAAGATGGTCCGCGAGGTGATGGCCTACGAGGACGAGGCGCGCGCGGTCCTCCTCCGCGATGCGCGGTCGGTCATCGAAGACAAGGTCTGGCGCGCCTACGGGCTCCTGCGGTATGCCCGGGCGCTGTCGTACGAGGAGACGATGAACCTCCTCAGCGGCGTCCGGCTCGGCGTGGGAGTGCAGATCATTCCCGACGTCGGGCTGTACGCCCTCAACAAGATGCTGGTTCACACGCAGCCGGCGCACCTGGCCTCGGCCCATGGCGTGGCGCTCGACGATCCGTCGCTCGCCGTCCGCCGCGCCGAGTTCGTGCGGGCGCTGCTGCAAGACGAAGGACGGCGAGCCGGGTGACATCATGAACGGGTACAACTTCACTGACCGCGTCCGGAAGGTCCTGCAGATGGCCCGCGAAGAGGCGGCCCGCCTGCACCACGAGTACGTCGGCACCGAGCACATCCTCCTCGGCCTCATCCGCGAGGGCGAGGGCGTGGCGGCCGGCGTGCTGCAGAACCTGAACGTGGACCTCGAGGACATCCAGCAGAAGATCGAGGAGACCGTCAAGCGCGGGAAGGCCGCGGCCGCCGCCGGCCCGGACCTCCCGTACACCTCTCGCGCCAAGAAGGTCCTCGAGCTGGCCATGGTCGAGGCGCGCGAGCTCAACCACTCCTACGTCGGGACCGAGCACCTGCTGCTGGGCCTGCTCCGCGAGGAAAAGGGCATCGCCGCCCAGGTGCTGGCCGACGCCGGGGTCAGCCTGGAGCAGTCCCGGGCCGAGACGCTGCGCCTCCTCGGCAGCGACCTCCCGCCGCCCTCCTCCGCCACGCCGACCGGCCAGCCGCAGCCCGCCGCCAAGTCGGAGAAGAAGTCCAAGACCCCGGCGCTGGATCACTTTTGCCGGGACCTCACGCAGCTCGCCGCCGAGAACCAGCTCGACCCCACCATCGGGCGGGCCACGGAAATCGAGCGGGTCATGGAGATCCTGGCCCGGCGGAAGAAGAACAACCCGGTGCTCATCGGCGAGCCGGGCGTCGGCAAGACCGCCATCGTCGAGGGGCTCGCCCTGCTGATCGCGAGCGGCCAGTGCCCCGACGTCCTCCGCGACCATCGCGTGCTCTCGCTCGACATGGCGGCGGTCATCGCCGGCACCAAGTACCGCGGGCAGTTCGAGGAGCGGCTGAAGGCGGTCATGAACGAGATCGCCCAGAACCGGAACGTGGTGCTCTTCATCGACGAGCTGCACACCCTCGTCGGCGCGGGCGCAGCGGAGGGCGCCATCGACGCCTCCAACATGCTGAAGCCGGCGCTGGCACGCGGCGAGCTGCAGTGCGTCGGCGCCTCGACGCTCAACGAGTACCGGAAGTACATCGAGAAGGACGGGGCGCTGGAGCGCCGGTTCCAGACGGTCGTCGTCGAGCCGCCCTCCACCGACGAGACCTTCGAGATCCTGAAGGGGCTCCGGAAGAAGTACGAGGACCACCACCGCGTGAGCATCCCCGACGCCACGCTGCGGTCGGCCGCGGAGCTGTCGGAGCGCTACATCACCGACCGGTTCCTCCCGGACAAGGCCATCGACGTCATCGACGAGGCGGGGGCGCGCGCGCGCCTGGCCTCGCAGGCCCCGCCGGCCGAGGTGGCGGCCCTCAAGGGCGACCTCGACAAGGTGAACGTGGACAAGGAAGAGGCGGTCCGCGACCAGAACTTCGAGCGCGCCGCCTCCCTCCGGGACCGGGAGCGGGACCTGCAGAACCAGATCCGCCTCCGGCAGGAGGAATGGGAAAAGGAACGGCAGACCCGGCGCCCGACCATCGACGAGGAGGCCATCGCCTTCATCGTCTCCCGGTGGACCGGGATCCCCGTCACGCGGATCCAGGAGGCGGAGGCCTCGCGGCTGCTGCGGATGGAGGAGGAAATCCACGGCTCGGTGGTGGGGCAGGACGAGGCGATCCGGGCAGTGTCCCGGGCCATCCGGCGCTCCCGCGCCGGGCTCAAGGACCCCAACCGCCCGATCGGCTCGTTCATCTTCTCCGGGCCCACCGGCGTCGGCAAGACCGAGCTGGCGCGGGCCCTGGCCAAGTTCCTCTTCGCCGACCCCTCCGCGCTCATCCGCGTGGACATGTCGGAATACATGGAAAAGTTCTCGGTGTCCCGCCTGATCGGCGCGCCGCCGGGCTACGTCGGGTACGAGGACAGCGGGACCCTCACCAAGCTGGTGCGGCGGAAGCCGTACTCGGTGGTCCTCCTCGACGAGATCGAGAAGGCGCACCCCGACGTCTTCAACATCCTGCTCCAGGTGCTCGACGAGGGGCACCTGACCGACAACTACGGCCGGGTCATCGACTTCAAGAACACCGTGGTCATCATGACCTCGAACGTCGGCGCGCGGGACATCACCCAGTCCAAGAGCCTCGGCTTCCACACCCAGGACGCCGCCGCGTCGTTCGACACCATGGCCGCCAAGGTCAAGGAGGAGATGGCGAAGGTCTTCAACCCGGAGTTCCTCAATCGGCTCGACGACGTCATCGTCTTCCACCCGCTGAGCCGCGAGCACATCTCGCAGATCGTCTCCATCCTCCTGCGCGAGGTGGCGCGGCGGTTGGGCGACGAGGTCCGGCTGACGACGGCGGCGCTCGACTTCCTGGCGGGGCAGGGGTACGACCAGCAGTACGGCGCCCGGCCCCTGAAGCGCGCCATCCAGAAGTTCGTCGAGGACCCGCTGAGCGAGAAGATCCTCCTCGGCGACATCGGCCGGGGCGACGAGATCGAGGTCGACCTCGCGGCCGACGGCAAGTCCCTGGCGTTCCGCGCCCTGACCGGCACTCGGGCCTGAGTCGTGCGCGGCCGGCCGCCCTCACGGTGGGGGCGGCTGGCCCCGAGAGTCGACGCCCTTCCCTGATGCTTCGTCGCTGCATCCCCCTGCTGGCCCTCGTGGTGCTGGCGGCCCACCCCCTGCGTGGGCAGGACCTGTCGTCCCCGCCGGTCGACAGCCTCGTCGTCGAGGGCAACCACCGGCTGACCGCGTCGCAGATCCTTGGCACCTCGGGGCTGGTGCTGCACCAGCCGGTCACCTACCGCGACATCCAGCGCGCCATCACCGCCCTCTTCCAGACCGGCCAGTTCGACGACGTCCGCATCGAGCAGCGGGAGAGCGAGGGGCTGCTGATCCTGGCCGTGGTGGTGAAGGAGCGCCCCATCCTGTCGGGCTGGAGCCTGCTGGGGGTGCGCCAGCTGCCGGAGCACGCGGTCCGGGACCGGGTCACCCTCGTGGTCGGCCGGCCGCTCGACCGCAGCGCGGTGGCGCGGAGCCGCGCCGCCATCGACTCGGTGTACGCCGACAAGGGCTACTTTCAGGCGCAGACCACCGTGACGGAGTTTCCCCAGCCCGACGGCTCGGTGCAGGTCATGTTCCAGGTCGTCGAGGGGATGAAGATCGCCATCAGCGAGATCCTGGTGGCCGGCAACGAGCGCTTCACGGACAAGCAGGTGGCCAAGCACATGTCCACCAAGCCGGAAGGGTTCTTCTGGTTCAAGAAGGGGAGCTACGACGAGGCGACGGTCGAGGCCGACATCCGCCAGAACCTGCCCGACTTCTACGGCTCCAAGGGGATGATCGACTTCCAGGTGGTGCAGGACACCGTCCTCGCCGACCCGTCCACCGGCAAGGCTGCGCTCTCGCTGACCGTGGAGGAAGGGCAGGTCTACTACGTCGGCACGATCGACGTGGTGGGCAACCGGCGCTACTCCGCCGACGAGATCGGCGCCTTCTACCCCTTCGGCGGCGCGCCGGCGGTCCTGGCGGGCAAGCCGCTGTCGAGCCAGCCCTTCAACCGGGCCGCCTGGGAGGCCGCCACCACCCGGCTGCACGACCTGTACCTCAACACCGGGTACATCTACTCGCGGGTCACGCCGGAGGAGAGCCGGCGCATCGCCGACGACGGCACCCCCGTCATCGACCTGCGGTGGACCATCGTCGAGGGCGCGCCGGCCACGGTCAACCGGATCATCATCGTGGGGAACGACGTCACCCACGAGTCGGTCATCCGGAGCGCCATCGTCATCCTGCCGGGCTCGGTGTTCAACCGCGACCTCCTGATCCGGAGCTACCAGAACATCGGGAACCTCGGCTTCTTCCAGCCGCTGCCGCCCCCCGACGTGGCGCCCACCGACAACGGGCAGGACGTCGACATCACCTTCACCGTCGTCGAGAAGCGCACCGGCAACGTCAACTTCGGCGCCTCCCTCGGCCAGGGCACCGGCCTCGGCGGCTTCCTCGGGCTGGAGGAGCCGAACCTCTTCGGCAAGGGCAAGCGCGGCAAGTTCCAGTGGCAGTTCGGCCGAAACATCAACGACTTCAACCTCTCGTACACCGACCCGTCGATCCAGGGCTCGCGGGTCTCCGGCACGGTGGCGCTCTTCAACTCGCGCCAGCGGTACATCGTCGGCGACCTCGGCCGGCGCCAGCAGGCCGGCGGCTCGGTGCAGGTCGGCTTCCCCCTCTTCGGCTCCCGGTACACCCGGCTCTTCACCTCGTACAGCCTGATGAGCATCAGCTATTCCGGGGGCTCGGTCAGCCTGCGCGAGCGCTACAGCTGCGAGCAGTGCGGCAAGTCGTCGCTCGGGTTCAGCGTGGTCCGCGACACCCGCGTGGGCCTGCCGTTCGCCACCGGGGGCAACCGCGTCACCACCAACCTCGAATTCACCGGCGGCATCCTGGGCGGCGACGGCGACTTCCAGAAGCTGGAGTACGAGGGCCAGTGGTACGTGCCGCTGGGCGGCCTCGGTGGCACGCCGCAGCTGGGCACCGGGATCAAGTTCGTCCTCGGGCTGACCACCAAGGCGGGGTGGATCTTCGGCGACGCCGGGCCGTTCTTCACCGACCTCTACTCGATGGGCGGCGTGCAGTACGGGATCCCGCTCCGCGGCTACGAGGAATTCTCGATCACCCCCGACGGGTACGACCCCTTCTCCAGCTCCAGCCGGGCCAGCCCGGACGCGTTCGGGCAGTCGTATGCCGCCTTCACCGTCGAAGCCGGCGCCCGGATGAGCCAGTCGCTCTACGTCAACCTGTTCTTCGACGCCGGCAACGTGTACCGGACCCCGTCCCAGTTCGATCCGGCCCGCCTCTACCGCGGGGTGGGCGTCGGGGTAGCTTTGATCTCACCGCTGGGTCCCATCGGGATCGACCTGGCGTACGGGATCGACCGCCTCGGGATCAACGGGGAGCCGAACCCGGGCTGGAAGCTCCATTTCAAGATCGGCAACATTTTCTGATTCGACGCAGGTACTTCTTCCTTGTCACCACGCAGGAGCACACGATGGGACGGATTCTGAGGATTTTCTCGCTCGCGGGGCTGCTGGCCGGCCTTGCCGCGATGCCCGCTACGGCCCAGCAGTCGGCCAGCAAGATCGCCTTCATCAATTCGCGCATGGTGCTGGCGGCGGCCCCCGGGTACGCCAAGGCCGAGTCGCTCTACGCCGGCGAGGTGGCCGGCTACCGGCTGGAGGTCCAGAAGATGCAGGCCACCCTGGATTCCTCGGTGCAGGCCTTCCAGCAGAGCTCGGTGGTCCTGAGCCCCACGGCGCGCACCGCCAAGCAGAAGGAACTCGAGGGCCAGCAGCAGAAGCTCGAGGCCCGGATGCAGGAGCTCCAGGACAAGGCCGTGCAGCGGGAGCGGGAGCTGCTCGAACCGATCCAGCAGCGGGTCACCTCCGTGGTCGAGGGGATCCGCGCGGCCGGGGCCTACGCCATGATCTTCGACGTCGGGATCCAGAACTCCGGCATCGTGGCGGCCGACCGGTCCCTCGACCTGACCCAGCGCGTCATCGACCAGCTGAAGGCCGGCGGCGGCAGCTGAGGCCGTGAGCACCTCCACGCTTTCTGCGCAGGCGGTCGCCGACCTCGTCGGCGGCCGCCTGCTCGGCAATGGGGACCTTTCGCTCAGCGACGTCGGTCCGCTGGACCTCGCCGACGGGGCCACGCTGTCGTTCCTCAACGGGGCACGGTACCTCGACATGTTCCGGGCGTCCGGGGCGGGGGCCGTGCTCCTCCGGGCGGAGCACGCGGAAGAGCCCCGCGGTCCCGCCACGCGCATCGTGGTCGACGACCCGGCCAGGGCGCTGCTGCGCGTCGTGCCGGTGCTCTTTCCCGAACCGGCGGCGACCTGGGGAGTCGACCCGACCGCCCGCATCGGGCGGGGGGCAACGTGGGACGGGGAGGTGTCGATCGGCCCCAACGCGGTCCTCGGCGCCGGGGTCCGCCTCGGGGCCGGCACCCGCATCGGGGCCGGGGCCGTGCTCGAGGAGGGCGTGGTCGTCGGGGCGGGGTGCGACATCGGTCCGCAGGTGGTCTGCCATCGCGGCACCCGCCTCGGCAACCGGGTCCGGCTGAAGGCGGCCGCGGTGATCGGCGGCGACGGTTTCGGCTTTGCCGCCGGGCCGGACGGCCACCATGGCATCCGGCACGTGGGCGGCTGCATCCTGGAGGATGACGTGCAGGTCGGGTCGCACTCCTGCATCGACCGGGGCAGCCTCGACGACACCGTCATCGGCGCGGGGACGAAGATCGACAATCTCGTCCACCTGGCCCACAACGTCCGGGTCGGCGCCGGCTGCCTCATCATGGCCGGGGTGGGAGTCGCGGGCAGCACGCGGATCGGCAAGGGGGTCATCCTCGCCGGGCAGGTCGGCGTGGTGGGACACATCTCCCTCGGCGACGGCGTGCGGGTCAGCGCGCAATCGGGGATCGGGCAGGACGTGCCGGCCCGCACCGACATGGGCGGGAGCCCGGCGCGCAGGCAGCGGGAGTACCTCCGCGCCCAGTCCGCCCTCTACCGGGTGGCCAAGATCATCAACCAGCTCGAAGAGCTTGTCTCGAAGCGAGGTGACCGTGGCTAGGCGTACGATCGAGCGCGACGCTTCCCTGAGCGGCGCGGGACTGCATACCGGCCGCAAGGTGACGGCAACCTTTCGCCCCGCGCCCTCCGGGCGCCGGGTCGTCTTCCGCCGCACCGACCTGAAGGGCACCCCCGAGATCGCCGCCCGCCTCGAGGAAGTCGAGGCCACGGACCGCCGCACCGTCCTCGGCCAGGGCGACCAGGCGGTGCACACCGTGGAGCATGTCCTCGCCGCGGTGGGAGCGCTCGGCATCGACGACCTCTACATCGACCTCGACGGCCCCGAGCCGCCCATCCTCGACGGCTCCTTCCGGCCCTGGCTCGAGGCGCTGCAGGGCGCCGGCACCCGCGAACAGGACGGCGACCCGGTGGTCTACCGCGTCCTGGCGCCGTTCACCGTCACCGAGGGAGCGTCGAGCTACGTGGTGTCGCCGGCGGCGGCGGGGCGGGTCACGGTCGCCATCGACTTTGCGCACCCGCTCATCGGCTCCCAGGCGGGAAGCTACGAGGTGACGCCCGAGGCCTTCGCGCGCGAGCTGGCGGGGGCGCGGACCTTCGGGTTCGTGCATGAGGTCGAGGGGCTGAAGGCGAAGGGGCTGATCCAGGGGGCCACCGCCGAGAACGCGGTGGTGCTGACGGAGACGGGGCTGGTGGAGGGCACCACCCTCCGGTGGCCGGATGAATTCGTCCGGCACAAGGCGGCCGACCTCATCGGCGATCTGTCGCTGATCGGTGGCCGCGTCGAGGCCCACATCGTGGCGACCCGGCCAAGCCACCAGGGCAACGTGGCGCTCGCCCGCGCCATCGCGCGCACCGGCCAGCGCGACGGCGGCATCGCGATGGACATCGGCCGCATCCTCGACGTCATCCCGCACCGCTACCCCTTCCTCCTCGTCGACCGCATCATCGAGATCGAGGGGAAGAAGCGGATCGTCGGCATCAAGAACGTGACCATCAACGAGCCGTTCTTCCAGGGCCATTTTCCCGGCCACCCGATCATGCCGGGGGTCCTGATCATCGAGGCGATGGCGCAGGTCGGCGGCATGCTGCTCCTGGGCTCGCTGATGGAGAATATCGAGGAGAAGGTCATCTACTTCATGTCGCTCGACAAGGTGAAGTTCCGCCGCCCCGTGCTGCCCGGGGACCAGCTGCGCTTCGAGCTCGAGATGCTCCAGTTCCGCGGCAAGACCTGCAAGATGCAGGGCGTGGCGTACGTCGACGGGAAGGTGGCGGTGGAGGCCGAGATGATGGCCGCCGTGGTGGATCGGTGACCACGCGCATCCACCCCACCGCGCTGGTGGATGCCGGCGCCGAGCTGGGCGTGGACGTGGAGGTCGGGCCGTTCGCCATCATCGGGCCCGACGTCGTCGTGGGCGACGGCTGCCAGGTCGGCCCCCGCGCCACCCTCGAGCGCTTCGTGCGTCTCGCGCCCCGGGTGCGGATCGGGGAAGGGACGGTCGTGGGCGGCCTCCCCCAGGACTTCAAGTTCAAGGGCGAGGAGACCTGGGTGGAGATCGGCGAGGACACCGTGGTGCGGGAGTACTCGACGATCAACCGCGGCACCACCGCCACGGGGCGCACCGTGGTGGGCGCGCGCGCCTTCCTGATGTCCTACGTGCACATCGCCCATGACTGCCGGGTGGGCGACGACGTGATCATCGCCAACGGGACCCAGGTGGCGGGGCACGTCACCTTCCACGACCACGTGAACGTGAGCGGGCTCGTGACCGTGCACCAGTTCGTCACCGTCGGCAGCTACGCCTTCATCGGCGGCAGCACCCGGGTGAGCCAGGATGTGCCGCCCTACGTCAAGGCGGTCGGGAACCCGATGGAGCTCTTCGGGCTGAACTCCATCGGGCTGCAGCGCGCCGGCTTCGCGCCGCAGACGATCGCGGGGCTGAAGCGGGCCTACCGGCTCTTCTTCAACTCCGACCTGAACCTGGCGCAGGCCATCGAGCGCGCGCGCCTCGACCTCCCGGAGCTCCCGGAAGTGTCCCGGTTCATCGCCTTCGTCGAGTCTTCGGGACGCGGGGTACCGGCGTGACCGCCCGGCTGCCCGTCGGCGTGGTGGGGGTCGGGGCCCTCGGCAGGCACCATGCCCGGCACCTGGCGTCGATGGACGGCGTGGAATTGGTCGGACTGTACGACCACAATCCCGAGACCCTCGCCCGGGTGGCCGCGGAGGTCGGGGTGCCGGCGTTCAGCGAGCTCGATTCGCTCCTGGGCCGGGTCAAGGGGATCTCGATCGCCGTGCCGACCTCGGTCCACGGGGAGCTGGGCCTGCAGGCGCTGGAGCGGGGCGTGGCCGTGATGATGGAAAAACCCCTCGCCGCCACCCTCGCCGAGGCCGATGCCCTGGTGGCGGCGGCGCGGCAGGCGGGCGTCGTCCTGCACGTCGGCCAGATCGAGCGCTACAACCGCGCGGTGCGGGCCGCCCTGCCGGCGGTGGAGAACCCGCGGTATATCGAGGCCGAGCGCATCGCGCCGTTTTCCCCCCGGGGCACCGACGTCTCGGTGGTGCTCGACCTCATGATCCACGACCTCGACCTCCTGCTGGCGCTGACCGGGTCGCCCGCCGTCACCGATGTGCGGGCGGTCGGCGCCGCCGTGCTCTCCTCCCATCTCGACATGGTGAACGCCCGGCTGGAGCTGCCGGGGGGCACCGTCGCCTCGGTCACCGCCTCCCGGATCGGGCGCCAGCGCGTCCGGCGCCTGCGCATCTACCAGGACACCGGCTACCTGGTCCTCGACCTGACCGCGGGGCAGGCCACCTTCCTGCGGATCCGCCCGGACTGGCGTCCCGGCACCGGGGGCAGCCTCGAGGAAGTCGTCGAGGAGGTGGTGCTCGAGGCGCCGGAGGGCGACGCGCTCCGCCTCGAGCTGACCGAATTCGCCCGGGCGGTGCGTGGCGAGCCGAATCGCGGTGTCACCGGCGTCGAAGGGCGCGCGGCGCTCGACCTGGCTCTCCGGGTGGGGGCGGTGGTACGACCGACATGATCGCCGCGGCCCCCCGGATCCTCGTGTCCGCGGGGGAACCATCGGGAGACCTGCACGGCGCCGCCGTCGTGGCGGCGCTCCAGGCGCGGTGGCCTGCCGCCACCATCGAGGCCGTCGGCGGCCCGCGCATGGCGGCGGCCGGCGCCGGCCTGCAATTCCCCATGGAACGGCTGAGCGCCATGGGTGTGGTCGAGATCGTGCGGCGAATCCCGGCGCACGTCGAGCTGTTCCGCCAGCTCACGCGCGGCTTCCGCGAGCGCCGGTGGGACCTCTATCTGCCCATCGACTATCCCGGCTTCCACCTCAGGACCGCTCGCGCGGCACGGGCGGCAGGGGCACGGGTGCTGTACTACATCCCGCCCCAGCTCTGGGCGTGGCGTCCGGGGCGGGCGCGCCGGCTCGCCGCGGCGGTCGACCGGCTGGCGGTGGTCCTGCCGTTCGAGCCCGCCTTCTTCTCCGGGCTCGGACTGGATGCCACCTACGTCGGGCACCCGCTCCTCGACCGGCCACCCGCGCCGGGGCGGGGGGCCGCCCGGGCCGCGCTCGGTATCCTGCCGGCGGCGCGCGTGCTGGCACTCTTTCCCGGGAGCCGTGAGCAGGAGGTCCGGAGCCACTGGGACACCTTCTTGGCGGTGGCGGCGCGGTTGCGGTCCGAGGGACAGTGCGACGAGGTGGTGGTCGCCACGACGCCGGCCGGCACCTATCCCGGCGCGGAGGGCGTGCGCCTGCACGGCGACTCACGGGTGGTGATGGCCGCCGCCGACGTCTGCCTCGCCAAGTCGGGCACGACAACGCTGGAGGCCGCGCTGGCCAACGTGCCGATGGCCGTGGCGTACCGGATGCACCCGCTCACCTTCGCCCTGGCGCGGCGACTGGTGACCGTGCGGTGGGTCAGCCTGGTGAACCTGGTGGCGGAAGCCGAAGTGGTGCCGGAATTCCTGCAGGAACGGATGACCGTCCCGGCGCTGGCCGACACCCTCGGGCACCTGCTGACCCGCGGCGATCCCGCACGCCAGGCGCAGCTCGAGGGCCTCGCCGAGGTGCGACGCCGTCTCGGCACGCCGGGTGCATCGGGCCGGGTCGCGGAAATCGCGGCGGAGCTGCTTGGCGGGTGAGGATCAAGGTCCCGCCAGGGCTTGTCGATGCGGTCGTGCGGCCGGTGGCGTCCGCGGTGGCCGCCACCTGGCGGGTGGAGATGGTGAACCGCGCCGCGTGGGACGGCCTCGTGGCAGCCGGCCGGGGCTTCGCGTGCATGCTGTGGCATGAAACGCTGCTGCCGCTCCTCTGGCACCACCGGACCGAGGGCGCGGTCATCGTGGTCAGCCAGGCTCGCGACGGGCAGTACCTCTCGGATTTTGCGAGGGCCATCGGCTACCGGCTGGTGCGCGGTTCCAGCTCGCGAGGTGCGGTCGGCGCGCTGCTGGCGGCCAGCGCGGAGCTCGAACGCGGCTCCATCGTGGCGCTGACCCCCGACGGCCCCCGGGGGCCCCGGCGGGAGATGAAACCGGGGGTGCTGGCGGCCGCGCAACGGGCCGGGGTGCCGGTCATTCCCGTGTTCGCGGAGGCGCGGCGGGCCTGGCGGCTAGATTCCTGGGATCGGTTCTGCATCCCGCGGCCGTTCACGAGGGTGCGCGTGGCCTACGGGGAGCCGCTGACAGTGGGGCAGGGCAAGGAAGGGCTGGCGGCGGCCGTCCAGCAGGCACGGATCGCCATGGACGACGTGGAGAGGATGGCCCAATGGCCCGACGGCACGGCGACACACATCGGCTGATCCGCTGGCTCTGGACCAGCCGGAGGGTGGACGCCAGGCTGGTCCGGGTGGCGCTGCTTCCCGCCGCGGGGCTCTGGTGGACGATCATGCGGGTGCGTGAGCTCTCGTTCCGGCGGGGCTGGCGCCCCTCGCACCAGCTGCCGCTGCCGTCGGTGGCGGTCGGCAACCTGACGGTCGGGGGCTCGGGGAAGACGCCCATCGCGGCCTGGATTGCCCGGCACTATGCGGCGCAGGGCCGGCGGCCCGGCATCCTGCTGCGCGGGTACGGGGCCGACGAGGTGCTGGTCCACCGCCACGACGTTCCCGAGGCGGTGGTGGTGGCCGACCCCGACCGGATCGCCGGCGCGGCCCGGGCGGTGGCGGACGGGGCGGACATCCTGGTGCTGGACGACGCCTACCAGCGCCTCGACGTCCTCCGCGACCTGAACGTCCTGGTGGTGAGCGCCGAGACCACCCTGGCGGTCCGGTGGCCGCTCCCGGCCGGTCCCTGGCGCGAGGGGTGGGAGGCGCTCGACAGGGCCGACGCCGTGGTCGTGACCCGCAAGCGCGCGTCGGCGGCCGTCGCGGCGGAACTCGCCGGACGGCTGGCGGAGCGCACGACGGCGCCGATCGCGATCGCGCACCTCGGCCTCCATCACCTGGAGGGGATGCTGAGCGGCACCCGGCTGGCGGTGGACTCGCTCCAGGGGGAGCGGGTGGTCGCGGCGACGGCCATCGCCGATCCCGACGCCTTCGTCGCGCAGGTCAAGGGGACGGGTGCTCAGGTGCAGGTGGCCACGTGGCGCGACCACTACGATTTCCGCGACGAGGACGTGGCGTGGCTGGCGCGGGCGGCCCGGAAGGCCGATCACGTCGTCCTGACCGCGAAGGACGCGGTCAAGCTGCGCAACCGGTGGCCGGCCAGCGCGCCGGAGCCCCTCGTAGCGATATTGAATGTCCGATTCGAAGCCGGGGGCGATGCCTTCATCGCGGCGCTGGACGCCCTCGCGGTTCCCATGGAGCGCCGGTAGTCCACCCGAAGGTCCGGTCACCCCGGAGAGGTATATGAGCAGCGTAAGCGTGCGAACCGGCCAGGACGTCGTCCGCCCGGAGAAGGACACCTTCCTGAGCGAGGAAAATCCCTTCGAGGCGATGATGTCGCGCTTTGACTATGCGGCGAGGCGCCTGAACCTTGATGCCGGCCTGTACAAGGTCCTGCGCCATCCGGAGAAGCAGATCGCGGTGTCGATTCCCGTGCAGCGGGACGGGGGCGATGTCGAGGTGTACACCGGGTACCGGGTGCTGTACAACACCTCGCGCGGCCCGGCCAAGGGCGGCATCCGGTTCGACATGAACGTGACCCTCGACGAGGTGACCGCCCTCGCCGCGTGGATGACCTGGAAGTGCGCGGTGGTCAACATCCCCTTCGGCGGCGCCAAGGGCGGGGTCATCTGCGACCCCAGCACCATGTCGATGGGCGAGCTCGAGCGGCTGACCCGCCGGTACACCTCCGCCATCATCGAGACCCTCGGCCCCGACAGCGACGTGCCGGCGCCCGACGTGAACACCAACGAGCGGGTCATGGCGTGGATCATGGACACCTATTCCATGCACAAGCGCCACACCGTGACCGCCGTCGTCACCGGCAAGCCGGTGGCCATGGGCGGCTCGCAGGGCCGCCGGGAGGCGACCGGGCGGGGCTGCATGCTGGTGACGCTGGAGGCGCTCAAGCGCCTGGGGATGCCGGTCAAGGGGGCCCGCGTGGCCGTGCAGGGGTTCGGGAACGTCGGGTCGGTGGCCGCCGACCTGCTGGCGCGCGAGGGCGCGCTGATCGTCGCGGTCAGCGACAAGTCGGGCGGCCTCTACAACGCCAAGGGGCTCGACGTCAACGACGTGCTCGCCTGGGTCCGGGACCACAAGGTGCTGGCCGGCTACCCGAAGGCGGAGCCGATCGGGAACGACCAGCTGCTTGCGTGTGCCTGCGACGTCCTCGTGCCGGCCGCCATGGAGAACGTGATCACCAGCAAGAACGCCGAGGCGATCCAGGCCAAGATCATCTGCGAGGGCGCCAACGGCCCGACCACCGCCAAGGCGGACGCCATCCTGGAGCAGAAGGGGATCTTCGTCATCCCCGACATCCTCGCCAACGCGGGCGGCGTGACGGTCAGTTACTTCGAGTGGGTGCAGGACCGGAGCGGCTACTTCTGGGACGAGGACACCGTCAACCGCCGGCTCGAACGGATCATGGTCACGGCGTTCGACGAGGTGGCGGCCATGGCGGACAAGCACGCGGTCAACATGCGGATCGCGGCCTACATGCTCTCCATCGACCGGGTCGCCGCGGTGCACCGGCTGCGCGGCATGTACGCCTGAGGCCGCCGCACCCGCGTGGATCTCTGGTTTCTCGCCGTCGGCAAGCTGCGGCCCGCCTATCGCGAGGCGTGTGACGACTACCTCCGCCGCCTCGGGCGGCGGGGCAAGGTGCATGAGGTCGAAGTGCGCGAAGCGGCCCGGGCTCCCACCCGGGCCGTTCAGCGGTCGGAGGAGGCGGAGCGGTTGCGGGCCCGCATCCCGGCGCGTGCGCTGGTCGTGGCGCTGGCGCGGGAGGGGAGCGGGCTGACCAGCGCCGGGCTCGCGGAACGCCTGGCGCACTGGGAAACCCAGGCCCGGCCGCTGGCGTTCCTGCTGGGCGGCTCGACGGGACTCGACGAGGCGCTGATCGCCGAGGCCGCCTTCCGCTGGAGCCTCGGGCCCCTCACCCTTCCGCACGAGCTGGCGCGGGTGCTCGTCGCCGAGCAGCTGTATCGGGCGGGGACGATCCTCCGGGGCGAGCCCTATCACAAGGGGAGGTAGGCTTGGCGGAGTGGTTCGCCGACTGGTTCAATGAGGACTACCTCGCGCTCTACCCCCACCGGAACGAGGCGGAGGCGGCGCGCGCGGTGGCCCTCCTCACCCGGACACTCCCCTGGACGCCGGGGTGGCGCGCCCTTGACGTCGGCTGTGGCGCGGGGCGCCACGCCCGGGCCCTCGCAGCGGCCGGGGTGCGCCCGGTCGGGCTCGACCTGTCGGCGGCCCTCCTCAAGGTCGCGCGCGGCGCCGGGGTGCCGCTGGTCCGCGCCGACATGCGCCGCCTGCCGGTGCGGGATGCCTCCGTGGACCTGGCGGTGAACCTCTTCACGAGCTTCGGATATTTCGAGCAGGACGCGGAGCACGCGGCGGTGCTGCGGGGCGTCGCCCGCTGCCTCCGTCCGGGCGGCTGGTTCGCGCTCGATTTCCTCAACGCCGAGGCCGTGGCGCGCGGGCTGGTGGCCGCCGAATCCCAGGTGCTCGGCGGCCAGGAGGCGGCCATCACGCGCCGGATCGACCCCCGGGAGAAGCGGGTCATCAAGACGATCCGGCTGGCCGACGGGCGCCAGTTCGTCGAACGGGTCCGGCTCTTCGGGGCCGGCGAACTGCGCGCCATGCTCCAGGACGCGGGGCTGCGCGTCCGGTCCGCCTTCGGCGACTACGACGGCGGTTCCGTGGGCCCCGACGCGCCCCGGACCATCCTGATCTCGCAGCGCGCCGCCTGATGCGAATCCACCCCACCCCCTTCGCCATGCCCGAGCGTTGGCCGGTTCCATTGCCTGGCCGGTTCCCCCCGTCGCTCACCGCCGCGCTGATCGATGGCCCGGGGCAGGAGGCGCTCCGCGCCAGGCTCGCGCTCCCCGGGACGCTCGTGGTGACCACGGGCCAGCAGCCGGCGCTCTTCACCGGTCCGTTGTATGGCGTGCACAAGGCACTCTCCGCGGCGGCCCTTGCCCGGCTCCTGGCCGACCGATGGGACCGCCCGGTCGTTCCCCTCTTCTGGGTGGCGGGAGACGATCACGACTTTGCCGAGGCCAATCACGCCGCCTGGCTCCGCCCCGACGGGTCGCTCCGCGTAGAGACGCTCCCGGACCGGCCACCCGCCGCGGCGCTCCGGCCGATGTCGAAAGAACCCCTCGGGAAGGGCATCGGCGCCGCGCTCGACGCACTGGCGGCCGACCTTGCACCCTTCGACGGCGGCGCGGAGGCACTCGACTGGCTCCGTCGGCACTTCCGACCCGGCGCCATGCTGGGCGCGGCGAGCGGCGCGGCGCTGGCCGAGGTGCTCGCTCCCCTGGGGGTGCTCTGCATCGATGGCTCCCACGGCGCGCTGAAGGCCCTGGGAGCCCATGTGATCCGACGGGCGCTGGCGGAGGCCGATCGCATCGAGGCAGGCCTCGTGCGCCGCGCGGATCAGCTCGACGCCGCCGGGCGGCATCCCGGCGTCCCGGTGGGCGACAGGGCCACCCTCGTAATGCTGGAATTGGACCAGGGCAGGGACCGCCTGGTGCGGGATGGCGAAGGATTCATGACGCGCCACGGCGGGGAGCGCTACTCGCTGCAGGAGCTCGAGGACCTGCTCGACCGGGAACCGGGGAGGTTTTCCGGGAACGTGCTCCTCCGCCCGGTCATCGAGCGCGCAGTCCTCCCGACGGTGTCGTATGTGGCAGGGCCGGGCGAGCTGCGGTACCTCGCGCTGGCCGCAACAGTATTCGACCTGCTGGACGTGGACCCGCCGTTGCCCATGCCGCGATGGTCCGGCCTCCTGATCGAGCCGCGGGTGGACCGGGTGCTCGACAAGTTCGGCGCCTCGATCGAGGAGCTGCTGGCGCCGGGCGCTTCGCTCGAGGCCCGCGTGGCGCGGGCCCACATGCCCGCGGCGGGCACCGAGGCCCTCGCCGGATTGCGCGCGGACATCGAGCGCGGGTACGGCGCGCTAGCAACGGCGGCCCGCGACATCGACCCGAACCTCCAGCGGCCGATCGACGGGCTGAAGGGCCGGGCCCTCGGCGGCGTCGACCGGGCCGAGCACAAGCTCGTCCAGCACCTGAAGCGGCGCTACGAGGTGGACACGGCGCAGGTCGGCCGGGCCCGCACGGCGCTTCAGCCAGGGGGGCATCCGCAGGAGCGCGTCCTGACGCTGGCGCCCTTCGTCGCCCGTTACGGGCACGGCCTCCTCCCGCTGCTGCTGGACGAGATGACCGCCTGGTACCGCGCCGCCCTTGAGGGCGGGGCCCCGCCCCCGTAAGATCGTTCCATGATCCTACTCGGCCTGATCCTGCTGGTCGCCATGATGCTCCCGATCCTGAGCATCGTCCTGGACTCCCCTTTCGGGCGCGCGCTCGCGCGGCGAGTGGACGCGCCGGAGGCGGCCCCGCCTCCGGTGGCCGAGCTCGCCAAGCGGGTCGAGTTGCTGGAGAGCGAAATCGACGACCTGACGCGGGCCGTCGAGGGGCTCAAGGACGAGAACGCCTTCCTGCAACGGCTTATCGAAGACGCCCCCGCGCGGCCCGCCCTGCCGCCGCGCTCCTCCCCCTGAGCCCGCGCATGCTTCGCCGGTCCGCGGCCCTCGTCGCGGCGGGAATCTTCCTCAGCCGGATCCTCGGGCTGGTGCGGCAGCGCGCCTTTGCCCACTTCCTCGGCAACACCGCGGTGGCGGACGCCTTCACCGCCGCCTTCCGGATCCCCAACCTTCTCCAGAACCTGTTCGGCGAGGGCGCCCTCTCGGCCTCCTTCATCCCCGTGTACGCGAAGCTCCTGGCCGAGGAGGATCACCGGGAGGCGGACCGGGTGGCCGGCGCCGTCGGCGCGCTGCTCGGGCTCGCGGTTGCGACGATCGTCATCCTGGGCGTCCTCGCATCGCCGGTGCTCGTGACGCTCATCGCCCCAGGCTTCGGCGGCGGGAAGCGCGAACTCACCATCCACCTCGTCCGGATTCTCTTTCCCGGGGCGGGGCTCCTCGTCCTCTCCGCCTGGTGCCTTGGCGTCCTCAACAGCCACCGCCGCTTCTTCCTCAGCTACGCCGCCCCGGTCGTGTGGAACCTCTCGATGATCGGCGCGCTCATTTACTTCGGCCCGCGGCGCGAGATGGCCGAGCTGGCGGTGGTGGCGGCCTGGGCGAGCGTCGTGGGCAGCCTCCTCCAGGTCGCCGTTCAATGGCCCACGGTGCGGCGGGTGGCTCCCGCGATCCGGTTCCGGCTCGAGACCACGGCCCGCCACGTCGGCACCGTCCTCAGGAACTTCGTGCCCGCCTTCGTGGGGCGCGGCGTCGTCCAGGTGAGCGCGTTCATCGACTCCCTCCTCGCCACGCTCCTCCCCACCGGCGCGGTGGCCGCGATCGGATACGCACAGACGCTCTACCTCCTGCCGGTCAGCCTTTTCGGCATGGCGATCTCCGCGGCGGAACTGCCGGCCATGTCGGGGGCGCGCGGCACCGACGCGGAGATCGGCGCCTTTCTCCGGACCCGGCTGCAGGGCGGGCTGCGCCACGTGGCGTTCCTGGTGGTGCCATCCGCCATGGCGTTCCTGGCGCTCGGCCATGTCCTCGTGAGCGCGCTCTACCAGACCGGCGAATTCGGCCGCCGCGACTCGCTGTATGTGTGGGGCATCCTGGCGGGCTCCGCGGTGGGGCTCCTCGCCTCCACCATGGGCCGGCTCTACGCGTCCGCCTTCTATGCGCTGCACGACACCCGCACGCCGCTCCGGTTTGCCGTGATCCGCGTCGCGCTGACCGGCGCGCTCGGGTGGTTTGCCGCGCTGCACCTGCCGGGACTGCTGGTGATCGGCCCCGAGTGGGGCGCGGCCGGGCTCACCGCCTCCGCCGGCGTGGCGGGCTGGCTCGAGTTCGTGCTCCTCCGACGAAGTCTCGGTGCCCGGATCGGCTCGTCGAGCCTCCCCCCGGGGCTGCTGCCCCGGCTCTGGTGCTCGGCGGCGCTGGCCGCCGCCCTCGGGTGGCTCCTGCTGAGCGCCATCCCGGCGTGGCACCCGGTGCCCACCGCGGCCGCCGTGCTCAGCCTCTACGGGACGGCCTACTTCCTCGCCACCCGGCTCCTTGGCGTGCAGGAGGCAAGGACGCTGCTGGGGCGCCGGTGACCGCCCCGCTGACGCCGTCACCCACGCTTGCGCGGAAGCTCGACACCCTGCCGGACGGCCCCGGGGTCTACCTGTGGAAGGACGCCGACGGCGCGGTGATCTACGTCGGCAAGGCCAAGCGCCTGCGCGGGCGGGTGCGGAGCTACTTCCTGGCCGACCATGCCGACAGCCCCAAGCACCGGCTCCTGGTCCGGCAGATCGCGGACGTGGAGACAATCGTCGTGCCGGACGAGGTGCAGTCGCTCCTCCTCGAAAACAACCTGATCAAGACCTACCAGCCGCGGTTCAACGTCCGGCTCAAGGATGACAAGAGCTATCCGTCGATCGCCGTGACGCTGAAGGAGCCGTTTCCGCGCGTGCTGGTCACCCGCCGCATGGACATCCCCGGGGCCCGCTATTTCGGGCCGTACACCGACGTGACGCTGATGCGGCGGTCGCTGGCGCTGGTCCGGCGGCTGTTCACCGTCCGGAGCTGTGCCGACGATCTCCCGCGGGAACGGCGCGAACGTCCCTGCCTCGACTATCACATCGGGCGCTGCCGGGCGCCGTGCGTGGGGTGGCAGGACCAGGCGTCGTACCGGGCGATGATCGACGAGGTGGTCGATTTCCTCGCCGGCCGGACGGTGGATGTCCGCGCGCAGGTGCGGGATCTCATGGCCGCCGCGAGCGACCGCCAGGACTACGAACGGGCTCGCGAGCTGCGGGACACCCTGAAGTGGCTCGACCGGGCCGAATCCCCCGCGGCGGTGGAGGTCACCGGCACCGGGGATGCCGATGTCGTCGGCTACGCCCGCGACGGCGATGACGCCGTCGGGGTGCTCATGCGGGTGCGGGAGGGCAGGCTGATCGCGCGGGAGCACCGCGTCCTCGAGAATGTGGAGGAGGTCCCCGACACTGAGGTGCTCGGGGCGCTGCTCGTGCGCTACTACCTCCCCGCCGAGGGACGGGCGAACCGCCTCGTCCTCCCGATGCCCCCGGCGGACCTCGAGGAGCTCGAGCGGCTGCTTCCCGGCGTCTCGGTGGTGGTGCCCCAGCGGGGGACGGCCGCCCGGTGGCTGGAGCTGGCCGACCAGAACGCGCGACACCTGCTCGAGAGCCTCCGCATCGAGTCCTTCGAAACCGACGAACGCGCCGAGGACCCGGTGTACGCCCTCGGCCGCGACCTCGGCCTCAGCGTCATTCCGCGCAGCCTGATCTGCGTCGACATCTCCACCAACCAGGGTCGCGACACCGTCGGGTCCTTGGTCTGGTTCGAGGCCGGCCGCCCGAAGAAGGCGGAGTATCGCAAGTTCAAGATCCAGGGGGTGGGGCAGCAGGATGACTTTGCCGCCATCCACGAGGTGGTGACCCGATACCTCACCCGCCGGCGCGAGGAAGGGAAGCCGCTCCCCGACCTCGTCGTGATCGACGGGGGCAAGGGCCAGCTCAACGCGGCCCGGGGGGCCGCGGACGCGCTCGGATTCGCCGCCTTGCCGATCGTCTCGCTCGCCAAGCGCGAGGAGGAGGTCTTCCTGGTCGGGCGAGCGGACGGCCTCCGGCTTCCGCGGCGCGCCCCGTCGCTCCGCCTGCTGCAGCGCGCCCGGGACGAGGCCCACAGGTTCGGCGTCACCTACAGCCGGAAACGACGCAGCCAGCGGACGATCACCTCCGAGCTGCTGGAAATTCCGGGCGTCGGGCCGCTGAAGCGCACGCGACTTCTCGAGCGGTTCGGAAGCCTTGCCGCCGTCCGGACCGCCAGCGTCGCCGAGATCGCGGCGGTGCCCGGATTCTCGACTCTCCTCGCCGAACGGGTGCTCGCCGCCCTGGGACCACGCGCATGACGCCTTCGCCAACGCCGACGCTGGACGGAATCGACTGGACCCTCGAGTGCCTCGCCTGCGGCGAGACGTCCACCGCAGAGGGCCTCCCGACGGTCTGCCGCTGCGGGCAGCCGTGGCTGGTCCGGTATCCGGACCGCCGCCCCGGCATCGTTCAGCGGGCCCAGGTCCGCCGACGGCACGGGATGTGGCGGTTCCGCGAATTCCTCCCGCTGCGACCGTTCGAGGAGCCGGTGTCCCTCGGCGAGGGAGACACGCCGCTCATCCGGCTCCGGCGCACCTCGGAGCGACTCGGGGTGCCCCATCTCTGGCTCAAGGACGAAGGGACCAACCCGACAGGGTCGTTCAAGGCCCGGGGGCTGAGCGCCGCCCTCACGCGCGCCACGGCGGCCGGCGCCACCCGGTTCACCCTCCCCACAGCCGGAAACGCCGGTATCGCCGCGGCGGCCTACGCGGCACGTGCCGGGGCCTCGGTACGGGTGTTCGCCCCCGATACGACCCCCGCCGCGATCCTCTCCCAGATCGTCGCATTCGGGGGTGACCTTGTCCTCATCCGGGGACACATCGGCGATTGCGGCAAGGCGAGCCGCGCCTGGGCCCAGGAGTCCGGGGCCTTCGACCTCTCCACCCTGAGGGAGCCTTACCGCATCGAGGGGAAGAAAACCCTCGGCCTGGAGCTGTCGCTGCAGCTGGCCTGGAAGATGCCTGACGTCATCCTGTATCCCACCGGGGGCGGGACGGGACTGATCGGGATGTGGAAGGCGTTTCTCGAGTTGAAGGAACACGGCTGGGTCGAGGGCGACCTTCCGCGGTTCTATTCGGTGCAGTCCAGCGGGTGCGCCCCGATCGTCCAGGCGTTCGAGTCGGGGGCCGACCGCGCGGAGCCGTGGC
>DASUFQ010000151.1:0-2702 GCA_036274515.1 Gemmatimonadales bacterium | reverse complement strand
GACCCGCTCCACCTCGAGCCGGCGGCCGAACCGCCGCATGGTGGTCTGGAAGGGATGCGGGGTGCCGTCGGGGCGCAGCGCGATCGCCTCACCCTCGAGGATGAGCTCGGTGGCCGGGAGCGACAGCGCCCGCTCGGCCAGTTCCGGCACCGCCGGGGTCACCTCGTTGAGTCGCCGAGAATAGATCCGTACCTCCTCACCGCGGCGGTGAATCTGCACTCGCGCGCCGTCGAGCTTGAACTCCAACCCGCACTCGCCCAGCTCGGCGACCGCCTCGGCTTCGCTCTCGGCGGTGCCGGCCAGCATCGGCTGCACCGGCTGGAAGAGCCGCACGGCAAAGGCGCCCAGCGCGGCCGCCCCGCCGGTGAGCGCCGCGCTGGCCACGGCGGGCAGGTTACCCGCCATCATCGCCGCGCGGCGCAGCTCACGGCTCGGGAGCCCGGCCGCCTGGGCGACCGCCTCCAGCACCAGTCCCTCCAGGGCGCCCTGACGCAGCTCGCCTACCAGGAGAGCGGCCAGAAAGCGCTGCTCCGCTTCGGTGAGCCGGAGGAAGAGTTCGTGGAGAAGGCGCTGGCGCGTGGCCGCGGACCCCGGTCCGCTCGCCTGCGTGATGCGGCTCAGGGTTTCGTCCACCTCAGTCATAGTGACGCTCGCCGCGTCGGCCGCCGCGCCGGGCAGCGCGGCCTGGATCGTGGCCCAGCCCACGCCGAGTTTGGCCTGAAGCACCGTTCCCGAGAGGTACGCTACTCCGAGCTGCAGCTCCTCCGCGGGGAGGGTCCGGAGCAGGTCGGCCAGCAGCGCGATCTTGGCGCGCCGGCCCGGGGTCTCGGCGACCCGGCGAGAAGTGTCCACCAGTCGAGCGAAGGTCATGTCACCGAGTATATCCCGGGTTCAGGCTTGCGGAATCGCCCGCGCTCCGCCACTCTCGCCCTATGCTCTCGTTTCTTCTCGCGGCGCTGATCCAGCAGCCCGCGGCGCCCGCCGATTCGACCCGCCCGATTCTCCTGCTCCCCGCCGCCGTCTGGGACGGCGTCGCCGACGCCCGGCACCCCGGCTGGGCCGTGCTGGTCCGCGGCGACCGCATCGCAGCCGTGGGCCCGGCCGATCGGATCGCCGCGCCGGCCAATGCCGAGCGGATCGAGCTCCCCGGCACGACGCTGCTCCCCGGGCTGATCGAGGGACACTCGCACCTGTTTCTACATCCCTACAACGAGGCGCTCTGGGACGATCAGGTCCTGAAGGAGCCGTTCGCGCTGCGGGTTGCCCGGGCGGTGGCCCACGCGCGCACGACTCTCGAGGCCGGCATAACCACAGAGCGCGATCTGGGCACCGAGGGCGCCTTCGATGCAGACGTCCAGCTGCGCCGGGCCATCGAGCAGGGGATCGTTCCCGGGCCTCGACTGATCGTGGTGACCCGGGCCATCGTGGCCACGGGCGGCTACGGGCCGAGCCGGACGTTGTACGCCTTCGACCCGCCCCAGGGCGCCGAGGAAGCCACTGGAGCCGAGCAGGTGGCGCGGGTGGTGCGAAGCCAGGTCGGCCACGGCGCCGACTGGATCAAGGTGTACGCCGACTTCAATGTCGGCCCCAAGGGCGAGGCACGGCCGACGTTCACCCAGGACGAGATGCGGGTGCTGGTGGAGACCGCCCATGGGTACGGCCGGCCGGTGGCGGCGCACGCGATGACCGCCGAAGGGATGCGCCGCGCGGTGCTCGCCGGGGTGGAGACCGTCGAGCATGGCGACCAGGGTACCGCGGAGGTCTTCCGGCTCATGCGGCAGCGCAACGTCGGCTACTGTCCCACGCTCGCGGCGGCGGAGGCCTACGCGCTGTACTTCGAAGGCTGGGTCAGGGGTCGGGACAAGCCGACACCGGCTCTGGTGGCTAAGCGCGCCAGCTTCAAGGCCGCGCTCGAGGCGGGTGTGCCGATCTGCTTCGGCGGAGACGTGGGCGTGTTCCCCCACGGCGAGAACGTGCGCGAGCTCGAGCTCCTGGTCGAGTACGGGATGACGCCGCTGGCGGCGCTCCGGGCTGCGACGTCGGGCAACGCGAAGATTCTGCACCTGGAGGACCGTGGGACGCTGGCGTCCGGCCGCCTCGCGGATCTCGTGGCGGTGGAGGGCGATCCGACCGCCGACATCCGGGCGCTGCGGCAAGTGCGGATGGTAATGAAAGGCGGAGTCCGGATCTCCGATTAGTCCAACGGGATTTCCCGGACCACCCGGGTCAGCTCGGCGTGGTCGGTGAGGTCCAGACGCAACGGCGTCAGGGAGACGTAGCCCTCCCGGACCGCCCAGAGATCGGTGCCTTCTTCGGCTCCCTCGAGCGCCCGCACGGTCAGCCAGAAGTGCTTGCGGCCCATCGGATCTTCTCCCGGCACCACCGCACCGTCGTAATAGCGGACCGACTGACGGGTCCAGCGCAGCCCTTTGGGGTCGCGGGGGAAGTTGACGTTCACCAACGGCAGGTCCGGGTGGCGAAGGAGGCACTCCAGCACCTGGTGGACGTAGGGGTCGATCCGGTCGAAGTCGGGCTCCGAGTTGCCGGCCGGCGTGCTGAGCGCGATCCCGCGAAGACCGAGCAGCGCCGCCTGCTTGGCGGCGGCGAGCGTCCCCGAGTGCCAGATCGAGTTGCCCAGGTTGGGGCCGAGATTGATGCCGGAGAGTACGGCGTCCACCTGCTCCCAGTTGTGCGCCCCCAGC
>DASUFQ010000150.1:0-6177 GCA_036274515.1 Gemmatimonadales bacterium | reverse complement strand
TCCGAACCGCTGTCGCTCCCGGGACCAGCCGCCCACCAGGATCGCGAGGCCGAGGCCGAGCAGGCTGTTGCCGACGATGGAGCCGGTGATCGTGGCCTTCACCACCCCGGCGGATCCCCGCGCCAGGATGAAGAGCGCGAGAATCAGCTCGGCGGCGTTGCCGAAGGTCACGTTCAGGAGGCCGCCGATCGCGGAGCCGGCGGTGGCGGCGAGCTGCTCGGTGGCGCGGCGGATCCAGTCGGCCAGGGGGACGATCGCGAGGCCGGCGAGCAGGAAGACGAGGACCGGGCCGGCGCCGAGTCGAGGGGCGAGGACGGAAAGCGGGACCAGCGCGAGGGGGGCCAGGCGGCCGATTCGGCGGGTCAGCATCGGGGCACCATACAGGAGCCTAGGGGGTCTGGGCCACCGCTGCAGCAACGGGCATCACGTTTGTCGGGACGCGCGGGGGATCGCGGATCGGGGACCGCGCGGGGCGTGGGCGACCCTCTGGGCCACTGCAGTGCCCGCCCTCATGCCCGGGCTCGACTACCACATCCGGGGTGGTGTGGCGTGCACTGACGCGGCCCTACGGGTCACCCCCCCCCGCGCGCTCCCCGGCCCACGAGGGAGCGCGCGAGTAGGGATGCTCGGGGGCGGCGCGCCGGGGGCCACACGCCCGCCGGGCGGGCGACTCGGTACTTGCCCCCGGACCCGGTCCCCCCGCCCCGCGAGAGCAGCAAGTACCGATGCCCCGGCGGGCGTGTGGCCCCCGGTGCGCCGCCGTGGGCGCACCAAAGCCAGCCGGCGCCTAGAACCCGGACGGCCGTTCGCGCGCCACGCCGGACGCCCGCTCGAGCGCGACGCCGACCCGCCCGATCGTCCCGTCCTCGAACAGCCGCCCGATCAGCGTCACGCCGTGTGGCACCCGTCGCGCCGGCGAGAAGGTCGGCAGCGGATGCGCCGGGTCGGGCGCCCAGTCGCTCCGGGCCTGGGTCACCTCGACGAATCCCGTGCGCAGCGTGAGCGACGGGTGACCGGTGAAGTTCGAGATGGTGAGCATCTCGTCCCGGAGCGACGGGACCAGCAACAGGTCCACCTCGCCCATCACACGCGCCATCTCCGCCGCGAAGCGATGCCGGAGCCGGTCGGCCTGAACGAAGTCCACCGCTGAGAGGAAGCGGGACATGCGGAAGAAGTTGGGCCAGGCGTCGGGGACCTGGGCCTTCAGCTCGTCGTCCCGGTTGCTCAGCGTCAGCTCCTCGAACGACGCGGCCGCCTCGGCGAACAGGATCGGCATCAGGCTCCCATGCGGCCAGTTGGGCAGGGTCACCTCGACGGGCTGGAGGCCGAGCTTGCGCAGGGTCTCCAGCGCAGCGCGGTCGACGTCGGTCGCCGGAGGCTCCTGCATCCACTTGGGGAAGTAGCCCACCTTGAGGCCCGTCACCGGGGCGGCGCCGTCGTAGTCCAGCCGGCTCGGGAGGCTCGACGGGTCGCCGGCGTCGGGGCCGGAGATCGCCTGCAGCACCAGGAGTGCGTCCTCCACTCCGCGGGTCATCGGCCCGAGCTTGTCGAGCGACCAGCAGAGCGTCATCGCGCCCGTGCGCGCGACGCGGCCGAAGGTGGGCCGGAGTCCGGTGACGCCGCACCGCATCGCCGGCGACACGATGCTGCCGCCGGTCTCGCTGCCGATGGAGAAGGCGACCAGCGCCGCCGCGGTGGCCGCCCCGGGGCCCGCGCTCGAGCCGCTGGCGCCTTCCTCCAGCAGCCACGGGTTCATCGTCTGCCCGCCGAACCAGATGTCGTTGAGCGCGAGCGCGCCGAGGCTGAGTTTCGCGATCAGCACCGCGCCGGCGTCGTACAGCCGGCGCACCACGGCGGAGTCGGCCTTGGGGACCCGGTTCTTGAAGGGCTCGGCGCCCCAGGTCGTGCGGATCCCCTCGGTGTCGAGCAGGTCCTTCACGCCGAACGGGATACCATGGAGCGGACCACGATACTTGCCCGCGGCGATCTCCGCGTCGGCCCGGCGGGCTTGCGCCAGGGCATGGTCGCGGGTCACGGTGATGACGGCGCGGAGCCGGCCGTCGAAGAGCGCGATCCGGTCGAGGTAGATGCTGGTGAGCCGCTCGGAGGTGAGCTTGCGCGACTCGATCCAACGGGAGAGCTGGGAGACGGGTGCGTAGGCGATCTCGCCGTCGCCGCTCGGGAGCGGGCCGGGGTCGCCCGTGGCCCGCACGAAGCGGTCCTGCCTGGGGCCGGCATCGGGCGCTACCAGCAGCGGGTTCCAGCGCGTCGCCGGCGCCACCGTCTCCGGCAGCTCCACCTTCCGCGGTCCGGTCCGGCGCTCCATCAGCGGCGCCAGCGACCGGCGCCAGCTCCCCGCCGCCTGGGCCCGCTCGGCGGGCGTCATCGTCCACTGGACCAGCCGCTCGGCTTCCTCGAAGGTGGTTGTGGTGACTTCGGGGCCGACACCGGGCGCGGTGCCGAAGGTGGGCGGGGCTCCCGGTGTTGGAGCGCCGGGGCCGGCGGCGGGGGCCGGTGCAGGCGAGGGCGACGGTGATTCGCTCGCCCCGCCCCGACACGCCGCGATGACGGCGAGGAGACCGAGGGGGGCCTGCTCCACGAACTGACGACGGGTGTGCATGAGGGGCTCCGGGCGCTGGGTGGGTATCGCGATCCGGTCTGGGGGAAATGTAAGACGCGCGGGATGGGATCGCGGATCGGCGAGCGCGCGGGGGGCGGGCGACCCTCCGGGCCCCTGCAGTGCCCGCCCTCATGTCCGGGCTCGACTACCACATCCGAGGTGGTGTGGCGTGCACTGACGCGGCCCTACGGGTCACCCACCCCCCGCGCGATCCCCGGGCCACGAGGGAGCGCGCGAGTAGGGATGCTCGGGGGCGGCACACTGGGGGTCACGCGCCCGCCGGGTGGGCGACTCGGTACTTGCCACCGGACCCGGTCACCCCGCCCCGCGAGAGCAGCAAGTACCGATGCCCCGGCGGGCGTGTGGCCCCCGGTGCGCCGCCCCAGGTGCACCGACCCGGCGACCCCCACTTACTCGCTTCCCAGCACAACAGCAGGCGGCAACTTGGCCGCTCGCCGTGCCGGCAACAGCGCTGCCAGGAGCACGGCTGCCAGCAGGACCACGGTGCATGCTGCATAGGTAACGGGGTCGCTCGGGCGAACCTCGAAAACCACCGCACGCATCAGCCCGCTGAGCCCGAGCGCCGCGACGATGCCGACGGCACCACCCGCCAGCGCGGTGCCGGCCCCTTCCCTTAATACCAGCCGCACGATCTGCCTGACCTCCGCGCCCAAGGCGATGCGGATGGCGAGCTCCCGCCGGCGCTGGGCCACGAATTGCGCCGCCACGCCGTACACGCCGACCAGCGCCAGCGCGAGTGCGAGAGCGGCGAAGCCGGAGATCAGCACGGCCCCGAATCGCCGCCGCGCGCCGGACTCGCGCATCAGCTCCCTCACGGTCGCCACCTCGGCGAGCGGCATCGTCGGATCCACCTCGCGGAGTGCCGCGCGGAGGCCGGGGATCACGACTGTCGGCTCGCCTCGGGCACGGACCGCCAGGTAGAGGGTGGAGGGGGGCTCGGTGCTCTGGGCGTAGAGCTCGTAGACCTCGGGCTCGGCCGGCTGATCCAGCGACTCGAATCGCTCGTCCGCCACCACGCCGATCACCGTGAGTCGGGGGAAGCGGAAGTCGGGTCCGACGATGGACGTGACCATGTCTTCGGGCGGCCCCATCCAAATCGTGGTGCCCACCGGATCCCGCCCGGGCCAGAAGCGGCGCGCCATGGCCTGGTTGATGACGGCGACCGGTTGCCCGTCTCCCCGGTCGCCCGAGTCGAACGTGCGGCCGTGAAGGAGGCGGACGCCGAGGGTGCGAAAATAGTCGCGACTCACCAGCCGGTATCCTACGGAGGGCACTCGGTCGCGCGACGATGGCAGTGGCCGGTCGGCGAAGCTCACCATCTTCCCCCAGCCGCCGCCGCGGAGCGAAAGGCCGGAGGTGAGCGCGGCGGTCTCGACTTCCGGCAGCGCCCGGACCCGCTCGAGCAGCTCATCGGCGAAGCGCCAGGTGCGCGGCGCATCGTTGCCGGCGTCCGAGCGGAGTGGCAGCGACGCGGTGACCACTCCCGACGAGCGAAAGCCCGGGTCCACCCGGGTGAGAGCGAGCAGGCTTCGGAGCAGGAGGCCGGCGCCGACCAGCAGCACCAGAGTCAGCGCCACCTGGCCGCCGAGCAGGAGCCGGCGGACACGCTGTTGGTCCCCGGGGCCGGTCTGGCGTGCGCCACTCCGGAGCTCCTCGTGGTTCTCGCCGGCGGTGAGCCGCAGCGCCGGCAGCAGGGCGAAGCCGAGGCCGGTCGCGACCGCGATCAGCGCCGTCACCGCCAACACTCGGCCGTCGAGGGCCACCTCGTCGAGCCGAGGAAGATCCTGCGGGCCCAGCGTACGCAGCACTCGCACCGCCCCCCAGGCGACCGCGAGACCTGCCGCTGAGCCGGCCGTGCTCAACAGCAGGCCTTCGGTGAGGAGCTGCCGTATTAGACGGCCGCGGGTGGCGCCCAGTCCGGCGCGCAAGCCGAGCTCGCGTCCGCGCGCGGCGCCCCGGGCGAGCACCAGCCCGGCGACGTTGGCGCAGGTGATGGCGAGGAGCAGACCGGTCCCGCCGAGCAGGAGCTGGAGCGGGCGCCGGGCGGCGCCGACGGTCTGCTCGTGCAGCCGAACAACATGCGCGCCTCGAATCGCCGCCTGGGGGTCGTCGGCCGCGATGCCCGCGGCGAGGCCGGCCAGCTCGCGCTCCGCGCCCTCGGCACTGACGCCCGGGCCCAGGCGGCCGACGATCCGCACGAAGTAATTCCCCCGGGTGTCGAGCACATCCCCCGGGGTGAACGCCATCGGCAGCCACAGCTCGGCGGTGCGCTCGGGAAAGCGGAACGACCGGGACATCACGCCGATCACGGTGTGGGGTGCGCCGTTCACCGTGACGGTCGAGCCGACGATGTCGGGCCTAGCGCCGAACCACCGGCGCCAGGCGCCGTCGCTCAGGACCACGACTCGGTCCCGTCCGGAGGTTTCTTCCTCGGTCCGGAAGGTCCGTCCCAACGCGGCCGGCACCGCGAGGGCGTCGAAGGCCCCGGCGGTCGCGTGGGCGGCGGCCAGCCGGACCGGCTCGCCGCCGATCAGCAGGTTGGCCGAGCCGGGGTAGTAGCCGCCCAGCCGTTCGAAGCCGGACGCCCGCTCGCGGAACACCCGGAAGTCGGGTGGGGAGCTGGCCAGCGGCTCGGACTCTCCGCGGGCCAGGGACCAGACGGCGACGAGTCGGTCGGGCTCGGGGTAGGGCAGCGGGCGGAGGAGCACGCCGTCCACCACGCAGACCACCGCGGTGGTGCCGCCGATGCCGAGGGCGAGGGTGAGCACCACGGCGACGGTGAATCCGGGCCGGTGCGCCAGCCAGCGCCGGGCCCAGCGGAGATCGGCGGCGGCATCCTCGAGCAGCCGGGTGCCGCGGGCATCGCGGTGCTCCTCCCGGGCGCGCTCCACCGGTCCGAAGGCGAGCGCCGCTGCCCGGCGCGCCGCATCGGGGGTCATCCCCCGGCGGATGTTCGCCTCGGTCTCCATCTCCAGGTGGAAGCGAATCTCTTCGGAGAGCTCCCGCTCGATCGCCGGGCGCCGGACTACCGCGCGGGCTCGGCCGAGGAGATCGGCGAGCCAGCCGGGCAGCAACGGTCTCATGTCGCGCCGAGGATGAGCTCGACGGCGCGGATGTAGCGGCGCCAGCTCTCGGTTTCGCGAGCGAGGTGCCGGGCGCCGAGCGGGGTGAGCCGGTAATAGCGCGCGCGGCGGTTGTTCTC
Organism: Gemmatimonadales bacterium; assembly: GCA_036274515.1. Classification (GTDB taxonomy): domain Bacteria; phylum Gemmatimonadota; class Gemmatimonadetes; order Gemmatimonadales; family GWC2-71-9; genus SPDF01. The sequence goes on along the minus strand of DASUFQ010000150.1, from coordinate 334 downwards.
GGTGGTCCCCCAGCTGCCGGCGATCCAGCCGCGGCGCTCGAGGCGCATCAGGGCGGGGTAGAGCGAGCCCTGGCCCACCTCCAGCGCCTGGTCGGAGCGCTCCTGGATCCGCTGGGCGATGCCCCAGCCGTGCATCGGCTCGAGGGCGACGGTCTTGAGAACGAGGAGGTCCAGAGTGCCCTGCAGGACCTCGGGCGACGGGGCGCGCGGCATCGGGTCTCCGGAGGGGGTGCTCCTACCGACCATCGACAGGAAGATGGTGGGCTCCTGTCGGGTGTCAAGAGGAGCGCGCGGGGGAGATCGCGGATCGGCGAGCCGCGCGGGGAGGGATCGC
>DASUFQ010000149.1:0-19871 GCA_036274515.1 Gemmatimonadales bacterium | reverse complement strand
GGGCAACATCGTGAGCGTGGACGTGGGCGTGCAGTTCGACGGCCTGCACGCCGATTCCGCCACCACGATTGGCGTCGGGGAGATCTCCCCGGACACCGGGCGGCTGCTGGCGGTCACCCGGGAGTGCCTGGCAGCCGGGGTGGCGGCGGCGCGGATCGGCAACCACATTGGCGACATCGGGCACGCGGTGCAGACGGTGGCGGAGGGGGCGGGGTTCGGGGTGGTGCGGGAGCTGGTGGGGCACGGGATCGGCTCGCGGTTCCACGAGGAGCCGCAGGTGCCGAACTACGGCAGCCCGAAGCGCGGTCCCCGGCTGCTCGAGGGCATGACGATCGCCATCGAGCCGATGATCACGATGGGGAGCCCGGCAACCAAGACGCTGCCCGACAAGTGGACCGTGGTCACCGCCGACGGCAGCCTGTCGGCGCATTTCGAGCACACGGTGGCGGTGACGGCGGAGGGACCGAGGGTCCTGACGCAGGCACCGGGAGGCGGCGAAGCCGGGAAGTAGACGCCGTATCTCCTTTCCCGATAGCCACTTGCCGCCTTCCGTCGGGCCCGCTAGCTTCCCGAAATGGCCCGTATCTTTTCCGGCATCCAGCCGTCCGGCGAGCTCCACATCGGCAACTGGCTCGGCGCGGTCCAGAACTGGGTTGGGTTGCAGGACCGGCACGAGTGCTTTTTTTCCATCGTCGACCTCCACGCCATCACCGGCCAGCAGGACGCCGCCACCCTCGAGCGGCGGACCCTCGACATGGCCATCGGGCTCCTGGCCGCCGGGGTCGACCCGGCGCGGTGCACCTTCTTCGTGCAGTCGCACGTCCCGGAGCACGTCGAGCTGATGTGGCTCCTGACCTCCGTCACCCCGCTCGGCGAGCTGGAGCGGATGACCCAGTTCAAGGACAAGTCCCAGCGACTGGAGAGCATCCCGGCGGGCCTGCTGAGCTACCCGATCCTGATGGCCGCCGACATCCTGCTGTACCGGGCCGAGCAGGTGCCGGTGGGTGACGACCAGGTGCAGCACCTCGAACTCACCCGGACGATCGCCCGCCGCTGGAACGCCGAATTCGGCGGCGGCACCGCCGTGCTTCCCGAGCCCGCCTCGCTCCTCACGGCGGCGCGGCGGATCCTCGGCCTCGACGGGCAGGCCAAGATGTCCAAGAGCCTCGGCAACACCATCGGGCTGCTCGACACTCCCGAGGAAGTCTGGCAGAAGCTCCGGCCCGCCATGACCGACCCGGCGCGGGTCACCAAAAAGGACCCGGGCAACCCGGACATCTGCAACATCTACACGCTCCACAAGCATTTTTCCCCACCGGCCACGGTGACCGAGGTGGCGCGGAAGTGCCGGGGGGCCGAATGGGGCTGCCTGGACTGCAAGCGGGTGCTCGCCGACAACCTGTCGGCGGCCCTCGCCCCGATCCGCGAGCGGGCGGCGGCGCTCCGGGCCGATGAGGCCGGCGTCCGGGCCATCCTGGCCGACGGCGCGGACAAGGCGCGCACCGTGGCCCGGCGCACCCTCGACGAGGTCAAGTCACGCATGGGCTTCCTGCCGGCGCGCCAGCCGGCGCACCCCTGACGCACGCACCTTCTCCCTGCCGCCTCTCCGCGGGAGGCACGAGGATCCATGGAAAAGATCATCAAGGCCGCCGTCGAACGGGGCGCGTCGGACCTGCACATCAAGGCGGGTGACGTCTTCCGCGCGCGCATCAACGGCCGGCTCGTCCCCCTCACCAAGCAGCGCCTGACCCCGGACCAGACGCGGGCCATTGCCCACAAGCTGATCCCGAGCCCCGAGGACCGCGCGCACCTCGAGCGCCTCCGCGACTTCGACTGCTCCTGGGGCATGCCCGGCGTGGGCCGCTTCCGCGTCAACGTGCTGCGGCAGCGCTCGTCGTTCATGATCGTGATGCGGGTGATTCCCTTCGCGGTGCCGTCGATCGAGTCGCTGGGGCTCCCGGACGTCCTCGGCACCCTGGCGGACGCCGAGCGGGGGCTGCTCCTGATCACCGGCGTGAGCGGCAGCGGGAAGACCAGCACCGTCGCCGCCATCATCGAGCACATCAACCGCACCAAGCAGAAGCACGTCGTCACGATCGAGAACCCGATCGAGTTCCTCCACCGCGACATCAACTGCTCCGTGACCCAGCGCGAGGTCGGGGTGGACACCGAGAGCATGGCGATCGGCCTCCGGGCGGCGCTGCGGCAGGATCCCGACGTGATCCTCATCGGCGAGATGCGCGACCCGGAAACGGCCGACATCGCGGTCAAGGCGGCGGAGACGGGGCACCTCGTCATCTCCGCCATGCCCACCCCGGACGTCCAGTCGACCATCGAGCGGATGGTGGCGATGTTCCAGCCCGACGAGCGCGACATCGGCCGGGTGCGGCTGGCCGAGGCGCTGCGGGGAATCGTGTCGCAGCAGCTCCTGCCCAAGCCGGACGAGGAGGGGCGGGTGGCCGCCATCGAGGTCCTGGTCGGCACCCCGCAGGTGCGTGCCTGCATCAAGAACCCCGCGAAGTGGGGAGAGCTCCGGACCCTGATGGCGGAGGGACGGGATCAGCACGGCATGCAGACCTTCGAACAGGCGCTGGCGGACCTGGTGAAGGCGAAGGCCATCACCGAGGAGACGGCGCAGGCCGCCGCCCGCGGCGAGCCCGAGCCCGAGGGACGCGACCGGCGGAAGAAGGCGCGCTGAGTGGCGAGACCGCGTGAACTGCTGGCGCTCCTCCTCGATGCCCCCCGCGAGGCTGGCACGCCCGCTGCGGCGCACGCCCGGCGACTGGTGGCGGACCACCTCGGCGCGCTGGGTTTCCGGGTCGAGGAACAGACCTTCGCGTTCCATCCCTCCAGCCTGCACGCCCTCCCCATGTTCGGGGCCGGGCTCGGGTGGCTGACCCTCATCCAGATCCCCCTGGCGACGGTGCAGGGGGCGCCGGCGTGGGGCGCCCTCGTGGCGTGGGTCGGGGGGCTCGTCGCCCTCGCCCTCCTGGTCCGGGGGACCGCCCTCGGCTGGTCCTCGCTGGGAGGCGGCGTCCGGGAGGACGCCAACCTCATCGCCACGCGGGGTCAGGCCCCGGTGCGCCGCTGGATCGTGGCGCACCTCGATACGAAGGCGCAGGGGCAATCGCTGGCCGGCAGGGTGGTGGGGATCATCGTGACCGCCCTGGCGCTGCTGACGCTGACCGTGCTCGCCGTGCTGCGGCTCCGGGGGCCTCTGGAGAGCGACACCGTCGCGTACGCCGCGGTGCTCGCCCTGGCGGCGTGCGGGCTGGCGGCGCGGGGTGGCCTCCGCGGCACCTCGCAGGGCGCGCGGGACAACGGGACCGGGCTCCTCGCCGCGCTCGTGGCCGCGGAAGGGGCCCCGCCGAGCGGCGTGGGGGTGCTGATCACCGGCGCCGAGGAATTCGGGCTGGTGGGCGCGCGGGTCTTTGCACGGGAGTTCGGCCCGCAGCTGGTGGGGGTCGAGGTGGTCAACCTGGACACGATCGACGACCGGGGCGCGCTCTACGTGGTGTCCCACGACGCCGCCGGCGCCCGGCTGGGCGCCGCCCTGGCCGCCAAGGCCGCCGCCGGGCATCCCGCGGTGCGGGAGCGCCGGCAGCCGCTCTGGGCGTTCGTGGACAGCCAGCCGCTGTCCCGGACCGGCGCGGCCGCCGTGACCCTTGCGCGCCTCGACTGGCACACCCTCCGGAGGGTCCACACCCCCCGGGACACCCCGACAGGGATGGCGTTCGAGTCCGCCGAGGCGATCGGGCGCCTCCTCGCCGGCCCGGTTTGACCCCGGGGCCGCCGCCCGCTAACTTTTGCCTAAGGATAGACGGGCCCCGAAAGGGGCCCTTTGCGTTGGCCCGAGCCCGTGCGAGGACCCATGTTCGATCCGAAGACCCATTGCGTGGTGGTGGTCGGCGCCCAGTGGGGGGACGAGGGGAAGGGGAAGCTGGTCGACGTGCTCTCCGAGCGCGCCGACTGCGTCGTGCGCTACCAGGGCGGCGCCAATGCCGGCCACACCGTGGTTATCGGCGACGAGCAGTTCATCCTGCAGCAGATTCCCTCGGGCATCCTCCACGCCGGCGCGACCTGCGTGATCGGCAACGGGGTGGTGCTGGATCCCGACACCCTCTTCCAGGAGCTCGACGGCCTGACCGGGCGGGGGGTGGACACCACCGGGCGGCTCTTCATTTCCGAGCGGGCGCACCTGGTGCTGCCGTTCCACAAGTTGCTCGATGCCGCCAGCGAGAAGTCCCAGAAGATCGGCACCACCGGGCGCGGAATCGGCCCGACCTACGAGGACAAGTACGGGCGGCGGGGGGTGCGAGTCATCGACCTGCGGGACGGGGCGGCGCTCCGGGGCCTCCTCGCCGAGCGACTGGACCGCGCCAACCGGCTGCTGGCCATGATGGGCGCCGCGCCGGCGTCGCTCGAGGAGCATGTGGCGCTCCTGGAGCGCCTGGCGCCCCGCCTCCTCCCCCTGGCGGTCGACACCGGCCTCCTGGTGCACCGGACCCTCCGTTCAGGCAAGCGGGTGCTGCTGGAGGGGGCCCAGGGGGCGCTGCTGGACGTGGACCACGGAACCTATCCCTACGTGACGAGCTCCAACACCACCGCCGGGGGCGCGTCCATCGGCTCGGGCATCGGTCCCACGGCCATTGACGGGGTCCTGGGGGTCGTGAAGGCCTACACCACGCGGGTGGGGAACGGGCCGCTGCCGACCGAGGCGCACGGCGAGGGCGGGGAGACGCTCCAGCGGATCGGGGGAGAGTTCGGCGCCGTCACGGGCCGGCCCCGGCGCTGCGGGTGGTTCGACGCCAACGTGGTGCGCTACTCGGTCCGGGTCAATGGCCTGACGGGGCTGGCGGTGACGAAACTCGACGTCCTCGACAGCTTCCGGGAGATCCCCGTGGGCACCGGGTACCGGATCGACGGGGAGCTGACCGATGAGTTGCCGGCGGAAGTGGAGCGGCTGGAGCAGGTGGAGCCGGTGTACGAGGTGCTGCCGGGCTGGAACAAGTCCACGGAAGGTGCCCGCCGGATGGCCGACCTGCCGGCCGAGGCGCGGGCCTACCTGGACCGGCTGCAGGACCTCGCCGGCGCCCCCATCCGCTACGTGAGCGTGGGGACGCGGCGGGACCAGATCATCGAGGTGTGACCGGCCCGCCGGGGCCGGTGCCCGCTGGCGCGGGCCCGGATCAGCTGATCCGGTTCTTCTCGTAGCGCAGGTTGCGCGGGGCGAACCACCAGCCGTACGCCCGGGTGACCGGCTGGCCGTTGTTCAGGCGCAGGTCGGTCGGGTCGGACTTGAGCCAGGCCCGCACCCGGACGGCGAGGATGTCGTCCCAGTCGTTCTCGCCGTCGGCGTCCAGCGGGTTGGCCGTGGCGGCCTCGTTGCCATTGCTGAAGACCAGGCTCACCCGGATGCTGTCCACGCCGGTGGCGACCAGCTCGCCGGCGGAGGTCCCATTCGGGTTCAGCCGATCGGCCCGCATCAGGTTTCCGTTCTCCACCCAATACGACACGAACTTCAGCTTCGTCAGCGCGGTGCCGTTGTTGGCCAGCTGGAGGTTGCGCGCGTACGCCGCCTCGTGCTGCAGCAGCGTGCTGTCGGAGCGGAAGGTCACCGACGCGATGGCGCCCGAGCGGTTGACGGCGGAGACCTCGACCAGCCGGCGCTCGTTGTTGACCTGGAGCAGCGCGAGGTCGTTGGCCACGAGGTCCCAGGAGACGGTGTCCACGTCCACGCAGTAGGTGCCGCAGCTGCCGGTGGCCGGCGCCAGGGGAGCCCCGCCGTACTGGAAGGTGTGGGGCGCCGCCACGAGGCCGTTGGTGTACGGCACGCTGAGGATCACGATCGTGTCACCCCGGACGGAGAGGCTGCCGAACCGGACGCTGGAGGAGAGCCCGACGCCGGTCTCGGAAAGATCGCGGTTGAGCGCCTCGTTGATGAAGCGGGCGTTGCGCTCGAGTCCTTCGCGCATCCGGCCGCCGGAGAGGCCGCGCCAGGTGGCGGCCACCGCCGCGGTGGCGGCGGCGAGCACCACGAGGCCGGCGACCAGCGCGATCATCAGTTCGATCAGGGTGAAGCCGGCCCGGCCGGCTGGAAGGCGCAGTCGCATGAGGATCACCGGTAGATGAGGGTGACGATCTGCACGGGCTGGGTGCCCCGCGGGAAGGTCACGTTGCAGGTGGCCTGGTACAGCCCGTTGCCGAGGTCGGCCACGGTGAGCGACCGGTTGTAGTGCCCGCCGGCCACGGCGGTGCCGGTCTCGTCCACGAGGGTGCCGCCCTCCGACGCGGGGATGGCGGTCCGGCTCCGGACCTCCTCGATGTAGTTGCGGGCGATCCCGAGCGCCACGTTGCGCGCCTCGCTGGTGGCCTGGGCCCGCACGAGCATGGCCTGCGAGCGGCCGAGGGCCAGGATGCCGATGCTCAGGATGACCACCGCCAGGATGACCGAGATCAGGGTGAACCCTGCTTCGTTGCTCCGCTTCATCGCCAGTAACCTCCCTCAGAGGTCCAGAGCCGGATGCCACCGGCGCCCGAGACCGTGACCGCCGCGACGGCGGCGGTGTCCGCTGCCCGTTGCACGTAGACGACGCCGCGGGTGCCGAACGGCGTGGTGAGGCCGCGGCCGTCGAAGTTGACCTGCGGGGTGGGGAAGGTGATGGCCCCCGCGCCCGCGAAGTTGGTGATATCCGCCTGCCCGGCGCGGCCGAAGGTGGCGCTGTTGGGCAGCACCCGCGTGCCGAAGGCGTGGAGCGAATCCCGCTCGGCGGTGGTCTCGCCGATGACCCCGTCCCGGTCGAAATCGAGGTACCCGGTGTAGGAGTTCGTGGCGGTGTTGAACACGACCCGCACGTTCGCACGGCGGGCCATCGCCTTGGCCCGGGCCAGCTCGAGGTCGGCGGTGAGCTGCGTCGCCGCCTGGCGAGCCTTGGTCTTGTCCGAGGCCCGGAAGCGGGGCACCGCAATCATCATCGCCAGGCCCATCACGACGACGACGATCATCATCTCGATCAGGGTGAACCCCGCCCGGCCGTGGCGCGTCATGGCGGTCATCCTAGAAGACCGGCCGGAAGGAGGTCTGGATCACGCTGCCGACCACCGGGGTGCCCGGGGGGAGGTTGTTCGGGTCGCGGAACCGGAGGTCGAAGGCCCAGTCACGGGTCGGGGCGTCGTAGTACGCGGTCCAGGACCACCGGCGCCGGTTGGCGTACTGGCTCTCGAAGAGCGACACCAGCGAGCCGCGATAGGTCATGGTGATGCCGCCCCAGTTCTCGAGGAAGCGGGGGAAGTTCTCCAGCCCGCCGCCGTAGCTGCCGCTGCCGGTGGCCGGAGGGGGCGTCGGGACGGTGCAGCCGGCGCGCTGCCAGTCGCACGGGGTGGCGGAATGGCCGGCGGCCACGGCGGCGTAGACGGTGGTGTTGGTGGCGTTCGGCTTCGGCGGGTTGGTCCAGTCGGTCCCGCCGCCGGCACCGGTGTGCCCGGTGAGGGGGTGGCCGGCGTCGGTCCAGGCATTGGACTGGAAGGTGATGGCGTCGGCAATGAACGAGGCCGGCCGCCAGCCGATGGTGTTGAAGTTGCCGCGGATGTAGATCGGGCGGTCGGTCGCGACCGTCACCGGCGCCCGGAGGGTGGCGCCGTTGCTGATCCGCACCACCGGGTAGTCGCGGTTGGCGTTGGTCGCGTTGTAGTTGGTGAAGGTGACGTAGATGATGCTGTAGTCACGCGCGGCATTGCCGGAGGCCCAGAGCTGCAGGGCGGCCAGGTCGATGTTGAAGACGTCGGCGCCGATGTTCTCGCGGCCGTCCCAGAACGCCTGGGGGGTGCCGGTGAACGCCGCGCACGACGCGCCGGTGGGCAGCGGGGACCCGATGATCGTGAGCCCCGTGCAGGTGTTGACGTTGGCCAGCTGCGCCAGGTCCACCGTGATATGCGCCGTGGCCTTCCAGGAAAACTTGACCGCCCGGGCGTCCGGGTCGTCGGCGACATTTCGCGGCAGGATGAGCTGCAGCGGCGGCATCCCGTTCGGGAGCGGGAGCTTGAGCGGCTGCACCCCGCTCACGCCGGCCATCACGCGGCCGTTGAAGAGGCTGGTGCTGGCCGTCACGAACGACTGGCCGGGGTTGCTCCGGCTGTCGAAGTTGAGGGTCCGCGGCGTGCCGGAGGCGTCGTCGATGTAGGTGTGGCTGCTCCGCTCGTTGTACGCCTTCCGCTGCCAGAAGATGCTGTCCGGCGTCGTGATCAGGTCCTTGAAGTGCTGGGACGAGCCGGAGTTCAGGTACAAGTTCGAGTTGGTGTGGACCCAACCCTCGAAGTCGAGGTTGGGGCCGTTGTGGATCTCGAGGTCGCCGTCGTAGAAGACGCCGAACTGGAAGAGCGGGATCGACTGCGCGTTGGCGGTGACGACCACCTGGGCGCGGTTGTTGGCCGGGTCGGTGGCGGTGATGCCGATGTCGATCTGCTGGTTGAGGCCGATGAGCCCGCTGAATGGCCCGTTGGTGATGGTGCGCGGCACCGGCGACCCCACCGTCGTGACGGCCGGCGCGGCAAAGGTGAACCCCGACAGCGTCGGCAGGGTGATGGCGGCGATGTCCGACGGGCTCAGGATGCCGTCCGTCATCGACTGGGCCAGCTGGGAGATGACCGCGTCGGCGCCGGCCTCGGCGGCGTAGGCCACCCGCGTGCCGCGGTAGTCCACGCTGCCCGACTTCTGGACCATCACGTAGCTCGTGACGGCGGCGGCCACCAGCACCGAGATGAGCACCATCACGATGAGGGTGGACTCCAGGGCAAAGCCGCGGCGGCCGGCCAGGGTGGCGCGGAACCGGCTCGGGGCCTGGGGGACGGTTTCGTGGCGCATCTCGATGCTCCTGCTTCGGGTCGTGGATCCTGATTCCTGGCCACAGGGGTGGCCTGACGGCGCCGACAAGGAGCAATTCGGGGGCCGTCCCGATCCCGGATGCCAACTGATGGTAAATCAATGGCTTAGGATCGTCAATCGAGCGCCTCCCGGTGCATTTCCCTGCCGATCGCGCCGTGTATTGCGTGCAAACTCTTGCATGATTCCCGTTGCTTGTCGGCCCTCCCGCCCCCGTCTATTATCCCCGCGTATCCCGTTACCTCCTCCTCTCCTGTTCCCGCGAGCCGGCAGATGGCCGACACCACCCTCATGGACAAGCTCGTGTCGCTCTGCAAGCGGCGCGGATTCGTCTTCCAGTCTTCCGAGATTTACGGCGGCCTCGGCTCGGTGTGGGACTACGGCCCGCTCGGGGTGGAACTCAAGAAGAACGTGAAGGACCGCTGGTGGCGGGCCATGGTCCACGCCCGGGACGACATCGAGGGCCTCGACGCCGCCATCCTCATGCACCCGAAGGTGTGGGAGGCGTCGGGGCATGTGTCGGGCTTCACCGACCCGCTGGTCGACTGCAAGACCTGCAAGGCGCGCTTCCGGGCCGACAAGCTCGAGGATGCCTCCTGCCCGCAAAAGCCGAGCAAGAAGGCGGGGCAGCACACCACCTGCGAGCTCACCGAGCCGCGCCTCTTCAACCTCATGTTCAAGACCTTCATGGGGCCGGTGGAGGAGTCGGCGGCGGTGGTCTACCTCCGGCCCGAGACCGCCCAGGGGATCTACGTCAACTACCTGAACGTCCTGCAGGGGTCCCGCCAGAAGGTGCCGTTCGGCATCGCCCAGATCGGCAAGGCGTTCCGGAACGAGATCACCCCCGGCAACTTCATCTTCCGGACCCGCGAGTTCGAGCAGATGGAGATGCAGTTCTTCGTGAAGCCGGGGAGCGACGCCGAGTGGTTCGAGCGCTGGCGGGAGCTCCGCCTGGCGTGGCATCACGCCCTGGGCCTCAATCCGGCCAAGCTCCGCTGGCACCCGCACGGCGAGGGGGAGCTGGCGCACTACGCCAAGGCGGCCTACGACATCGAGTACGAGTTCCCCTTCGGCTGGAACGAGATCGAGGGGATCCACAACCGGACCGACTTCGACCTGCAGCGGCACCAGGCGTCGTCGGGCAAGAAGCTCGACTATTTCGACCAGGCCGCCAACGAGCGCTTCGTGCCCTACATCGTGGAGACCTCCGCCGGCGCCGACCGCGTCACGCTCACCACCCTGGTGGACGCCTACCGCGAGGAGCAGGTCGAGGGCGAAACCCGTGTCGTCCTCGGCCTTCACCCGGCCCTTGCGCCCATCAAGGCCGGGGTGTTCCCGCTGGTGAAGAAGGACGGCATGCCGGAGTATGCCACGCGACTCTACCACGACCTCAAGCAGCAGGTCCCGGCGTTCTACGACGACAGCGGCGCCGTGGGCCGGCGCTACCGCCGCATGGACGAGGCGGGCACCCCCTTCTGCGTCACCGTGGACGGGCAGACGCTCACCGACGGCACCGTGACGGTCCGGCACCGTGACTCCATGGCGCAGGACCGGGTGGCGGCGGAGGGGCTGAAGGGGTGGCTGCGGGAGAGGATCGGGGACTGAGGACTGAGACAAGGGCATTGAATCTTCATGATTTCCGGGCGCTGGTGTCCCGGCTCAGCGCCGACGTGCCGGAGGAGTTCCTCGACGGCATCGCCGAGATCACCGTCTCCCCCCGGGTGGTGCCGCACCCGACGCGCGGGGAGGTCTACACCCTGGGCCATTGCATCCCCGTGCACGCCGCCGACACCGGCGCCGCCGAGGAGATCCAGAGCCGGGTCGTGCTCTACCATGGGTCGTTCCGGGCCCTGGCCGAGCTGGATGCCGATTTCGACTGGCGGTCCGAGGCGTGGGAGACCCTGACCCACGAGCTGCGGCATCACCTGGAGTGGCGGGCCCGGGAAGGGGCGCTCGAGGCGTTCGACGAAGCGGCGGAGCAGAACTTCGCCCGGCAGGAGGGGGAGGCATTCGACCCGCTCTTCCACCTCGGCGGCGAGCGGGTCGACGACGGCGTGTACCAGGTCGATGACGACTTCTTCCTCGACCTGGTCGTGCGGGACCTCCCGGCAGAGTTGACCTTCGGCTGGCACGGACGCCGTTACCGGGCGCCGGCGCCGGCGGGCGCCACCCTTCCGGCCTTCCTGGCCGTGGACGGGATCGCGACACCGCCACCGGGGGACCTGGTGCTGGTGGTCCGCCGGCGGACGGGAATCCTCAACTTCCTCCGGCAGGGAAGGCCGTTCGCCGGGAGGGTGGTCGCCACGAAGACCGAGGACTGAGGACCGGGGACTGAGGCCCCGCGTCCCCCCTCTCCGCATGGCGGAGAGGGGGACAGGGGGAGAGGCCGAGGCGCGGACAGGGGGACAGGGGGTGAGGCGAGACGGGAGTGGACGGGGGGCGCAGGCGGCCAGTTGATTAGGTTTCCGGGAGTATATCATGCGCCGGAGGCGTTACATGCGGGAGATGCTCTTGCTCGGGGCGGCGCTCGCCGCCACACCGCTGGCCGCGCAGACGGCGGCCGGATCGTACCAGGTGGGGGTCGTCAGTGAATCGGGGGACCGGGTCACCTGGCTCCGGCCGGAGGGCAACACCCTCGTGGTGGACCGCGTGGTGCCGGTGGGGGTCATGCCCGCCGACATCGACGGCCCGCACAACATCACGGTGTCGCCCGACCAGCGGTGGTATTACGTCTCGATCGCGCACGGGACACCGTACGGAACCCTCTGGCGGTTCGACGCCGGCAACGACACCGTGGCCGGCCGGGCGCCCCTCGAGCTCTTTCCCACCACCATCTCGGTGACGCCCGACGGCGAGTTCGCCTTCGTGGCCAACTCCGACTTCCACGGCGACCACCCCCGCGTGAACTCGGTGTCCGCGGTGTACACCCCCGAGATGGTCACCATCACCGACATCCCCGCGTGCGACATGCCGCACGGCGTGAAGGTCAACCATGCGGGCACCGCGGTCTGGGTGTCCTGCATGCACAGCGACGAGCTGCTCCAGATCGACGCGGCGAGCCTCGAGGTGGCGCGCCGGGCCGCCACCGGCTCGGGCATGGCGATGCCCGCCGCCGCGGCCGGGGCCCATGCCGGGATGAGCCACGCCGCCCCCGCCTCGGCCCCCGCGGCGGCGCCGCCGGTCGACAACGAGTGCGCCCCCACCTTCGTCAGCGTGTCGCCCGACGACCGGACACTGTACGTCGCGTGCAACCACAAGGGGACGTTGCAGGTCTGGGATGCCGACGCGCTCACGATGCGCACCGAGATCCCCGTCGGCGCGGGGGCGTACAACGTGGAGCCGTCGCCCGACGGGCGCTACGTGGTGGTGACCAACAAGAAGGCGCAGAGCGTGAGCGTCGTCGACGCCAAGTCGCTCAAGGAGCTGGCGCGGATCCCGACCACCAAGAAAATCGTCCATGGCGTGGCGTACAGCCCCGACAGCCGGCTCGCCTACGTGACGCAGGAGTCCATCGGCGCCGACCCCGGCGCCGTCGACGTGATCGACCTCGCGACGCTCACGAAGGTGAGCACGACCCCGCTGCCGGCCCAGCCGACCGGCATCACCATCCTCAAGCGCTGAGCGCCGACGCCATGGTCCACGACATCCAGACGACGCTCGACGCCCCCGAGGTGATCCGCCGCGCCAAGGCGTTCTTCGCCTCGCGGATGCCGCAATCAGCGGCCTTTCCGGAAGCGGAGGGCCCCGGGTTCCTCACGCTGCGCGGGCAGGGCGGGGAGGAGATTGCCCTCGCGGTCTTCGAGGCGGAGGGGGCCCGCCGCGTCCGGGCCTCGACCCTCTTCTTCGACCAGGCGCTGGCGCGGTTCCTCTCCACCCTGCCGGCGCCCGCGGGGGTGGCGGCATGAGCGCCGGGCCGCTCCGGGTGCGGGTCACCGTCCAGGACACCTGGGACACCGCCGAGCTGTCGCTGCCGGCCGACTCCTCCGTGGCGGAGCTGAAGCTGCGGGCGCTGGTGCTGAACCACGTGCCGGACGATCCGTCGGGCTACGAGGTGAAGTACCGCGGGGCGTCGCTTCGCGATGAGACCCTGTCGCTGGCTGCGGCGCAGGTGGTCGACAACGCCGCGCTGATCGTCCTCCCCGTCCGTCGGCGCCCCGTCAAGTAACTCCCCCCTCACCCGGCGGGCGCCATGGCCGTCGCCGTCTACACCCATCCCAGCACCGCGCTGCACGATGCCGGGCCCGGCCACCCCGAGGCCCCGGCGCGCATCGTGGCGGTGCTCGAGGCGCTGCGCGGGCTGGAGGGCGCCGAACTCCACGAGGCGCCCGCGGCGACGGTCGACGCGCTCCGGGCGGTGCATACCGCGGAGCACCTGCAGCGCCTGGCGGACACCCACGCCCAGGGGGGCGGGCGGCTCGACCCCGACACCGTGATGAATGCGCACAGCTGGGAGGCGATGCTGGGAGCCACGGGGGCCGTCCTCGCCGCGGCCGACCGGGCGCACGCGGGGACCAGCCACGCCTTCGCGGCGGTGCGGCCGCCCGGCCACCACGCCCTGGCCGACCGGGTGATGGGATTCTGTCTCGTGAACAACGCCGTCGTCGCCGCGCGCCACTTCCAGTCGCTGGGGAGGCGCCGCGCGCTGATCATCGACTGGGACGTGCACCACGGCAACGGCACCCAGGCCCTGGTGGAGGCGGACGACGACCTCCGGTTCGTGTCGCTGCACCAGTCGCCGTGGTGGCCCTTCACCGGGGCCGCGAGCGAACGGGGCGTCGGCAACATCTTCAACGTGCCGATGCCGCCCGGGCTGGCGGCGGAGGACTACGTGCGGTCGCTGTGGCGCGCCATCGAGGCGGCCACCACCGGCTGGATGCCGGAGGTGATGATCGTGTCCGCCGGCTTCGACGCGATGGCGGGGGACCCCCTGGGCGGGTTCACCCTCGAACCCCGGCACTATCGCATCCTCACGGAGCGACTCCGGGAGCGCATGCCCGCCGTCCCGATCCTGGGCACGCTGGAGGGCGGGTATGTCCCGGGCCGCCTGGCGAAGGGCGTCGCGGCCCATGTCCTTGCCCTGGCGTGAGCAGGACAGCATTCACGAGATCACGAAATCACGAAAACACGAAGGTGGTGGGGCCGGGAAGTGTTTCGTGCTTTCTTTTTCTTCGTGGTTTCGTGGATGCGGTGAGTTCGAGCTTGCCCTCCCGATGGGCCCCGGTAAGTTTCCGTCTCCACACCTGACCGGATCAACCCATGCTGCGCCTCCAGGCCGAATATCTCGCCCTCCGCACCCGGCACCCCTTCATCATCGCGCGGGGCGGCCAGAGCGATTACCGGACCGTCTGGATCCGCCTGACCGACGCCGACGGGAACGAGGGGTGGGGCGAGGCGGCGCCGACCCGGTTCTACGGCGAGACGCCCGAAACGGTCATGGAGACGCTGCAGGTGTACGCGCAGCACCTGCCGGCCGACCCCTTCGACCTCGACGAAACCGACCGCCGCCTCGAGACGGTGCTCAAGGGCAATCCGTCGGCCCGGGCCGCCATCTCGGCCGCCATGCACGACCTGGTCGGCAAGCGGCTCGGCGTCCCGGTCTACAAGCTCTGGGGCCTGGACCCCGCCAAGGCCCCGCAATCCACCTTCACCATCGGTATCGACACCCCCGAGCGCATCCGGATGAAGGTGCAGGAGGCCGCCGAGTACCCGATCCTCAAGATCAAGCTCGGCAGCGACCGGGACCTCGAGATCCTCGAGGCCATCCGCGGCGCGACCGACCGTGAGCTCCGGGTGGACGCCAACGCCGGGTGGACCGTCAAGCACACCCTCCGGATGCTGCCGGTGCTGGAGGAGTTCGGCGTGACGGTGCTCGAGCAGCCGCTGGTGCCGACCGACCTCGAGGGGCTGGGCGTCGTGCGGCGCGCGGCGCGCATCCCGCTCATCGCCGACGAGTCGTGCCGCACCTGCAGCGACATTCCCGGGCTGGTGGGGCAGGTGGACGGGATCAACATCAAGCTGGCCAAGTGCGGCAGCCTGCGCGAGGCGATCCGGATGATTGCCACCGCGCGCGCCCACCACCTGACCGTCATGGTCGGCTGCATGATCGAGAGTTCGCTCGCCATCACCGGCGCCGCCCACTTCACGCCGCTGGTGGACATCGTCGACCTCGACGGCGCCGCGCTGCTCGCGGAGGACCCCTTCGTGGGCGCCACGATCGCCGGCGGCCAGGTCCGCCTTCCCACTGGTCCGGGGCTCGGCGTCACGCCGCGATGACCGACCGGTTTGCGCAGGTCGCGCTCCCGCTCCCCCTCGCCACTCCCTACACCTACCAGATTCCCGAGACCCTGGCCGACCGCGTGGCGGCCGGGGCCCGGGTCGTCGTGCCGGTGCGGGGCCGCGAGCTCATCGGCATCGTGACGAGTGTCGACGCGCCGATGCCCGCCATGGCCGCTCGGCCGATCCTCGGCACCCCCGACGACGAGCCCGCCCTCCCGGCGGCCATCCTCCGGACGGTCGAGTGGATCGCCGGCTACTACGCCGCGCCCATCGGCCTGGCGCTGAAGGCGGCGCTGCCGGCTGGGCTGTGGGGAAGCTCGGAGGTGCTCGTCGAGCTGGCGGCCTCGCGCCGAGTGCCCGGGGGCACCGGCGCGGAAATCCTCCAGTGCCTCGAACGGAAGGGCGGGACGGCGTCCGTCGGCTCGATTGCCCGCGCACTGAAGCGGCCGGTGTGGGATGCGGTGGACCGGCTCGCGCGAGTGGGCGCGGTGTCGCTGCGGATCGTGCCCCCGGACACCGGCGGCGGGACACTGACGGAGCGGGTGCTCGTGATCCCCGACCAGCGCCCCACGCTGCTGGAGCGCCAGGCATCGTTCCGCGGGAAGCCGCGGCAGCGGGCGCTCTTCGAGGCGGTGGAGCAGCTCGGCGGGACGGCGGCGGTGGCCCACCTCCAGTCACAACTCGGATTCAGCGGTGCGCTGGTCCGTGCGCTGGTGACGGGCGGGCACGCGCGGGTGGATGAGGTGGAGCGGGTGCGGGACCCGTTCGCCGGCGAGGCGGGAACGCCGCCACCCGACACCCTCTCCGCCGACCAGCGCGCCGCCCTCTCGGCCATCGAGGCGCTCGCGCCGGGGGAGGGGGCGCTCCTCTTCGGCGTCACCGGCAGCGGCAAGACCCTCGTGTACCTGGAGGCGATCCGCCGGAGCCTGGAGCACGGACGTGGCGCGATCGTCCTCGTCCCCGAGATCGGGCTCACCCCGCAGACGGTGCGGCGGATCCGCGGGATGTTCGGCGACGACGTGGCGGTGCTGCACAGCGGGCTCTCCGACGGGGAGCGCGCCGACGCCTGGCGGGCCCTCCGCCGCGGCGACCGGCGGGTGGCCGTCGGCGCCCGGTCGGCCATCTTCGCCCCCATCGTCGGCCCGGGCGTCATCGTGGTCGACGAGGAGCACGAGGCGACCTACAAGAACGGCGAGGCGCCGCGCTACCACGCCCGCGAGGTGGCCGCGGTGCGCGCCCGGCTGGAAGGGACGCGCCTCGTCCTCGGCAGCGCCACGCCCTCCCTCGAGAGCTGGTCGGGCGCCGGGCAGGAAGGGCGCCTCGCCCTGATCGGACTTCCCGAACGGGTGGGTGCCGGACGACTGCCGCCGGTGGAGATCGTGGACCTGCGCACCGCCCCCAGGATCGCGGGTGCGGGGGCCATCCCATGGTCGGAGGCGCTGGATGCGGCGGTCGGGGTGACCCTGGCCCGCGGCGAGCAGGGAATGCTTCTCCTCAATCGGCGCGGGTTCGCCGCCTTCCTGCAATGCCCCGATTGCGGGCATGTGCCGGAGTGCCCCTCCTGCAGCATCAGCCTGACGGTGCACCAGTCCCCGCCGGCGCTCCGGTGCCATTACTGCGCGCACGAGGCTCCACTCTCCACCGCCTGCGTAGCCTGCGGGCATCCGGTGGCCCAGATGCGCGGCATCGGCACCCAGCAGCTCGAGCGCTGGCTCGCGGAGCGGTTCCCGGCCGCGCGGCTCGCCCGCATGGACCTGGACACCACGAGCACCAAGTGGGCGCACCATCGGATCTTCGCTGCGGTGGAGCGGGGAACAGTGGACCTGCTTCTCGGCACGCAGATGATCGCCAAGGGCCTCGACTTCCCGAACGTGACGCTGGTGGGGGTGGTGGACGCCGACACGGCGCTCCACCTTCCCGACTTCCGGTCGGCGGAGCGGACGTTCCAGCTGATCGCGCAGGTGGCCGGGCGGGCGGGGCGGGGGCCCCGCGGTGGGCGGGTGGTGGTGCAGACACGCCAGCCGGCCCATCACGCCCTGGTGCACGCCGCCGCCCACGACGCACAGGGATTCCTCACCGCCGAGCTGGGCTCGCGGCGGTCTCCCGCCTACCCGCCGGCCACCGGCCTCGTGAATCTCGTGGTGTCGGGGAGGAAGGAGGTGGAGGTCGGGCGGGTGGCGGCCGAGGTGGCGGAGTGGGCGGCGGCGCTTGCCGAGAAGCACAGCCTGGAACTGACGGTGCTGGGGCCCGCGCCCTGCCCGCTGGTGCGCATCAAGGACCGGTGGCGTTGGCATGTGGCATTGAAGGGAGAGGGCGGCGTGCTCGGCCGGGTGGTCCGATATGCCACCACGCGCCTCCCCGGGGACAGGGAGACGCGGGTGACGATCGACCGGGATCCGGTGAGCCTGCTGTAAATGGGGTCTGCGTTCCCGGATTCTGTCATGGCGAGGCCCCGGAGGGGTCGAAGCAATCTCGATCCAGGTTGCTTCGTCGGCCCCCTGCGGGGCCTCCTCGCATTGACAAAATGGTCGGTCATTTCACCAGCTCGACCTCGCTCGGCCGCCAGCTCCTGTCGAAGAACGACTCGAGCGGGCTGTAGAGCCGGAGAAGGGTGAACCACCCCTTGGCGGGATCGGTCTGGATCCAGTTGCCGCGATCAACGCCGGCCGGCTGCGTGGGGCCGAAATAGATGGTCGTCGAGCCGTCCGGACCGGCCTTGGCGGCCGGCGACGGATAGCTCTGGCTCCCGGCACGCGGATAGCGTTGCGGGGTGGCCAGCATCGAGCGGGTCTGGTTGTCGTACAGCGTGAACGACCAGAACGCCGCGGCCGGGATGTTCGGCGGCAGGGTCACCTTGTAGGTCTTGGCGCCGTCGAACGGCTGCTTGTTCGCATCGAGGAAGCCCATCAAGTACTGCGAGCCGACCCTCGGGATCCGCATGATCATGCCCGGGGAGTCGAGCGTATACCCGTAGTAGAACGCGGTGCGCGAGGCCAGCGTGCGCGCGCCGGTGGGCGGGAGCGGCTTGAACATCCCTTCCTTCGTGAAGAGCGGGGGCGGCGTCTCGAAGAAGGCCCCTCCCTGCCACAGCATGCTGGACCAGGCGGACCCCGGGTAGTAGGACCAGCCCAGCGACTCGGCGGGCCGCCAGTTCAGCACCCGGCCCGCCGCATTACCGACGGCGGCGGCCTCCGCCAGGATCTTCTGCATCCGGGCGTCCGGCGCGAACGGCTTACCCTTCACGATGCCGATGGCGGCCATCTGCCCGGCCAGCTCGACGTCATAGCTGGTGGCGGGCTCCTCCTGGACGTTCGCGTTGATCATGTCGTAGAACGACGCGTCGCTCGGCGGGACGGTATTGACGGCCCGGCCCGAACCCTCGACAAACTTCGTCTCGGGAATGGGCGGGTTCTGCGCAATGCGCACCGTCCCGTTCAGCGCGGTGGCGATGCTGGTGCCCTCTGCGCCTGGCGTGTACGGATAGATCTTCATGTACTTCCTGATCATCGCGACGGCCGGCGCCGGGTCGTTGTCGACCAGGTAGGCCCGGGCCGCGTAGAGGGCATGGACCGTCTTCGACCGGGCGATGTAGTAGCCCCCCTCCGGCAGCGGTCCGTCGTACCCCGGCGGCAGGATCAGGTAGCGCCCTCCCTCGCCGCGGTCGGGCCCCGGGAAGCCAATGTCGATGATCCAGGTAAACCACATGTCGTTGATGGTCCCGACGGCCCGTGGCGGCTGCTCGATGACGACCGGCCCCTTCGTGAGGTCGAGGATGGACAGGTAGTAGATCGTGTCGGCGTTCCCGGTCAGGAAGACCGACTTCGAATCCATGAGCTCGCTGAAGATGACGACGACGTTCCCGCCCGCGCCGAGGCTCTGGAAGCCGGTCCGGAGAGCATAGGCCGAGGCGCCGCGGAAGCTGTTGTTGTAGACATCGAGGGCGTTGGTGAACGCGAGGGCGGCGTACACCGCATCAGCGGTCGAGGCCGTCGGGGCGCCGTCCTTGAACTGGAGCGCGCCGAAGCGGCTGTCCAGCTTGGCGGGGGCGCCGAGGGTCTGGACGTCGGCCGGTGGCAGGGCAGGGGCCTGCGCCTGCGCGGCGCCGCTGCAGATGAGGAGGGTGAGGGTCGAGCTCAGGACAAGGCGCATGATCGCTCTCCGTATGAACAGGGGGTGACAGGACGGCAGAAATCTAACAGGGACCGGTGGACGGTCACCGCATGGAGACGCTTCCGCCAGCCGGTGGTTTCACGCCGGTTGGCTTGAATCCCCTCCCGGCCACCCCTAAGATTCCCCCACCTATGGCCACCCCGAAGTACGTCGCCCCCGACTTCACGAAGCCGCCGTTCGCCGGTGCGCCTGCGGCGCGATTCGCGCCCCTGCCGGCCGATGGTGTGCTGCCCGAGGACTTTTTCTCCACCTCGAACCTTCCCACGTACGTGCACCTGGGTCAGGGCACGTGGGTGATGCCGACCCGTCCCCGGATGGATTGCGTGATCGTCCGCCGGGACGGCGGCCTGACGGTGTCGGAACCGAGGCGGCTCAAGGCGGGCGACCAGGTCGTGATGGGGGAGGCGGAGGACGGGAGCCTGGGTGTGTATGTGCACAGCGCCGGCTTCCTGGCCGGGGCGCACAGCGGCAACGAGTTCCGGTTCATGTCCACGGAAGTGAGCCGGGAGCGTCCGGTCAACTACGAGGAGCTGGCGGCACGCATCGG
>DASUFQ010000148.1:0-11480 GCA_036274515.1 Gemmatimonadales bacterium | reverse complement strand
CCGAGACCTGATCGTCGTCCCAGAGCAGGCGGACCCGGTGCTCGGCGGCGGCCTCCGCCATGGCGCGGAACTCCGGCCGCCGTTCCGCCTCGATCTGGTCGCGGAGTCGCGCGTAGGCTGCCTCGGCGTCCACCTCGTCGCCGTGCGCACGGGCGCTGGCCTCGGTCCACGCCCACTCATTCACCTCGGTGGCGGCGTAGAGGGCGTCGATCGGGGCGGTCATCGCCAGGCTGGCACCGCCGGGATAGCGACGCACGGCCAGCGCCTCCGACGACCAGCCGACGGCGTCGAGCGCCGCGCGGCAGGCCTCGGACCAGCGTGTTACCAGGGCATCGGCGGAGTCGGCGGAGAGCTCCACCTCAAGCACCGCGCCGGCGCGGTCGGTGACCAGGTTCGGTCCGGTCAGCCGCCGCGAGTCGCGGATCGTCTCGGGCAGGACCATCAGTCGTCGGCTTCCCGGGCCAGGCGCACGCCGCGTTCGTCGCGGATGAGGTGCTCGGAATCCGGAAGCTCGGCGCCGGGCGGGGGCTCCACCGGCGCGGATACCGGCGTCGTCACCGATGACGGCGCGGAGGGGCGCGGCCCGCTGTCGGGGTGGAAGTGAATGATCTGTTTCCAGGTGCGGGCAATCGCGTCGCCGAACACGAGGAGGAGGTCGCCGGGCCGCGCCATCCGGAGCGCGGCGTCCACCGCCCGCTGCTCGTCGGCGATCACCGTGATGGCCTTGTCGGGGACACCCGACGCGAGGAGAGTTTCCCGGAGGAGGCGCGGCACCTCCTCGTCGGTACGCCCGCGGAGGGAATCGTCCCGTCGGCAGAAGTAGTGCGCGAACCGCCCGGCGGACCGCCGGGCGATCTCCTGGATGTCCTCGTTGCGCCGGTCGCCGGGGCCGGCCAGCACCACCAGCTTCCGGCCCTTCACCTCGAGCCGGTCGGTGAGCTGGCACATCACCTCGACGGCGTCGGGGTTGTGGCCGTAGTCGAGGATGACCTTGAAGCCGTGCTCGTCGAAGACGTTCATCCGGCCCGGCGCCTGGAAAAAGCTGGTGTCGAAGGTGCGGAGCCCGTGCCGGATGTCCTCCAGCTTGACGCCCATGCTGAAGGCCATGGCCGCGGCGAACATCGCGTTCTGCACGTTGTGCATGGCGCGGCCCTCGAGCGTGGCGGGGATCAGGTGGGTCCAGAGCAGGGGGATGTGGCCCCCCTTGTCGTAGATCGTGATCATCTGCCCGTTCACGCCGGCCTCGAGCGCCAGTGCCCGGCCCCCGGCCCGGATGTGCTCGCGCACCAGTTGATGCTCGGGATTGAGGGTGACGTAGCAGATCACTCTGGCCTCGGTGTAGTCGGCCATGGCCAGGCAGAGCGGGTCGTCGGCGTTGAGGACCGCCGTGTCGCGTGCCACCTCGATCGGGATGCGCTTGACCTTGGCCAGCTCCTCGAGCGTCTCGACCCCCCGGAGCCCGAGGTGGTCGGACTTCACGTTGAGGCAGGCGGCCACATCGCAGTGCCGGTAGCCCATCCCGGCGCGGAGGAGGCCCCCGCGGGCGGTCTCGAGCACCGCCACGTCCACGTGCGGGTCGCCCAGCACCATCCGCGCGGCGATGGGGCCCGTCATGTCGCCCTCGACGGTCCGGTTGCCGTCGATGTACACGCCGTCGGTGGTGGTGAGCCCGACGGTGCGGCCGGCCAGCTTGTGGATGTGGGCCAGCATGCGGCTGGTGGTGGTCTTGCCGTTGGTGCCCGTGATGGCGGCGATCGGGATCCGCGACGGCGTCCCGGGGGGGAAGAGCATGTCGAGCACCGGGCCCGCCACGTCGCGGGGCTTTCCTTCGCTCGGCGCCATGTGCATCCGGAAGCCGGGGGCGGCGTTCACCTCGCAGATGGCGCCGCCGCCGTGTTCGCGGTAGGACTGGGTGATGTCGGGCGTGAGGAAGTCCACCCCGCCGACGTCGAGCCCGATCGCCTCGACCGCCCGGATCGCCATTTCGCGGTTGTCGGGATGGACCTGGTCGGTCACGTCCACGGAGGTGCCGCCGGTCGAGAGGTTGCCGGTGGACCGGAGGTACACCACCTCCCCCGCCGCCGGGATCGTCTGCCGGGTGTAGTCGAGCTGCGCCAGCAGCCGGTCGGCCTGCGCGTCGAACTCGATCCGGGTCAGGACCTTCTCGTGCCCGATCCCGCGGCGCGGGTCGCTGTTGACGAGCGCCACGAGGTCCTCGATCGTGTGCGTGCCGTCTCCCACCACGTGCCCCGGCACCCGCTTGGCCACCGCCACCAGCTCACCCGCGATGACCAGCATCCGGTGGTCGTGGCCCTCGATGAAGGTTTCGACGATCACGCTGCGGCTGATGGCCTGCGCCTGCCGGAACGCCACCGCCACCGCCTCGTCGTCGCGCAGGTTGATGGCCACGCCGCGGCCATGGTTGGCGTTGTACGGCTTGACCACCACCGGGTGGCCGATCCGCCGCGCCGCGTCGATCGCCTCGTCCTCCCGCTGCACCAGCCTTTGCTTCGGCACCGGGAGGCCCAGGCGCGAGAGGATCTTGTTGGTCTCCTCCTTGTCGGAGGCGATCTCGACGGCGATGTGCGGGGTGTGGCTGGTGACGGTGGCCTGCACCCGCTGCTGGTACCGGCCCCAGCCGAGCTGCAGCATGCTGTACTCGTTGAGGCGCATCCAGGGGATGCCGCGGTCCTCGGCGGCGTGCACCAGCGACGCGGTGCTGGGCCCGAGGGCGCGTCGCTGCGCGTAGCGGATGAAGGCGTCGCGCTCCTCGGCAAAGTCGAAGCCCTCGGCAACGCTTCCCTCGGGGCGGAGCGCCGGCGGCAGCAGCGAGTGGAGCAGCATCAGCGCCAGCCGCCCCGCCTCCAGCCCCACCTCCTCCTGCTCGTACTCGTACACCACGTGGTAGCGCCCGGGGGCGTCCGCGGAGCGGGTCTTCCCGAAGGTGACCTTGGCGCCCGCGACGTTCTGCAGTTCGATGGCCACGTGCTCCAGCACGTGCCCGAGCCAGGTCCCCTCGTCTTCCAGCACCCGGCGGCGGAACCCGCCGGCGTCGCCATAGGAACAGCCGTGCTCGAGCAGGCCGGGCAGCGCCTCGAAGAGGGCATCGCTGAAGGCGGGGCCGAGGCGCGCGGTGGGCCACTCCTCGACGGGCCCGAGGTCGAGGTCCAGCCGGATGACCGGGAAATGGGCGTAGAGGCTCGGCCCGAGGTAGACCGAGGTTTCGAGGATGCGCATGGGCCTCCCGGGGGGGACCGGGGTCAGGGCGGAGTGGCGACGGCGCTCGGCGCCGTGGCCACGCGAGTGTGCAGGTTGTAGGTGGCGCCGGCGGTGAGGATGTGCAGCCGGAGGCCCAGGAGGCAGACCGGCTCGTGATCGCCCACCTGGTCCATCGAGGAATATTCGACGTCGGCGCAGTCCACGATCGTGAGGCCGCCGCTGCCCACCACCTCGATCGTCTCGTCCGGGCCGAGGACGGCGGCGGTGTCCTCGTCGAGCCCGATGCCGATGGCAAAGGGATTGTACGCCAGCGCCGTGAGGAGGCGGCCGAGGCGGTCCCGCTGCCGGAAATGCTGGTCGATGATGACCCGGTTGGTGAGGCCCAGGCCGGGGGCGAGGGTGACGATGTTGGCCCGCGGCACGGGCCCGTCCTCCCCGTTGGCGATCATGTGTTCCGAGAGGAAGGCCGCGCCCGCGGAGGTGCCCGCCACCGGGACTCCTGCCGCGTTGAGGGTCCGGATGGCGCGGGCCACCTCGGTGCCGCCCAGCGTGGTGGCCAGGCGCAGCTGGTTGCCGCCGGTCAGGAACACGCCGGTGGCCTTGCCGAGCTTCTCCAGCCAGTCGGCGCGCTCGCAGTCGGCGCGGGACTCGAACGGGAGTGCGCGGACCCGGCCGGCTCCCAGCTCCGTGAAGAGGGTCTCGTATCGGTCGCCGGTGTCGGCGAGCTGCGAGGCGGTGGGGATGACGGCGATCTTCGCATCCTTGCCGCCCGCCAGTTCCACGAAGCGCCGCAGGATGCGGGCGTCGCTCATCTTGTCCTCCGCGCCGCCCACCGCGATGATCGCGCCGCGGCGCGCCCCTTCCGGGCTCCGCGCCGGGCTCACGACAGCGCCTCGAAGGTGCCGCGCACAACCGGGCGGCCATCCGTCACATGCCAGCGTCCCATGGCCATCACGTCGGCAATTTCTCCGTTGGGGTTGAGGACCACCAGGTCGGCGTCGCCGCCCGCCTCGATCCGCCCCTTGTCGGGGAGGCGCAGCAGGTCGGCCGGGTTCGAGGTGAAAGCGGGGAGCACCCGCTCCAGGGCCTGCCCCCGATCGAGGAGCGAGCGCAGCGCCGCGGCCAGCGCCCCGGGGCTCCCCACGTCCATGTCGGTCACGCGGCCGTCGCCGTCGAAGACCGGCAGGCATCCGCCGCCGTCGGAGCTGACGGTGATCCGCTCCGGCGGGAGTCCGGCGCCGAGGTAGTGGAGCAATGCGTCTTCCGCCGAGAGGGCATCCTCCTCCGGACCGACCGGGAAGGCGGTGATGTCGATCCACGCGCCCCGCTCGGCGAGGGCCAGCGCCTCTTCGAAAAGGGCCCGGCGCCGGTTGACGTGCGTGGGGTTGAACACCCGGGGCGGGAGTTCGCTCCCGTCGAGCGCCTCGTTCACCAGCCGGAGCCCGCGCGGGCCGTCGCCGAGATGGAGGTGCACGATGCCCGCCTTGCCGGTCATCAGCCCCGCCACGTGCGACTCGCCGGCGAGGCGCAGCAGTTCGTCCAGCGTCGGCTGGCTCGAGCGGTGGTCGCTCAGCGCCAGCTCGCCGACGCCGATGATCCGGTCCACGTGCACGATGTCGCCCCGCACGCTCCCGGTGAGCGTCGTGGGCGGCAGGTGGTACCCCCCGGTGTGGCACCAGGCGCTGATTCCCTCGGCCACCAGTCCGCGCGCCGCCGCCACCAGCGCGCCGGTCGTCCGCGTCAGGTCATCGGTGCCGAGCACCCCCACCACGGTCGTCACGCCGTTCCGGGTGAAGCGGGTGAGCGGGACCGGCGGTACCCGGCTCTCCGGCCCTGACTCGCCTCCGCCGCCGGTGAGGTGGACGTGGCCGTCGACCAGGCCGGGGATGACCCGTCGTCCGGCGCAGTCGCGCTCCACGACGCCGAGCGCCGCGGGCAGCGCCGGGAGGTCCTTCCCCATCCAGAGCACCTTGCCGCCGCCGACCAGCAGGTGGCGGGCGTCGCGGGGCTCCGGGGCATAGATCTCGGCGTTCCTGAGCAGCGTCAGCATGCGTGGGGAAGGCTCCATCTGCGTCAGGGGGGACGGGATAATACTTCGGGCGAGCCCTATATTGGAAGGATGATGCCCGTCCCGTTTCCCGCGGAACCGCTCGCAGGTTCGGTGGTGCGTCTCGAGCCGCTCGCCGAGCACCACTGGCCCGGTATCCTCGCCGCCGGGCTCCATCCGGAACTCTGGACCTGGACCATCGACCGGATCGTGGACGAGGCCGGACTCCGGACCTACTTCGACGCGGCGCGTGCCGCCGCCACCGAGGGGCGCGAGGTCCCGTTCGCCACGGTCGACGCCGCCTCGGGCGAGGTGGTCGGGTCCACGCGCTTCGGCAACCTCGACGCCGACAACCGCCACGTCGAGATCGGGTGGACCTGGGTGACGCCCTCCCGGCAGCGCACTGCGGTCAATACCGAGGCCAAGTACCTGATGCTCCGCCACGCCTTCGAGGCGTGGGGATGCCACCGCGTGGAGCTCAAGACGGACGTGCTCAACACCTGCTCCCGTGCCGCGATGCTCCGGATCGGCGCGCGGGAGGAGGGGGTGTTCCGGAGCTACCAGGTCCGCGACGACGGGCGCGTCCGGGACACCGCTTGGTACGCCATCACCGCCCACGACTGGCCCGAGGTCAGGGCCGGGCTCGAACGCCGGTTGTGGCAGCCACCCACGGCGCGTTAGCTTCACCCGTTCCCCGGGCAGCCTTCCATTCCACCAGATCGACGTGTCCATGCCACTGACGACCGCGCTTCGCCACGCCGACCTCGCGTCGACGTCCGCCCCCTTGCTGCTCGTCGCGGTGCCCCAGGGCCCGCTTCCCGGCTCGCTGGCCCCCCTCGACGCGGCCATCGACCGCGCACTGACCCGGCTATACGCCGCCGGTGAGTTCACCGGCAAGAAGGACCAGGTCGCATCGGTCTACCCGGGTGGCCCGGTCGCCCGCGTGCTGCTCGTCGGCGCTGGGGAGGCGGCCAAGGCCTCGACCCGCACTTTGCGTCGGGCCGCCTCGGTGGCGGGGAAGCGCGCCCGCCTGGCCGGCGTCACGAACGCGGCGTACTTCCTGACGCCCGAGGGGCGGGGCACGGTGGCGGAGCAGGAGGCCGTCCAGGCCACGACGGAGGGGCTGATCTATGGTGCCTGGCATTTCGACGCGCTGAAGCTGCCCCCGGAGGAAAAGCGTCCGGTGCTGGAGCGGGTCGAAATCCTCGCCGGCGGACCGGCCGCCGATGCCGGCCACCGGATCGGCTCCGCCATCGGTGCCGCACAGTCGCTGACCCGGGGGCTGCAGGTGCTGCCGGGCAACACCTGTACACCGTCGTTCCTCGCCGCCCAGGCGGTGGAGCTGGCGGCCCGCCACAACTTCGGCGTCACGGTCCTCGACCGGGCGGCCATCGAGCGCGAGGGGATGGGTGCCCTGCTGGCCGTCGGGAAGGGGAGCGCCGAAGACCCGCGGTTTATCGCGCTGGAATACAAGGGCGCCCCCGGCGCGCCGGTGGTGCTCGTGGGGAAGGGCGTCACCTTCGACACCGGCGGCATCTCCATCAAGCCGGCCGACCGGATGGAGGACATGAAGTTCGACATGTCCGGCGCAGCCGCGGTGCTCGGCGCGTTCGAGGCGCTGGGCCGCCTCAAGCCGAAGGTGCACGTCGTCGGGCTGGTGCCTTCGGCCGAGAACATGCCGTCGGGCACCGCCTACAAGCCGGGGGACGTGGTCCGCGCCCTCTCGGGCAAGCACATCGAGGTCGTCAACACCGACGCGGAGGGCCGGCTGCTGCTGGCCGACGCACTGCACTATGCCCGGCGCTACGAACCGGCCTGCGTCCTCGACATCGCCACGCTGACCGGGGCGGTGGTGAGCTCCCTCGGTCACACCGCCGCCGCCGTCCTCGGCACCGACGACGCGCTGATCGACGAGGTGCGTCGCGCCGGCGACCGCTCCGGCGAGCGGGTGTGGCCGCTGCCGCTCTGGGACGAATTCCGCGAGCTCATCAAGTCGGACATCGCCGACGTGAAGAACTCCGGCGGCCGCCCGGCCGGCACCATCACCGCCGCCTGGTTCCTGCGGGAGTTCGCCGAGGGGTACCCCTGGGCCCACCTCGACATTGCCGGCACCGCCTACACCCAGAGCGAGGACGCGGGCGCCGTGAAGGGGCCGACGGGCATGGGTGTCCGCCTCTTCGCGGAGTTCGTGCTGGCCCGGCAGGGGTGACCGTCCGCCGCCCCGCCCGCGCCGCGGCACTCGCCCTCCTGTGGGCCCTGGGCGGGGCCTCCCTCCACGCACAGTCGGTCGGGCAGACGACTGCCGATTCCGCCCGCAACGCGCGGGACACGGTCGACCTGAGCGCCGAGTACCTCAAGGGCGAGGCGCGGGCCAGGATCCGGCTGCCCGTCATTCCCCGCCTCGATCCCGACGGCATCCTTCCGGACGGCTCCCGCATCGTCCTCGACGCGCAGGCCATCGAGTGGGCCACGGCCCAGACGGTCGGAGGCCTCCTCCTCGAGGTGCCGGGGCTCTATCTCTGGCGGGGCGGCTGGGTGGGCCGCCCGGCCTACGCGAGCTACCAGGGGCGCGGGGCCACGTCGGTGGAGTACCTGCTGGATGGGCTGCCGGTCACGCCGATGGGCCCCGACTCGGTGGGGGTGGATCCGGTGCTCCTGCCGCTCAACCTCCTCGACCGGATCGAGATCGAGCGGTGGGCCGGGCTGCTCCGGGTGCGGATGTACACCCCGCGCCACGCCAGCGCCGCCGCGGCCACCGAGCTGCTGATCGCGACCGGCGACCGGAGCACCGCCCGTTACGGCGGGAGCATCCAGAAGCGGTTCGAGTCGGGGATCGCCTACGCCCTCGCGGCCGACTACTGGGATGCGCCCACCTATGACGCCGCGTCGAGCGCCGCGCGCGAGACCAACGCCTGGCTGCAGCTCAGCTACCTGCACCAGGAGCGCTGGGGGGTGCAGGCGCAGTACATCCTCCAGTCCCCGGACCGCGACCCGTACGTCGCCGGCTCCGGCGACACCCTCGGCGCTGGGGTGAAGGGGACGCGCGGCGACTTCCAGCTGCGGGGGTTCATCCAGGGGGGGGAAGGGGAGCTGCAACGGCGGGCCGACCTGGTGTTCACCTCGACCGGATGGTCCGGCAGCGACGTGTCGCAGCGGATCAATGGCGTCGGCCTCGTGACCTCGTGGCGCCGGCCCACCTTTTCCGCTTCGGCGAGCGGCTTCCTCTGGTCGCGGTGGACCCAGGCCGAACTGCGCGGCAACGTCGGATGGGCGCCGACCGGCGCGCTGAGCGCCAGCCTGGAGGGGGCCTGGCTCTCCTACGACGACCAGCGCTCCGGCCAATGGCTGGGCGCGCGCGCGGGGGCGGTCCTCCCCTACGGCTTCGGCCTGAGCGGGTCCGCGCGGGTCGGCAAGGTGGTGGCCGCCCCGTCGATTGCCGACAACGCGGCGCAGTCGATCCACGACCTCATGGCCACCGCGAGCTGGCGAAGGTCGTGGCTCGAACTCCAGGTGGACCTTTCACGGACTGGCGCCTTCACCCCGCTCGCGCCGCAGCCGTACCTCAACGTGCCTGGGCTCGCCGGGTCGCCAGCGACCTCGTGGGTGACGGTGGGAGGGCAGGTCACGCCGGTGCCCTGGTTCAGTGTGGAGAGCCGGTACAGCAACCCGACCTCCGGCACACCGGGCGGAAACCCGCCGACCCATTCGATCACGCGCGCCACGATCCGGTCGAAGTTTTTCCGGACCTTCCCGAGCGGCAGCTTCGACCTGAAGGCGCAGATCGGCGTCGAGTCCTGGGGGGACGGCGTGATCGGGATCGACAGCCTTTCCGCGCCGATCCCCCTGGCCGGGGCCACCTTCCTGCGGGCCTACCTCGAGCTCGCCATCGGAAGTTTCCGCTTCTACTACGACCGGACGAACCTTGCCGGCAGTGATCAGACCTATGTGCCGGGGTACGCAATCCCAAGATACGGCAGCACATACGGGGTGAGGTGGTCGTTCGTGAATTAGGGTCATTCGCCTGTCCACATCACATATATATGTTGATATCCGTGGCTCCTCCGGGCCCGCGTTGCGTCTCCCTGGCCTGTCTGTCCCCCTGTCCTGCTGTCTCCCTCTCCCCGCCTACCCTCCCCCCTCCGAACCGGTTATCTTTCCGTGCTTTACCAGACTTGCGGGGGTCGATTGCCGCACAGCATGACGGGGTTCGGTGCCGGCGAGGGCAATGCCGCCGGTGGGCGGCTTCGTGTTGAAATCCGGACGGTCAACCACCGGTTCTTCAACCTGTCGGCCAAGCTTCCGTCGGACCTCGCCCCGCTGGAACCGGAGTTCCGGGAGCGGCTTCGCCGTGAGCTCGAGCGAGGACACATCAGCGTCTCGGTCCGCTGGATCGAGTCGCCCGCCCGCGAGGCGGCCCTCGCACTGAACCTGGACCGGGCGCGAGTGGTCGTGGCCCGCATGCGGGAACTGCAGACCAGCCTCGGGCTCGCCGGAGAAATCTCCCTCGACCTCGTCGCCCGGCAGCCGCAGGTCCTCGTGTTTGACGGCAACGAGGTGCCCACCGTGAGCTGGGCCGACCTCGAGCCGATCGTCGCCGCGGCCGTTGCCGAGTGCGCCGCGATGCGGCGGCGGGAGGGGGCGGCGCTCGCCGCGGAACTGGCGCACCGGCTTGACCTGCTGGAGACCGCCGCGCGGCAGGTCGCGTCGCTGGCTCCGGCCCGCCTGCCCCGCGAGCGGGACCGGCTCCGCGCCGCGGTCGGCGAGCTGCTCGACGGCCGGGCAATCGACGAGGCACGCCTGGCCCAGGAACTCGCGGTCCTGGCCGACAAGCTCGATATCACCGAGGAGCTGGTCCGGTTTGCGGCCCATGTCGCGGCCTGCCGGGCCGCCCTGGCCGGCGACGCGCCGGTCGGCAAGCAGCTCGGGTTCCTCGCGCAGGAGCTCGGCCGCGAGATCAACACGATGGGCTCGAAGGCGAACGACGCCGAGATCTCGCAGCAGGTGATCCGGATGAAGGGCGAAATGGAGAAGTTCCGCGAGCAGCTCGAGAACCTCGAGTGAAGCCGTTCCTGCTCGTGCTCTCCTCCCCCTCGGGCGGCGGCAAGACCAGCATCGCGCGCGCGCTGCTGCAGGCGCGGTCGGATGTGGGCTATTCGGTCTCCGCCACCACGCGGGCGCCCCGTCCCGGCGAGCAGGACGGCCAGGACTACCACTTCCTGACCGCGGCGGAGTTCGAGCGGCGTGTGGCGGCGGGCGAGTTCCTGGAGCACGCCACCTACGGCGGCCAGCGCTACGGGACGCTCCGGTCGGAGGTCGAGCGGGTGCTGGCGGGCGGGCGGCACGCCGTTCTCGACATCGAGGTCGAGGGGGCACGGCAGGTCATCCAGAAGATTCCCGACACGGTGCGGGTCTTCGTGCTGCCGCCCTCGGCCAGGGTGCTGATCGAGCGGCTGCGGGGACGGGATACCGAGACGCCCGAGGCGCGCCGGACGCGGATCGCGCGCGCCGCCGAGGAGCTTCTCGCGGTGGACGAGTACGAGTACGTGGTGGTGAACGAGCACCTGCGGGACGCGGTGGCCGCGGTGGCCGCCATCCTCGACGCCGAGTCGAGCCGGATCTCCCGGCAGGCCGACGTGCAGGGGTTCGTGAAAATCTTGCGCCAGGGGGTTGCCGACGCGGCAGCCAGGGGCGAGGGCGTATGACCAACCAAGGGAGCAGGAACCGATGAAGATCTACACCCCGGTGGACGCCGCCCGGAAGGCCGGCAACAAGTATCTCGGCGTCCTCGTGGCCGCCAAGTTCGCGCGCTACCTGAACGAGTTCCCGCGCGACCACCTCGACACCGGCGACGAGAAGCTGACCACCACCTCGCTCGAGGCGCTGACCTTCGGCGGGCTCGAGTACAAGATGATCCGCCGCCGCCGCTCCGAGGCGTAGGGTGTGGGCCGGCCGGCACGTCGTCCTCGGCGTGTCGGGCGGGATCGCGTGCTATAAGAGCTGCATTCTTGCCCGACGCCTGACCGAGGCGGGGGCGCGGGTGGATGTCGTCCTCACGCGTGCCGCCGCGGAGTTCGTGCGGCCGCTGACCTTCGAAGCACTCACCGGGCGCCCGGTCCTCTCCTCCTTGTGGGAGCGGGACCGGGCGCTCGCGCATGTCCGGCTGGCCGAGTCGGCCGACCTCCTCATCCTGGCGCCGGCCACGGCGCAGCTCCTG
>DASUFQ010000147.1:0-4355 GCA_036274515.1 Gemmatimonadales bacterium | reverse complement strand
TACGCCGGCCGGGAGGACGACGGGCTCCAGCCGGTCTCCGCCTCGGCGCTCATCGGCGTGCTGTCGGAGGTGGTGGGACACGGCGGCGTCAACGTGGTGAACGCGATGCACATCGCCACGGGGCGGGGCATCGCCGTCGAGCGCACCCGCCTGAGCCCGCGCGAGGACTACACCGAGTATCTCGAGGTCCGCCTGACCGGCGAGGGCGAGAGCATCCGCGTGGCCGGCGCCGTCCTGGAGGGCTCGCACCCCCGCATCGTCCGGATCGGGGACTACCACGTGGACATCCTGCCCCGCGGCGATCTCGTCCTGCTCCGGAATCGCGACGTCCCGGGGGTCATCGGCCGGGTGGGCACGGCGCTCGCCGAGGCGGGGGTCAACATCGGACAGTACCATGTGGCCCGGCTGGAGGCGGGTGGACAGGCGCTTGCCGCCATCGGGGTGGACGTCCGGTTGAGCGCCCAGATTGTCGAACTCCTCCGGGCGCTCCCCGAGGTCAACTCCGTCCGGCAGGTCGAGCTCGATTGACGAGGGCGGGGGACCCTTGCCCCCGTCTCGTTTGGTGGGGACATTGCAGCGCTGAACCGAGTTCCTTCGTCCCCGACCGGAGCACCGCCCTGACGCGCGCCTTTCTCGTGCTGGCCCTGACTGTGGGCGCCGCCGCTTCCGGCGGCGCCCAGGAGCCCCGCCTCGGTACGATCAGCTTCCCGACCTCGACCGCCGTGCCCGCGGCGCAGGCGGCGTTCGAGCGCGGCGTGCTCTTCCTCCACAGCTTCGAATACGCCTCGGCCGCCACCGCCTTCCAGGAGGCGCAACGGCTCGACCCCGGCTTCGCCATGGCCTACTGGGGCGAGGCACAGTCCCTCAATCATCCGGTATGGAACCAGCAGGATCGCGACGGGGCCCAGGCCGTCCTGGCCCGCCTGGCGCCGACCCCCGAGGAGCGCGCGGCGCGGGCCCCGACCGACCGCGAGCGGCAGTACCTGGCCGCCATCGAGAAACTCTTCGGACCGGACGGCTCCAAGCCGCGCCGCGACACCCTCTACGGCGCCGCGATGGAGGCGCTCGCCACCGCCTATCCCGACGATGTCGAGGCCCAGGCCTTCTACGCGCTGTCGCTCCTCGGCCTGAGCCAGGGCGACCGGGTCGTCCCGACCTACATGAAGGCGGGCGCCATCGCGCTGGCGCTGCTGGCGCAGCATCCCGACCATCCCGGCGCCGCCCACTACACCATCCATTCGTTCGACGATCCGGACCACGCGCCCCTCGGCCTCCCCGCGGCCCGCGCCTATTCCCGGATCGCGCCCGCCGCGCCGCACGCCCAGCACATGACCACCCACATCTTCCTGGCGCTCGGCATGTGGGACGAGGTGGTCAGTCAGAATATTGTCGCGTCCGGACCCGATCGCTCCAAGTGGACGCCCGGGCACTATACCCAGTGGCTTCAGTACGGGCTCCTCCAGCTGGGGCGGACGGCGGACGCCGATTCGCTGCTCCGGCTGACGCTGCTGAACGCGGGCACGCCGCTCCAGGGAGGACGCGCCAGCGCGGCGCTTGAAATGCGGGCAGCGCAGATCGTCAACGGCCAACAGTGGCGAGAGACGTCGCTCTACGGCCCGCTCGCGGTTTCCCGCACAACGGTGGGCGCGGAAGCGGCAGACGCCTTCGCGCAGGGATACGCCGCGCTCCAGCGGGGCGACGGGGCCGCGGCGGCCGTCGAGCAGGCGCGGTTTCCGGAGCTGAAGGTCCGGGTGGCCTCGCGGCCCGACTACACCCAGCCCGGCACCGTCGACGCGCTGTCGAAGGCCCTCGACGCCGCCATAGCGTTCCACGCCGGCCAGCGGGCGCAGGCCCTCGTGCTGATTGCGGAGGCCACGCAGTATGAGGAGGCGCTCGCGGTGGAATTCGGGCCCCCGACGATCGTGAAGCCGACCTGGGAGTTGCGAGGGGAGCTGTTGCTGGCGGCCAACCGGCCGCGGGACGCGAAATTCGCCTTCGACAGGTCGCTCGCGCTCCAGCCGGGACGGCTCCTCTCCCTCCAGGGGCTCGCCGCGGCGGAACGCGCGCTGCAGGCGACAGGGCAGGCCGGCGAATGAAGGCCGACCTTCCGGAGCGACTCGCGAAGGTCCTGGGCGACCGCTATCGCCTCGAGATGCGGGTGGACGGCAAGCCGGCGCTGATCGGCGAGGGCGGGATGGCCACCGTCTTCCTGGCCGAGGACCCGCGGCACGATCGCTGGGTGGCGATCAAGGTCCTGAAGCCCGACGTGGCCACCGCGATCGGCGCCGAGCGGTTCCTGCGGGAAATCCACATCGCGGCCCAGCTGCACCATCCGCACATCCTCGGGCTGATCGACTCGGGGCAGGCCGACGGGCTGCTGTACTACGTGATGCCCTACGTGTCGGGCGACACCCTGCGCGAGCGGATCGAGCGGGAGGGAGCGCTGCCGATTCCCGACGCGGTGCGGCTGATCCGCGAGATCGCCGACGCGCTGGCGCGCGCGCACAAGGCAGGGGTCATCCACCGCGACATCAAGCCGGAAAACGTGCTGATCGAGGAGCGCCACGCCCTCGTCAGCGACTTCGGCGTGGCCAAGGCGCTGAGCGAGGCGACCGACTCGGTGCTCGCCGGGCGCTCCACCGCCGGGTTCACCATCGGGACCCCGGCCTACATGGCCCCGGAACAGGCCGCGGGCGACCCGCGGATCGACCACCGGGCCGACATCTACGCGCTCGGGATCGTCGCCTACGAGATGCTCACGGGATACGTCCCCTTCGAGGCCCCCACCCCGCAGGGCATGCTCGCCGCCCAGGTGTCGCAGGAGCCCGCCAAGCTCCGGACCCGGCGGCTCGAGGTGCCGCCGATGCTCGAGGCGCTGGTGATGAAGTGCCTTATCAAGGACCCGAACGAGCGGTTCCAGCGGGCCGACGACATCCTCGTGGCGCTCGAGGCCATGGGCACCCCGAGCCTGCCGGGGTTCGGGGGGGCGTCGCCCGTGGCGGAGTCCTCCTGGTGGGGCGGCCTGCCGCGCTCGACGAAGGCGATGGTGCTCGTGGGCGGCATCATCGTCGGCGTGATCCTCCTGGTCGGCCTCCTCCGCTGATGCCCCTCCCCATGCGATGGACCCCGGTCCTGCTGCTGCTTCTGGGACTGCCGGGCCCGGTGACCCGGTCGCCCCCGCCGCCTGTCGAACGCGTTGTCGCCAACGACAACCGCACGCCCGCAGGGCGGCTCGTCGACGGCGTGCTCACGCTCCACCTCGACGTCCGGCTCGGCGAATGGTTTCCGGAGGACTCGAACGGACCCAGCGTCATCCTCCCGATGCTCGCCGAGGCGGGAGGGCCGCCGACCGCCCCGGGCCCGCTGATCCGGGTGCCCGCGGGCACCTGGCTGGACGTCACGGTCACCAACCAGCTGGCGGACACCGGCGTCACCATCTTCGGCCTCTCGGAGCGGCCGACGTCGGGACCCGATTCCGTGCGCCTGGCCCCAGGCGCCAGCCAGCGCATCCATTTCCGCGCCGGAGCCCCGGGCACCTACCTCTACGGCGCGCGCACCGAGACCCGTCCCTACATCCGGGACCAGGCGCTGGAGGAGAGCCAGCTCGGCGGCGCCTTCGTCATCGACCGGCCCGGCGCACCCGTGGCCGACCGCATCTTCGTCATCAACATCTGGTCCGAGCCGGACGACCCCGCCGGCGATTCGACGGTCGTCCTGCGCAACGTGCTGGCCATCAATGGGCGCTCCTGGCCCTACACCGAGCGCCTGCAGTTTACCGTGGGCGACTCCGCGCACTGGCGAATCGTCAACGCCAGCCGGCGCGTCCACCCGATGCACCTCCACGGCTTCTACTATCGGGTGACGGGGCTGGGGACGGCGGCGCACGACTCGGCCTACCTGCCCGAAGACCAGCGGCTGGTGGTGACGGAGAGCATGCTGCCGCTCTCCACCATGGCGATGGCGCTGCAGGCGCGCGAGGAGGGCAACTGGCTGTTCCATTGTCACCTCATTTACCATGTCGGACCCGGCGCGGCGCTCACCTGGCCCGACGGCAGCGCCGCGATGGCCCACGATGGCGTGCAGCACATGGCGGGACTGGTGCTGGGGCTGGCGGTGGCCCCGGGCCCCGCGCCGGCGCCACGGGTGAATCCAGCGAAACGGCGCCTCGTGGTGCGCGAAGCGCCTCGCGTGGGGAGCTCCACGGGGTTCGTCATGAGCTACGCGGTGGGGGAGGGCGAGACCACGGCGCCGGTGGTTCTCCCCGCGCCTCCACTCTTCCTCACGCGCGGCGTGCCCACGGACGTGACCGTCATCAACCACCTGGATGTGCCGACCGGCGTGCACTGGCACGGGCT
>DASUFQ010000146.1:0-19564 GCA_036274515.1 Gemmatimonadales bacterium | reverse complement strand
CCGCCATCGTCCTGGAGGCGAAGCGGACCGGCGGCAAGAGCGGCGTGCTGATTGCCGGCGGCGGCAGCCCCAAGAACTTCATCCTCCAGACCGAGCCGCAGATCCAGGAGGTCCTCGGCATCGACGAGCGGGGGCACGACTACTTCCTCCAGATGACCGATGCGCGCCCCGACGTCGGCGGCCTCTCCGGCGCCACGCCGAACGAGGCGGTGAGCTGGGGGAAGATCGACCCCGACCAGCTGCCGGGCACGGTGGTGGTCTACGCCGACAACACGATCACCCTGCCGCTCCTGACAGCGTACGCCCTCCAGCGGGTCGCGCCCCGGCGGCCGAAGCGGCTCTACGACCGCCGGGCGGCGATGATGGAACGGCTGGTGAGCGAGTATCGCGCGGCGCTCGCCTTCCGCGACCAGCGGGCCGAAGACGCCAAGGGAGATCGGAGTGGCCGCTAGCCCCACGGTTGCACCGCGACCGGGCCTCGCGTACGCCTGGTACGCGCTCGGGCTCCTGGCCGTCCTCAAGCTGCTGAGTTACGTCAACCGGAACGTGATCTTCGCGCTGGTCCCGCCGATCCAGCTGGACCTGCACCTCACCGACACCGACATCGGGTGGATCGCGTCGGCGTTCGTGCTGCTCTTCTCGGTGGCCGTCTTCCCCTTCGGCGTGCTCAGCGACCTCCGCTCCCGCCGGGCGGTCGCCGCCGCCGGCGTGGTGCTCTGGAGCCTCTTCGCCTTCCTCGCCGGGTTCTCGCAGGGATTCTGGGGCCTCTTCGTCACCCGGGCGGTCGTCGGGATCGGGACCGCCGCCTTCACCGCCGCCGCCGCCTCGCTGGTGGCCGACTATTTCCCGGGCCACCGCCGCGCCGTGGCGATGGGCATCTTCGCCGCCGGCGTGCCCGTCGGCGGGATCCTCGGCATCACCCTCGGCGGGCAGCTCGAGGCGATGTACGGCTGGCGGATCTCGATGATGGCGATGGCGGTGCCCGGCCTCCTCCTCGCGGCGCTGGTGGCCATCCTCACCGACCCCACCCGCCCGCCGCCGACGCTCACCCTCCGGCAGTACTGGCGGCAGCTCGAGCTCGGTGTTGCCGGCGTGGCGAAGGTGGCCTGGCCGCTGCTCCTCGGCTCGACGCTCGGGCTCCTGGCGGCCTGGCTCCTCGAAACCCGCTACGGCTCCACCTCGAGCCTCGATGCCGCGGCGCTCGCCACCGGCATCGGGCTCGGCCTCGCCGGCAACCTGGTGCTCGTGGTCCGCGCCACCAAGCGGAAGGACGACCTCTTCGACTTTCTCCCCGCGGAGAGCATGACCGACGCCATCGGGGAGATGCGGCTCGCGGTGGACACGGTGTTCCGGACCCCGACGCTCAAGTACCAGTTCGTGGGCGGGGCGCTGGTGGCGTTCGGGATGAACGGCCTGGTCGGGTGGGCGCCGACCTTCATGGCCCGGGAGCTGAGCCTGTCGGTGGCCGACGGGACGCTGCTGCTCGGCAAGTGGGGATTGTTGTCCGGGACCGCCGGCACCGTGGCCGGGGGCTTCTTTGCCGACTGGCTCGGGCGGTACACCGGCCGGGCCCGGATGATCGCGTCGTCGGTGGGGTTGCTGATCGGGGGCCCGCTCGCCGTGTGGCTGCTCGCGCTGCGGGACCTCGACGTGTTCGTGCCGGTCTTCGCGGCGGCGTTCTTCTTCCTGACGCTCTACAACGGACCCGTCATCGCGGCGGTGTTCGACGTGGTGCCCGCCCGGATCGGCGCCACCGTGGTGGGCGCCTACCTGCTCTTCATCCACGTGGCGGGCGACGCGATCGCCCTGCCGCTGGTCGGCTTCCTCTCCGACCGGTTCGGCATCGACCACGCCATCTTCATCCTGCCGGCCGCCGCGATCGCCGGCGGGATCGTGCTGTTCATGGGGGTGGGGACGGTCCTGCGCGACATGGAGTTCGTGCTGGCGCGGACCACGGCGACGCATCCGGTCGTGACGGCCGGCCAGACGGGCCGACGGGCCGACGGGCAGTAGGTCGCCCCACCCGCCTGCCCGTCCTACCTCGCGTTCCGGTACAATAACTCCACCAATTCATCGTACATCGCGCCCGCCTGCTCCGGGCTCCCGGAGCGGATGGCGCTCGCCGCGCAGTGCTCGAGGTGGTTCCGGAAGAGGAGCCGGGCCACGCCGCGCAGCGCCTCGTGGACCGACGACACCTGGGTGAGGACGTCGGCGCAGTAGCGCTCCTCCTCCAGCATCCGCTGCAGCCCCCGCACCTGCCCCTCGATCCGGCGGAGGCGGGTGAGCGCCGCCGCCTTCAGTTCGGGGTCCACCGCCACGGCGTGGGTGCCGTCGCCGGGACGGGCGCAAGCGCAGGGGGCCACCGCGTCGGGCGGGTCGCTCGGGTGGTCGGACTGGAACGCAGGCATCAGGTCCTCCGGAGCCTCAGGCTGTTGGTCACGACCGATACGCTGCTGACGGCCATGGCGGCGGCGGCCATGGTCGGCGTCAGGAGGAGGCCGAACACCGGGTAGAGCGCCCCCGCCGCCACCGGGATGCCGATGACGTTGTAGGCGAAGGCCCAGAACAGATTCTGCCGGATGACGCGGAGGGTGCGCCGCGCCAGGCGCACCGCTTCCGGAACCCCCGACAGGTCGCCGCGGATGAGGGTGACGTCTGCCGCCTCGACCGCGACGTCGGTGCCGGTGCCGATCGCCAGGCCGACATCGGCCTGCGCCAGCGCCGGCGCATCGTTGAGCCCGTCGCCCACCATCCCGACCACCTTCCCTGCCCCCTGCAGCCGCACGATCTCGTCGCGCTTGTGCTCCGGGAGCACCTCCGCGACGACGCGGGTGATGCCCACCTGCCGGGCCACGCTCTCCGCGGTGCCGAGGGAGTCGCCGGTGAGCATCACGACATCGAGCCCGAGGGTGCGGAGCGCGGCGATGGCCGGCGCGCTGGTGGGGCGAATCGGGTCGGCGACGGCGATGACTCCGGCGGCCCTGCCGCCGATGGCCACGAGCACCGGGGTGGCCCCGAGGCGGGCGAGCTCGTCCGCCGCGGCGTGGAGGGGCCCGCTGTCCACCCCCCAGTCGGCAAGGAGGACCCGGTTGCCGACCAGGATGCCGTCGCCGCCGACCACCCCCACGACGCCCTTGCCGGAGAAC
Organism: Gemmatimonadales bacterium; assembly: GCA_036274515.1. GTDB lineage: Bacteria > Gemmatimonadota > Gemmatimonadetes > Gemmatimonadales > GWC2-71-9 > SPDF01. The sequence goes on along the minus strand of DASUFQ010000146.1, from coordinate 16,418 downwards.
ACCTCGAAGGTCTCGACGGGGGCCACGGCGAGACCGCGCTCAGCGGCGGCCGCCACGATGGCCTCACCCAGCGGGTGCTCGCTCATCCGTTCGAGGGCGGCGGCGCTGGCCAGCACCTCGGACGACTCCCCTGCCCCGACGGTCCGGATCTCGGTGACCACCGGCCGCCCGGCCGTGATGGTTCCGGTCTTGTCGAGCACCACGACGTCCAGTTCGGCGGCGCGCTGGAGGATGTCGCCGCCGCGGAACAGGACCCCACGCTCCGCGCCGCGGCCGGTGGCCACCATGACGGCCGTCGGCACGGCGAGCCCCATGGCGCAGGGACAGGCGATGATCAGTACGGTGACGGCGGCGGCGAGGGCGCGCACCACCTTCGGATCCGGGCCGACGAGAAACCAGAGGATGAAGGTGGCCAGCGCGAGCCCGATGACCACCGGGACAAACACCGCCGCGATCCGGTCGGAGCGCTGCTGGATCGGCGCCTTGGCGCCCTGTGCCTCGCGCACCATCCGGATGATCTGCGCCAGGACGGTGTCGCCCCCGACGCGGGTGGCGCGGATGCGGACCGCGCCGGCCCGGTTGAGCGTGGCGCCGACCACCTGGCTGCCGGGCTGCTTGGCCACCGGCGTCGGCTCTCCGGTGAGCATCGCCTCGTCGATCGAGGTGGTGCCCTCGAGCACGACGCCGTCCACCGGCACGGTTTCCCCCGGCCGCACCAGCAGGATGTCGCCGGTGCGGACCTCGCCGAGGGGCAGGTCGACGAGGTCCCCGCCCCGCTCCACCCGCGCCGTGTCGGGGCGGAGGGCCACGAGCTTCCGGATGGCCGCCGAAGTCCGGCCCTTGGCGCGGGTCTCGAGATAGTTGCCCAGCAGGATGAGGGCGATGATCCAGACGACCGCCTCGTAATAGACGTGCGGCTCGACCCCGCGAGCCAGGAAGTACGGCGCGCCGCCGGTCATCGCGACGCTGAAGACGAAGGCGGCGCCGGTGCCGACCGCCACGAGGGTGTTCATGTCGGCGCCGCCGTGGCGCGCCGCCGCCCAGGCGCGGACGTAGAAGTGCCGGCCGGCCCAGAAGACGATCGGCAGGGTGAGGAGCAGGAGCACCCAGCGCCAGGTGCCGGCGTCGAGCGCGTACAGCCCGGGGGCGACCGTGCGAAGGGCGCCGCTCAGGGGCCGCATCAGGTGCATGAGCGGATCGGAGGCGCCCTGGGCCGCGGCGGCCTCGCCGAGGGGAAGGCCGATGACCATGGCCAGCACCGCGGCGACGAGGCTCACTGCCACCTTGCGGCGGAGGGCGGCAAGTTCACCTGACATGCGGAGCTCGTCCGCGGTGACCTCTTCTCCGGGCGCGGCGGCGGGGCGGGGGAGCTCGGCGCCGTACCCGGTGTCGCGGATGGCGGCCACCAGCGCCTCGGGCGACGAGCGCAACGGGTCGAACTCCACGGTGGCGGAGTTGGTCATCAGGTTGACATTGGCGGAGACGACGCCGGGTCCACGCTCGAGGTTGCGCTGGATGCGCGCGCTGCACGCGGCGCACGTCATCCCGGTGACCGGAATGGTGACGCGCTCGGCGGCGGGGGGAGCGGTCATGCGAAACTCATCCGGCGCGGGGCGCGGGGGTGGCGCGGTACCCCTCGTCCGACACGGCGACGGCGATGCGCGCGGGGTCGATGCGGGCGGGGTCGAACCGCAGCTCGGCGCGGCCGATCCTCACCGAATCAACCTCGACGCCCTCGAGGCCGGACAGGGCCTGGCTGACGGCGTTGAGGCAGTGGCCGCAGGACATGCCTTCGATATGCAGGGTGAGGTTTTCCATGGTTTCCGGTAGTAGTAGTAGTGAGTACTGATTCTGCCAGGCGCCCGGGATCCCGAAGTAGCTGGGTGCCCGCGGCCCCGATCGGGAGCACGCATCCGATCTGAAAATATATAGGGTGGGGGGGTATGTCAATGGCTCGAGTCCAGACTGCGGAACTTGTTGATGGAGAGGCATTTGCAAGATGAAAGAGCGATGTGGTGTCGACGCCAGAAGCTGGTGATGGCCTCCTAACATGCCATCTGACAGCAGGTTAGGGGTCCGGCCTGCAAGCCGGGGCATGCAAAGTGCATTAGCCGGCACATATGGATGAGCCCCGCGATTCCTTCCGATCCTCCTCCGAGGGGAGCGAGATCGAGGCCCTCGATGTGAGGGTCCCGCTCCTGCGCCTCAAGGGAAGCTCGTGGGATGCCGTCGCGCTCGAAACCTGGCTCGAGGCCCTCTCCGGATTGCTCGCCCCCGAACTCCCGCACGACCTGATGGCGCTCTGGGTGTATCCCCCCGAGGGCCCGGCGGTCCTGGTGGGTCCCTCTGCGCTGGCGCAGGACCACCTCGTGGTTCCGGCGCCCGCCCCGCACCTGGGCCAGGACGAACTCTACACGATGGAGCAGCGGATCCGCACTGCGGGCTACGCCTCCGTGGTGTGCATGGCGGTGCCGCACGGCGACCGGGACGTCGGGCTCCTCCTGCTCGCCGATCTCCGGCCCGCGCGCTACGGACTGCCGGAGGCGGTGCTCCTCCGGAATGTCGCGGACTCCCTCGGCCCGACGCTCGCGCGGGTGGCGCGGCAGGGCAGGGCGCCCGCCGGGCCGCCTCGCGAGGACGGCTCCCCGCCGCCGCCCGAACGCCGCCGCTCGGAACCGGGGCGCAAGCTGGTCGAGCTGCACGAATTGCTCGCCAAGCTCGGCCTCGCGGAGTCGGCCTCCCGCACGCCGCGCGAATTTTCGGAGTTCGTGTCGCAGGCGCTGCAGCCGATGCTGCCGCACGACCAGCTCCAGATCCTGGTGCCTGACGCGTCGGCGCAGGAGCATTACCGCTTCGACCGCCACGGCGCGGGCACGTTCTGGTCGGATCCGGCGCTGGTGGTGACGCGGGAGCAGTTCGACCCGGCGGCGCGCTTCGGCGACGCCGACGAAATCCTGGTGGGCGACACCAGCGCGCCGGAGGGGACGGGCGCCTGGTGTCCCGACGCGCCGGGGCAGGGCGGGGAGCGCCCGCCGGCCCGCGCGGTGGTGGGGGTGCGGCTGCTCTCGCAGACGCGGGTGGCGGGCTACCTCCTCCTCGGCGGCAACGGTCCCGAGTTCTTCCGGCAGGACGACCTCGACCTGCTGCGGCAGGTGGCGCCCCTCGTCGCGGTGCGGGTGGACAGCTTCCTCCTCGCGTGGCAGGTGCAGGTGATGCGCTCGCACCTGAGCGTGCTCCGCAACGTGCCGGCGCACCTGGGCCGAATTGCCGAAGTGCTGGCCACGACCGCGCACGTCGGCGCGGCGACGCGGCTGTTTGCGCGCGAGGCCTCGACGGTGCTGCCCTATGACCGGATGGAGTTCTCGCTGAAGCTGGGCGAGGCCGACGAGGTGGTGGTGGTGTCGCCCGGTGACGCGCGGCCGCTGCCGGATCTGCCGCTCGTCTCGGTGGCGGGCACCGAACTGGGGCGGGTCCTCCGCGGCGAGCTGCCGCACGCCTATGCCTCCGCGCGCCGGCAGCTCGAGGCCGACCTCGGGGCGGGGCTGCCGACGGCGGCGCTGGTGGTGCCGCTCCGGGTGGGGGGGCGGATCTTCGGCTGCCTGACCCTGCTGGCCGCCGGCGCGGATGCCTTCACGCGGGCGGACATTGCCCTGGCACAGCAACTGGCCGACGTGCTTGCGCCGCACCTCGAACTGCTTCGCCGCGCCTCGATGGCGAGCCCGCCGGTGGCGCCGGGGTGGCGACGGAGGCCGTAGCGGGCGGCAAGACGGGCAGGCGGGCAGGAAAGGCAATCGGGGCACCCGTGATGGGTGCCCCTTGACGTTGGCGAGGCGCTCCGAATCCTCGGCCCGTCTGCCCGTCCTAATTCGGCGCGTGCACCCCCGGACCGCCGTAGTTGCGGCTCCCGCCGATGGTGGGGCCCTGGAACTGGAACCCATCCTCGTTGTCCATCTTGCTCACCACCTGCGCGATCGAGCCGGGGAAGGCCGTGGTCTGGGCGTTGCGGCCGAAGGGGTCGCTGTACCAGACCTCGGGGCCGTCGGCGTTGCGCAGGCGATTCCCGTTGATGTCCACCTGCCGGCGCACGCCGTTGAACGGCGAGCGGGGGTCGTCGTAGGGGAGCGAGGCGAGGGTGCCGTTCGCGGTGGCCTGGTCGCAGAGCCAGCCCCTGGCGCGGTCGCCGTTGGACTCGGTCGCGAAGCACATGTCCACGGTGCGCCCCGTGATGCCCGGGAGCGACGGGTCGTAGAACCGGCTCGGGTAGAACACCTGGTAGTACGGATCGATGCTGGCCACGGTGCGCCCGGAGGCGGTGCGGACGCTGGCGTTGAGCTGCCAGCTTTCGTGGAGCGCCGCGCCGAAATTCGAGTTCTGGCCCGGGGGCACCAGCATGAATTCCTCGATGCAGGCGCGATCCGGCAGCGTCCGCTTCCCGCCGCCGCTCGGGCTGTTGGCCGGGGTCGGCGCGCCCACCGGGACATGCACGTCGTGGTCACACGATTCGACCATTTCGCCGGGCACGCCGATGGCGGCCATGACGGTGAGGTCGAGCCGCAGGCCGCCGCTGCAGTCGATGTGGTACGCCAGCTCGTGCAGGTTGTTGGTGAACGCGTCTTTGGAATGCGTGCCCTGGTGCAGCTTGGTGAGCACGTCGCAGCGGACCTCGAGCACCGATCCTGCCACGCCGTCGCCCAGGTCGAAGGGCACGTCGTTTTCCCATTCCACCTTGTGGCCGACGTGGTCCTCGTTCCGGACGCCGGACGGGTCCCAGATGGCCAGCTGCTCGTTGGCGTAGCCGAAGGGGATCGGGCCGGTGCGCCGGTAGAGGTCGGAGCCGCGCGGATCCCGGCCATGCTCGTGGCCAAAGTGGCAGCCGGTGGCGGGATCCACGGGCGGGTGCCATGTGGGATACAGCTTGCCGTCAGGCCCGACCACCGAGTAGGAGTTGTGGATCTCGGCGGTGCAGTCGTCGTTGGGCCCGGGCTGCCAGAGATTGTAGGCCGTGCTCACGCCGGTGGCGACCGGCGGCGCCGGGGCGCCGGTGTCCTCGGCGCAGGCGGCCAGGATGCCGCCGGTCAGCAGGACGGCGAGTGCGCCGAACGGGAACTTCAGGGTGGGGTGCCGCATGGTGCCTCCGCTCAATGGATCACGAGCCCGACGCCGAACTGGATCGAGGACACGCTGGCGTCGTCGGCGATGACGGCCGTGGTGACGGTGTTGTCCTCGGTGTGCTTGAACTGCAGGTCGCCCGCGAGGGTGTGCTGGTAGTTGATGTACGGGTTGATCGAGGACTTCTTGCCGACGCGCCATTCGTAGCCGATGCCGATCAGCAGCCCGGCCTGGGTGGTCGAGATGACATCCTCGTCGTCACTGGCGCGGTAGCCGGTGAATCCGAGGCCGCCCTTCGCGTAGGCGCCGCCGGCGGGCCAGGGGTACCAGAGCGCCACGGCGCTGGCGCTCCACGAACGGCGGGTCGCCACCTCCTGCGAGTTGGTCCACCCGTCGAGCTCGACGCCCAGAAGCCAGGATGCCGACAGCACGCCCCCCGCGCGGATCGACGCGGTGAGGTCGGTGCCGCTCTGGTCGTTGCAGATGCCGCAGTGAAGCTTCCCGGAGCCCACACCGAACCCGAATCCGTACCAGAATCCCTGGCGGACGCTCGGCTGCTGGGCGGTGAGTGGCGCGGCGAAGAGCGCCAGGGCAACGGCGGGGAGCGCGAATGGACGCATGAGGGGATTCCTCCTGGGGCGGCCCAGAGGGGCAGAAAGAGGGCCGGGCAGGGGGTCGGGAGCGCATCGGGCGGGCATGCTGCAACCCATTGTAGCCTTGGGGGTTGCTTCGCGATGTGACGGCTGACACCATTGCGGCAGGCGAACCTGCCACAGGTTGCACGGGCGTTGCGCAAAATTGCAGGAGAGAATGCGGGAGAGGAGGTTGCATGCTGCGGTGGCTGCTGGCTTCGGGGCACCTGCTGGCGTTTGGGATTGGGCTCGGGGCCATCTGGGTCCGGGCACGATCCCTCCGGGCCGTCCCCGACCCCGCGGCGCTCGGTCGGGCGCTCCGCGCCGACGCCTGGTGGGGCATCGCCGCCCTGCTCTGGATCGGGACCGGGGTGCCGCGCCTCCTGCTCGGCACCGAAAAGCCAACCGATTACTACCTGGCCAGCCACCTCTTCTGGGTCAAGATGCTCCTCTTCCTCGGCATCCTGCTCCTCGAGATCGGGCCGGCGGTGGCTCTCACCCGCTGGCGGCTGGCGCTCCGCAGGAACCTGGCACCGGACACGGCGCGGGCGGGCCGCTGGGCGGTGTTCAGCCGCGCCGAGTTCGTGCTGGTGCTCGTGATGTTGTTCGTGGCGACGGCCGTCGCGCGCGCTATGGGTGTCTAGGGACGCCTCTCCGGAGCACGAACGCCAGCACCAGCGCCAGCCCGAACATGCAGACGATGACCGGGCCCGTCGGCAGGTCGAACCGGAACGACACCGCCAGGCCCGCCGCCGAGGCGAGAACGCCGGTGAGCCAGGACCAGATGGCGAGGCGCCGGTGGTCGGTGGTGAACTGGAACGCCACCGCCGCCGGCACGACCAGGAAGGAGAAGACGAGCAGGACGCCGGCGATCGGCACCGACAGGGTGATGACCACGCCGAAACTCAGGTAAAACCAGAAATCCCACCAGCGAATGCTCCACCCCTGCGCGAGGGCGGTTTCCGGCTCGAACGAAATGGTCAGGAATCGCTTCCGCAGCACCAGGTGAAAGATCCCGAGCAGGGCATAGACCCCACCCATCTTCAGGATCGCGGGCCAATCCACCCAGAGCAGGCTGCCGACCAGGATGTCCTTGATGGCCTCGCCCCCGCGCGGCACCCGGTCGGCCACGAGGATCGCCGCCGCCGACGCCACCACGTACACGATGCCGATGATCGCCTCCTGCGGCACGCGCCCCTTCTCCTGGGTGCGGGTCAGGGCAAAGAGCGCCGCGCCGATGGTGGTGAAGCCGAGGGCGTAGGCGTACGAGGTGGCGGAGCCGGGCTCCGAGCCCGCGAAGATGGCCACCGTGGAGCCGAGCGCCGCCATCTGGGCCAGCGAGAGGTCCACGAAGATGACTTCGCGGGCGATGATGTGGAGCCCGAGGTAGGAGTGGATCGCCACGATGACCATGCAGGCGGCCAGCGGCGGCAGGAGCAGGTCGAGCATCGGGTCAGCCCCCCTTCCGGAAGGCGGCGGCAAGGCCGGCCACCCATTGGTTGACGAGGTCGAAATAGGTGGTGATGCCCGGGGCGCCGTTGGTGTTTTCCGCCACGATCACCGCCGTGGCGCCGGTCTTCCCCGCCACCTGCTCGATCTGCGAGCGCGAGAAGTAGTTGGACGCGAAGAGCGCCGGCACCTGGCGCTGCTTCATCAGCGCGATGACCTCTTCCACGTGCCCGGGGGTGGGCGGGATCCCGGGCTTCGCCTCGATGTAGGCGATGCAGGTCACCCGGAAACGGGCGCTGAAGTAGGCCCATTCCTTGTGATAGCAGGCCATGTCCTTCCCCTTGAAGTCCGATCCCTGGCGGAGCCAGCCGCCGAGCTGGTCGGCGAGGGGCTTCCCGTGGAGCATCGTCTTCGTCACGAAGCCGTCGAACTGGTCGCTCTTCAGGAGGTTGAAGGCGGTGGCGGGGGTGAGGACGCCGACCAGCTCCTTCCCGATCGTCGCCTCGATCACGCGCTGTTCGAAGTCGGCCTCGCGCCCGCGGTAGTAGTCGGCGTTGGCCGGGTCGACCCGCACCAGCCCGGCCAGGATGTTCCGCGCGATGATGATCCCGTTGACCGGGTCGGTGTGGATGTGCGGGTTGCCCTCGCCGTGGATGTCGCCGCCGGCCCGGCTGACCGAGGCGGGCACCTCGAGGAGGGTGATGCCGTCGTGCGCGGAGACGTAGCCCGGGCTGCCGGGCATGATCTTCCGGTTGCCGGCCCGGTCGAGAAGGGTCGGCACCCAGAGCTCCAGGTCCATGCCGGTCGTCACGAAGAGGTCGGCGTCGCGGAGCAGCGCCACGAAGCTCGGCTTCGGCTGGACGAAGTGCGGGTCTTCGTCGCCCTGGGCGATCGAGGTGACCGTCGCGCGGTCGCCCACGATTTCCCGGGCGATCGCGCCGTAGGTCGTGAGGCTGGTAACGACCCTGACCGGCGCAGCCGGCGGGGGCGCCAGGGCGGAGAGGAGCAGCATGAGGGTGGTGGCGAGCATGTCAGTAGGTCTCGTGTTTGTGAGGGCCGAGCGCCCAGACCACCTGCAACGTCAGGTTGTCGAGGGAGCCGGTGGAGTCGAGATGGTTGCGAAATCCCTGGAGGCGCAGGAACACGAACTCGCTCTGCCACCAGGTGACGACGGCGGTGGCGCGCCAGGTGTCGTCGTCCGGTCCGAAGGGAGCCTGGACGAAGTCATACCGGCCGCCGATGACCCAGCGCCGGTCCAGGCGCCAGCTCAGGTCGGAGTACATCCCGTACCGCGTGGTGGACGGCGCCGTGCCGTTGCGCTGCAGCCGGTACCCTTCGGTGCGCCAGGTGATGTCCTTCCGCGTGCCGGCGTCCGGCGGCCGAATCGTGAAGCGGAGGTCGGCGCCGAGGAGGTTGCTGGTGAGGCCGGAGTCGGAGTTCTGCGCGCCGACGCCCGTGAACCCGAGCTGCATGTAGGTGCTGCGGGAGAGCTGCCAGAAGTTCTGCAGGCGGCCAAGGAGGAGGGGCTGGTGGCCCAGGTCGTTGAGCGCCTCGCTCTCGACCGCGGCGCCCTGCAGGAAGAGCTCGGAGGTCCCGCCGACGAGGGACACCGGGAGCGTCGTGTAGAGGCCGGCGCCGACGCCGCTGAGTCCGTCCTCCCCGAGAAACGCCTGGTAGACCAGCGGGTAGTTGGTCTCCGGCAGCGCATGCCGGTGCCAGCGGTTGAGCTCGCCCACCGCCATCCGGTACTTGCCGACGTCCGCGCGGACCTTTCCCGGGAGGCCGGTCCAGTAGATGTAGGCCTCCTCGACGCCGATCTCGTCGGCGCCCCAGGTGAGGAAGATCTTCGTGGCGGAATAAGGGTCGAGGGCCGCCTGGAACGAGAGCTCCACCTCCGCGAGCTGGAGGTCGAGACCCTGCACCCCCGATTCGGCGGAAAACTGGACGTCGCCGGTGGCGCTGATCTCGGGGTTGAGGGCGTTCTGGCTGCGCGGACCGCCAGAGGATGCTGCGGAGGGGGTGCGGGTGGTGTCGGTGGCGCCCGCTGCGGCGGCAGTGCTGTCGGCGGCGGCGCGAATGGCCGCCAGCGGATCAGCCTCTGCCGCAGGGGGGGCGGGGGCGCCCGCCACCGGGGTGCAGCGCAGGGAGGCGGCGTTGACGCGCTCGGTGAGCGCGGCGACCGACGCGGCCAGCGAGTCGACCGCCGCGTTGCCGGTCGGCCTCGCCGCGGCAGGGCGCGGCAGGGGTGTGGTCGGGCAGTATCCGGCCTCGAGGGAATCGAGCCGGACGGCAAGTATCTGGACCGTTCGTTTCAGCGAGTCCACCGTGGCGGCAGGCTTCCCCTGCGCCCGGGCGCCGGAGGCGATGCTGCCGAGGAGGACGGCGGTCACGACGGCCGTGCGGGATGATCGCCGCATGGACCCTCTCATTCCTGTCTGGGGGAGCCGTCATCGGCTCCCGATGTCACAACGGATGCTGTGCGGAGGCGGGCCGCGGTGGCCCGGAGGGTCAGGCGGGTGGAGCGCGGGAGTGCCGGATGCTGTGGAGCGGCGAGGCAGGGAAGGCGGAAGTTGGCGCCCCGCCGACCGCGGTGGCGACGGGCTGGGAGATGCGAACGGATTCGCCGCTCCCCGCGGCAGTTTGCTGCGGCGCCGAGGGCTGGGCCAGGGTGCAGCGGTCGGCGTGGTGCGCGCTTCCCTGGGCCTCGACGTGCGTGAGCCCGGCGCAGGGATCCTTGCCGGCCAGGTGGTACAGCGCACCATCGGTGAGGGGAACGCCGAGGCTCCCCAGGAGGAAGAGCCCGAGGAGGAGCAGGGAACGGGAGCGCACGACCGGTGGCGTCACGTCAGGGAATGTGAAGGGAGGGACGGAGATCGACAAGGCGGGGCCGGGAGGGAGTCCCTCCCGGCCAGCCCGCCGCCCTACTCTCCGTGGGAATGCGCTGCGCCGGAGCCATCCTCCTTGACTTCATAGCCCCTCGCGTCGCACTTCACCGCGGGATTGGTGGGCGAAAACATCCCCGAGGGGTTCGTCTTCCAGAGCCACACATGCAGGTCGTAGTGCCGCAGCTCCGGAGGCATGATCGGCGCGTGGCCGTCCATCGGCCCCATCAGCGTCTGGCCGAAGATGCTCGGGGGCTTGTCGCCGGCGATCGCGACGGGCACGAACCATTCCGCCGCGACGAGCTTCAGCTTGCCGCCTTCCGGCTCGTAGATAAGGACCTGCGGTTTGGCCGGATCGAGGGTCGGTCCGATGTTCTGCATGTTGATGAGGTGGACGCCCATGCCGCCGGCCGGAAAGTGCATCGTCCCGTCCATGGCGTCGTGCGGGAAGTCGATGCAGGCCACCGTGGACAGGTACCCATCGTGGACCGCCAGGAGGGGATCCTGGTACTTCTCGAGGCCGGAACGGGCGCTGGCCAATTCCGGCGACAGCCCGCCCTGATTGGCGGCCGCGCCCTGGGCGTGCGCGGTGGCCGTCGTGCCGAGGACGAAGACCACAGCCGTCAGCAGCGGCAGGCCTCGCCAGGTGGTGGAGCCCTTCATGATCGAGAATTGCATCGTCTTGCTCTCCCTGCAGGAGGTGTTCCGCAACCGCACTGACTGGACAGCATCACAGTACATCCCGGCCGAAAAAGCGCAATCCGCCAGGGGCGGTTGTCGACACTCCGGGCCGGGTGGGCCCGGGAGTGACTCATTGCGGCCGTCCGGCGTGCGTTGTATATTCATTGTATCTACACACTTCGGGTTTCCTGTGCAAACACGTATATCCAAATGGGGTAACAGTTTAGCCGTCAGGCTGCCGAAGCTTTTCGTCGATGAACTCCGCCTCTCCGAGGGGTCGGCGGTCGACCTCGTAGTCCGGGATGGTCAGCTGATCCTGACCTCGGCCGGGAGGGAGTACGCCCTCGAGGAACTGGTCGACGGCATCACCGGCGAGAATCGGCATGATGAATCGGACTGGGGACGGCCGCAGGGACGCGAGGGATGGTAGCGCCCGAGCGGGGAGACCTGGTCTGGATCACGATCGACCCGGTGAACGGCGGCCCGCCGCACCGCCGGCCGGCGCTGGTGGTATCGCCGGCGCTGTACAATGCGCGGTCCGGACTGGCCCTGATGTGCGCGGTGGGGCGCGAGGCGAAGGGGTATCCGTTCGAGGTGGCACTGCCGGCAGGCCTCCCCGTCGAGGGAGTGGTCCTGGCTGATCATCTCCGCAGCGCCGACTGGAAGGCCCGGCGCGCCGAGCTGGCGGGCCGGGTGCCGGTGGCGGTGGTGGACGAGGTGCTGGCGAAGTTGAAGCCGCTGTAGCAAAGGACTGAGGACTGAGGACTGAGGGGCAGAGGAGCCTCGTGTCATTGCGAGGAGGCCCCTGTCTGGGCCGACGAAGCAATCTCCCTGCACACACGCACCTGTGCTGCTTCGACGATCGGGATTGCCTCGGCCACCGCTGGCCTCGCGATGACGGAAGCCCGCAGGCTGGAAATGGAGGGACCTCAGGTGTCGAATGAACAGTTGACCCAGCTCGCCGGACCGACTCGCCGCATACGCGGCACCTTCCGCGTCAACGGCGAGGCGCGCGAGGCGCTGTACCGTCCCCACGTGACGCTCCTCGAGCTGTTGCGCGAGGACCTGCAGCTGACCGGCACCAAGCATGGCTGCGAGCTGGGGGAGTGCGGCGCCTGCACCGTCCGCGTTGACGGCACGCCGGTGCTCTCCTGCCTGGTGCTGGCGCAGGCGGTCGAGGGACAGGAGGTCACCACCGTCGAGGGGATGGCCGAGGGGGCGGCGCTGCACCCGCTGCAGCAGACGTTCGTCGAGCTCGGCGCAGCGCAGTGCGGCTACTGCACGCCGGGCGTGCTGCTGGCCGCCGAGGCACTGCTGGACGAACACCCCGCCCCCACGCGCGATGAGATCAAGCTTGCGCTCTCGGGCAACATCTGTCGCTGCACCGGCTACATCAAGATCTACGAGGCGATCGAGCTTGCCGCGGCACGGATGCGGGGGGAGTCGGCGGAACCGACCCGGGAGAGCGTGTATGGGTACTGAGCGGCTCCGCCGCGGTGGGGCAGACGGACAGACGGGCAGTGGCACCACCGCCCGTCCGCCCGCCGGGCCGACTGTCCGCGCTGTCATCGGGACACCCAGGCCCAAGACCGACGCGCCCGGCAAGGTGGCCGGCCAGACCCTCTTTGCCGACGATATCGTCCTGCCGCGAATGCTCTGGTGCAAGCTGCTCCGGAGCCCGCACCCGCACGCCCGCATCGTGTCGATCGATGCCTCGAAAGCGCTGGCCCTTCCCGGTGTGGAGGCGGTGCTCACTGGCGCCGACCTCCCCATTCCCTTCGGCATCCTGCCCGTGAGCCAGGACGAGCACGCCCTCTGTCCTGACGTGGTGCGTTTCGTGGGCGACCCGGTGGCGGCGGTGGCGGCCCTCGACGAGGAGACGGCACTCGCCGCCTGCGACCTGATCGATGTGACCTACGAGCCGCTCACGGTGGTGGGGTCGGTGGACGACGCCGCGACGACGCCGACGCCCCAGCTCCACGACTATGCCGACGAAGGCAACTGGCACAAGCTGGTGCACCTGCAGTTCGGGGAACTCGACGAGGGGTTCGCGCGCGCGGACCTGGTGCGCGAGGACCTCTTCCTGTACGAGGGCAACACCCACCTCCCGATGGAGCAGCACGCCAGCATAGCGCACGCCACGCCCGACGGCCGGGTGACCATCTGGTCGAGCACCCAGACGCCGCATTACCTGCACCGGGCGCTGTCGAAGGTGCTGGAGCTGCCGCCGGCCCGCATCCGGGTCATCGCCACGCCGAACGGCGGAGGCTTCGGCGGCAAGAGCGACCCCTTCAATCATGAGATCGTGGTGGCCAGGCTGAGCCAGGTTACCGGCCGGCCGGTCAAGATCGGCCTGACCCGCGAGGAGGTGTTCTACTGCCACCGGGGCCGGCACCAGGCGCTGATGAAGATCCGCACCGGCGTCACGAACGACGGGGCAATCACCGCCATGGACTTCGAGTCGTACCTCGACGGCGGCGCCTACGGCTCCTACGGCGTGGCCTCGCTCTACTACACCGGCGCGCTGCAGACCGTGACCTACGACGTGCCGACCTACCGGTTCCGTGGCGCGCGCGCCTTCACCAACAAGCCCCCAGGCGGCCCCAAGCGCGGCCACGGCACCACCCAGCCGCGGTTCGCGGTCGAGGTGCACCTCGACAAGCTCGCCGAGCAGCTCAAGATCGACCCTGCCGAACTCCGGCTCCGGCACCTGGTGCGGCCCAACGCCGTGACCGCCAACTGGCTGCAGCTCGGCACCGTGGGGCTCGAGGCGTGCATCCAGAAGGTTGTAGTCGGGTCCAGGTGGAAGGAGCGCTTCCGCAAGCTCCCCTACGGCCGCGGCCTCGGCCTCGCCTGCTCTTCGTACATCACCGGCGCCGGGCTGCCGATTTACTGGAACGACATGCCGCATTCCGGCGCCCAGATCAAGTGTGACCGCGGCGGCGGCGTCACCATCTTCTGCGGGTCCATCGACATCGGGCAGGGATCCGAGTCGGTGCTGGCCTACGTGACCGCGGAAGTCCTCGGCATCGAGCCGGCCGACGTGAAGGTCGTCACGGCCGACACCGACCTGACGCCGGTGGATCTCGGCAGCTACTCCTCGCGAGTGACGCTCATGACGGGGCAGGCGGCGCTGCAGGCCGCCTCGCGGGTGCGGGACCTCATCGCCTCTGCGACGGCCACCAAGCTCGACGTGCCGGTGGACCGGCTGGTGTTCGGCGGCGGGCGGGTGTTCGACGCGCAGGACCCGGAGCACGGCCTGACCTTCCAGGCGGCGGTGGGCATCGCCGAGGCGATGCACGGCACCCTCGGCGCAGTGGGCAGCTACACCCCGCCGCGCTCGCCCGGCCGGTACCGTGGCGCGGGGGTCGGGCCGTCAGCGGCGTACAGTTATTCGGCGGCGGTGGCGGAGGTCGAGGTGGACCCCGACACCGGCATCGTGCGGGTGCCGACGATCTGGATCGGACACGACGTCGGCCAGTCCATCAACCCAGCGCTTGTCATGGGCCAGGTCGAGGGGGGCGTCTACATGGGCCTCGGCGAGGCGCTGATGGAGGAGATGGCGTACCGCGAGAAGCTGAATGTGGTGCACAAGTGGCCCTCGATGCTCGAGTACAAGAGCCCGACCACGATGGAAATGTGCGACGTCATCACCTACCTGATCGAGGACCCGGACCCGAACGGGCCGTTCGGCGCCAAGGAAGCGGGACAGGGGCCCCTCAATCCGGTCATGCCCGCCATCGCGAATGCCATCTATGACGCGGTCGGGGTCCGGATCGACGAGGTGCCGATGAGCGCCCCGAAGGTGCTGAAGGCCATCCAGGCCAAGGCGAAGGGGAAGGACCCGCGCTACGGCCCGACCGGAACACCGCCGGTGCCGTGGCCGGAGCGGACCTATGTCCGGACGCCGGCGCAGGGTGGGAACGGGCGGGACTAGCGTGCATTGGCGCCCCTCGACCCGATTGCTCCTCCGGCACTGGCGTTCTCGGCGCTCCGTGGGAGGACAGCATCAGCCGGTTTGAACTAACCTGCCTTCGGAGCAATCAGGTCTTCAGGGCGCCATGCACACCAAAGGAAACAGATCAACATGCTGCGACTGCCACCCCACGAGACATCCTTCCCCACGTCCATCGCGGACGCGGTGGCGCAGCGCGTGCAAGCCGGTGCGACGGGCGCGTACGTGGCCGGCGGGACGGATCTCTATCCCAATATGAAGCGCCGACAGCAGGAGCCGCAGCGGGTCATTGACGTCCGCCGGATCCCGGAGCTGTCGAAGCTCCAAGTGGGTGGAGACGGCGCGCTCCATATTGGCGCTGGTGTCACGCTCACGCGGCTGATCCGCGACGCCCGAGTGCGCGCCGATTGGCCCGTGCTGTCACACGCCGCCTCGGAGATTTCCACGCCGCTGCTCCAGAACATGGGCACCGTGGGTGGCAATCTCCTCCTCGACACCCGCTGCAACTACTACGACCAGGGCTACGAGTGGCGGAAGGCCATCAATTTCTGCATGAAGAAGGACGGCGAAATTTGCTGGGTGGCGCCATCGAGCCCGCGCTGCTGGGCGGTGCAGTCGAGCGACCTGGTGCCGGTGATGGTGGCGCTCGACGCGCGGGTGGTGCTGGCGGGCCCCGACGGGGAGCGGACGATCCCGGCGGCGGCGCTCTATCACGACGACGGGATGGCGTTCCTCACCAAGCAGCCCAACGAGCTCCTGGTGCGGGTCGAGGTGCCGGCGCTCTCCGGCGCCCGGGCCAGCTACCGCAAGCTGCGGCGGCGGGGGGCGTTCGACTTCCCGGTCCTCGGTGTGGCGGCGTGGGCGTCGTTTGACGGCGCGGGAACCGTCTCGGACGCGCGCATCGTCCTGGGCGCCGTTGGCTCCTACCCGAAGCTGGTGCCGGAGGCGGCCGCCGCGCTTGTCGGCGGCTCGCTGGACGAAGACCAGGTGGACGCCGCCGCGCGGCTGGCCGGCAAGCCGGCCAAGCCGCTCGACAACACCGACTTCACGATCGGGTGGCGGAAGGAAATGGCGGCGGTGTATGTGCGCCGGGCGCTGGAGGGGTTGCGCCCGGCCAGATAGCCTACGTGCCGCTGTCGAGCTTTACGGTGATCGTGTAGGTCACGCCGTCGAAGGTGCCGGTGAGTTCCGTCCCCTTGGCGTGCAGGGTCGTCTCGCGGAGGAATGTGTCGGCGGCGTGGGCGAGGATGACAATGCCTGTGTCGGGATCGTAGGTATAGGTGCCGAGGAGGGACAGGGTCTCGTCCTCCCCGGACTCCGAAAAGGCGGCCGGAACGGTCATGCTTCCGGTGGTGGCGCCCGCCGGTGTGAGCGTGAGCGCGATTGCGACGCCCTCCGCCAGCAGGTCCGTCGTCCCGCCCGGCTCCGTGAGCGTCAGTGCCGTGGCGTTATACGTGCCGTCCACCGTCTCGGGGATGGTAGGACCGCCGCTGATGCCGGTGGTTCCCGAACCCCCATCGCCGCAGCCGAGCGCCGCGACCAGGAACGCCATAGCCAGTGTCCGGATGTCGCCAATGCTGGTCCGCATCAACCCCTCCGATTCCGTTCGTGTTGGTCTGTCCCTGCGGCTTGCACTGCTTCTAGAACATGAACCCCGTCCCGAACCAGATGGCGGTCCCCTGCGGGCTGCCGACGATGGTCATCACCCCG
>DASUFQ010000145.1:0-3247 GCA_036274515.1 Gemmatimonadales bacterium | reverse complement strand
GTAGCTCCCCAGCGCGCGGAGGGCCTCGATCCGGACACCGCCGTTCTCGTCGCGCAGGCACTTCACCAGCAGCTGAAGGGCGCTCTCCGCGTCGAGGCCCGACGCGGCCACATACGACGCCGTCAACGTCCGGGCCGCATAGGAGCGGACCAGCGGATGCTTGTCCTGCAGCGCGGCCAGCAGCGTCGAGCCCGCGGCGCTGGCCCGGAGCTGGCCGAGGGAAAAAATGACGCGCCAGCGCAGCTCGTCGTCGGTGGTCTGCGACAGGGCGATCAGCTGCTGCACCGGGCTGGCGCTGCCGAGTCGCCACGACTCCAGCGCCGCCTGGCGGACCAGGACGTCGAGATTCTCCGAGACCGTGGTGTTGGAGGTGCCGTTGAGGACGCGGGTCACGACGTCCGCAGCGCGGGGGCCTCCGGTCTTGGCCAGCGCGGTCACGATTTCCCGCGCCGTCTCCAGCGTCGGCGCCGGCAGCGCCGCCAGCCGCACCGTGAGCGGCCCGACCGCGGCGGTGTCCCGCAGCAGCCCGAGCGCAAAGCTCGCGGTGGTCTGCACCGTCGAGTCCCGGTCCTGCAGCATCGGCAGGAGCAAGGCGGTGCCGCGGAGATCCCCGATCCGCCCGATGGACATCGCGGCGCTCCGCCGGACCAGGGGCTCCGGCGAGAGGGTGCCTGCCTCGAGCACCCCCGGCGCCCATTGCCGGGCATCCTCCGCCTGCAGCATCGGGGCAATGGCCTCGACGTTGGAGGCGTCCTGCGCCCCGGCAGCGCCGGCCTGCACGAGCGACGCCAGCGTCAGGAACGAGGCAGCGGCGAATCCCCTCATGCCGGCTCGGGGACGACGTGCAGCAGCGCCGACACGGACGGCGGCAGCCGGGTCGGTTCGAACTGGTGGTTGAGGCTCAGCATCCTGGTCTCGGCGGTCACGAGCAGCGCCCCCGACTCAGCGTGGGTCAGGCGATAGCCGAAGGTGACGCGGCGGCTGGCCAGGTCGCTCACCCAGCAGCGGACCCGCACCTCGTCGTCGTAGCGCGCGGGGCGATGGTAGCGCATGGTGAGGTCGCCCACGACGAGGAAGAAGCCCATCCCCTCCAGCTCCCGGTAGCTCATCCCCGCGCGCCGGAGGTACTCGGTCCGCGCCACGTCGAGCCAGACGGCGTACCGCGAGTGGTACACGACGCCCATCTGGTCGATTTCCGAGTAGTTGACGCGCTGCAGGATGTCGACGTGGGATACGGGCATGACCGGCCGGGGATGGGGTTCGGTCAAGCTTGGCCGCGGGAGGGGCGAAAGTCAATCGCTGCAAGCGCTTGCGAGAGTGCCGGAGCGCGCCGTATCTTCGGTGGTGTTCGGCCACCGCCTCCTCGTCCTGTCCGACGCCCACGTCGGCGCCACCCCGCCAGCGGTCGAGGAGGCCCTCCTCGCCTTCCTCGAGCGCGCCCCCACCCTCGGCGACTCCCTCCTCCTCAACGGCGACATCTTCGATTTCTGGTTCGCCTACAGCCGGGTGATCCCCCGACGGTCGTTTCATGTGGCCGCCGAGATCCGCCGCGCGCGGAAACGCATGCCGGTGGCGATGGTGGGCGGGAACCACGACCGATGGGGCGAGGATTTCTGGGAACGGGACCTCGACGTGCGGTTCGCGCCGCTCCGGATGGAGCTTGCGGTGGGCAACCGCCGGGTCCTGGCGGTCCACGGCGACGGCGTCACCGAATCCCACTGGTCGGCCAGCCTCATGCACCGGATCACCCGGCACCCTGCCACCGTCGCGGTCTGGAAACGGGTGCCGCCCGGGTTCGGGTTCTGGGTCGTCGACCGGATGAGCCATTCCCTCGGCAACACCGTCCGTGAGGACGCGGCGCTGGAGGGAGCCTCGCGGCGGCAGCAGGCATGGGGCGAGGAAGCACTGCGGAAGGATCCGGGACTCGGCTGCGTGGTGATGGGCCACACCCACCGGCCGGTGCTGAGCGAGCCGCGGCCCGGCCAGCAGTTCCTGAACCCCGGCGCCTGGCTCGACGGCTTCAAGTATGGCGTCGTGACGGAGACCGGTGCGGAGCTGGCGGAATGGATGGGGTGACCGAAGGCTGAGATTCTGTCATTGCGAGGAGGCCCCCCCGGGGCCGACGAAGCAATCTCGGCCCAGATTGCTTCTGCCGCCAAGCGGCCTCGCAATGACAAGAGGATTACCCCAGCCGCACCAGTTCCGGCTGCCCGAGCCGTTCGCCGAGGAACCGCGCCCCCACCTGAAGAAACCGTGCCTGGTCGTCGCTCACCACGAAGCGGTGGCCGCCCGGCACGCTCGTGCCGCTCGCCGTGCCCGCCTCCTCCAGCCGGGCCGCGAGCGCGCGCGCCGTCTCCTCGGCGCTGTCGATGAGGGCGACCTCGGCCCCCATCACCTGCCGGAGGAGTCCCTTGAGCAGCGGATAGTGGGTGCACCCGAGCACCAGCGTGTCGACCCCCGCCCGGCGGACGGGCGCGAGGTATTCCTCGGCCACCAGCCGCGTCGCCTCGTGGTCGAACCACCCCTCCTCCACCAGCGGCACCAGCAGCGGGCAGGCGCGCTGCTCGATCCGCGCCCCCGGCAGGATCCGGCGGATCGCGCTGGGGTACGCCTCGCTCGCCACGGTGCCGGCGGTGCCGATCACGCCGATCCCGCCCCCGCGCGTGGCGGCGGCGGCGGCGCGGGCGCCCGGCTCGATGACGCCGAGGACCGGCACCGGCGAAGCCGCCTGCAGCGCCTCGAGGGCGTGCGCCGTGCTCGTGTTGCAGGCGATCACGACCGACTTGACCCCCTGCGCGAGCAGCCAGTCGAGGATCTCCAGCGAGTACCGGCGGACGGTGTCGGGCGACTTGGGACCGTAGGGCACCCGCGCGGTGTCGCCGAAGTAGATCGTCGATTCCATCGGCAGGCGCTCGTAGATCGCGCGCGCCACCGTGAGGCCGCCGATGCCGGAATCGAAGATCCCGATGGGGGCGGCGTTCATGGCAGGCGCACCGGCAGGGAGACCGCCCCCGCGACGCCGTCGGAGGTCTTCTGGACGGTGAGGTCTCCCGGGAAGTCCCAGAGGTGCGCCGACACGTAGGCCTCCATGGCGGCCAGGAGGTGGTTCACGCCGAGGAGCACGAGCCAGTCCTCCCGCTGCTGGAGCTTGGCGTCGACGTTGGGGGAGTCGGTGGCCCGCGCGGCGTTGAGCTGGCTGGTCGTCGTGAGGGTCATGCCGAGGGTCACTCCTTCCGCGGCGAGGAAG
>DASUFQ010000144.1:0-3064 GCA_036274515.1 Gemmatimonadales bacterium | reverse complement strand
GCGGTCCAGAAACTGGTCGATCTCCCAGGTGCGGTCACCGTCGGGAACTCGATAACGGCGCTTCCGGAGCCGCCGACCCTCGGTGAGCGGCCAGAGCGTCTCGAACACCATGGGCTCGACCGCTTCCTCGACCTCGAGCCGCACCAGGCCCGACCCCTCCTTCACCGTCCGCACCAGCTCGACTCCCTCAGGCCCTCGGATCCGCCGCAATCGCTCCACCAGTCGGTCGCCCGGGAGGTATCCCTGCTCGATCTCCACCGACGGCGATCCGGCGACGGCCTCGGGCAACTGGTCCAGCAGATACTTCCGCTCCACCTCCCGCCCGTCTTGCACCCGGCTCGCCAGCGCACGCCTCGCCGTCCGGACCGCGTCGAAGAACTCCTGCCGACCGGGCGCCAGCCATTCCGCCGCGGCCGCGTCGAACGCCCGGGCGCCGCGATCCCGCAGGGACGCCATCAGGAAGCGCAGTCCCGGCCCCAGCACTGCCGGCCGGTCGCCCTCGGCTTCCCGCAGCGCCGCGTCGAGCTCGAGCAGGAAGACGTGGGCAGCGTGCACGTCGCCGAAGGCATCCTGGAGGGACTTGAGCCGCTCGATGATCGCCTCGCCCTGGGGGACACAGGAACCGAAGGGCTCGAGCAGATAGCGCAGGTGTTTCGCGGCGATGCGCGCACGGTGAATCCCCTTCTCGCTGGTCTGGTCCCGGATCCGCCCGAGTCGTCGCTCCAGGCGGCGAGCGGCGGCCCGGGCGCGGCGGCCGGTCACCTCCACGAGCGTGCGACGCTCCTGGTCGGGCTCGAGATGGACGGTCGTCCGATACCGGGAGAGCTGCCGGTGGAGGGGGTCGAACATGGCGGGAAACCGCTTTTCGTCGAGCGCCAGCATCTCCCTCCAGTCTCGTGATCGGGCGCACTCCAGCCGGCCGATCAGCCAGGTGATGCCCGGCCGGTCGCCCGCCGCCGCCGTCGCCTCCTGCGCGGTGAGCCATTCGAGGTGGACCTCGAGGTCACGGCTTCGGTTGGTAGCATGGGCGAGGCGCTCGACGCGCCGCCGGCTCCTGCGGGTGACCGTCGAGCGCAACTCTCGGCGGTAGGAGCGGAGGCAGCTCCGCAGCCGGCGGAGCGCCACCCGATAGTCGTGCAGCGCCTCGGGATCGTCCGAGCTCCCGAGCCGGGCGCGCGCGGTCCGTGCGGTCTCGAGGTGGGTCAGGGCCAGCCGCCTCACCCCTTCTTCGGCCGGCTGATCGGGCGACGCCGCAGTGGGGAGCATGGTTCAAAGATGAGTCCTGCGGACCGGCGGCCGGAAGCAAGGGTGATATCCCGAACGCGCACTTGTGCGCCGGCGTACACAACCACTTCCAGCCAGCGGAACGGCTTCCCCGACTTCCTTATATGTGCGGGGGCGGGATGCGCGCGAGCAGAGATGCTGGGGGCGGCGCACAGGGGGCCACGCGCCCGCCGGGTGGGCGACTCGGTACTTGCCACCGGACCCGGTCCCCCCGCCCGGCGAGAGCAGCAAGTACCGATGCCCCGGCGGGCGTGTGACCCCCAGTGCGTCGCCCGAGCCGCACCAGGAGCGCGCGCACCGGTCCCGTCGATCGCCTAGAGGTACGACAGCCACCACGCCCGGCTCCGCCCCTTGAGCTCCGCATACCGCCGGCACAGCGGATACAACGCCACCACCACCGCGATCCACACCGGGTAGATCACCGGCAGCCCGAACCCGAACCCCGCCGGCGTGTACCCGTGGTACACCAGCATCGACGAGAGGGGATATCCCTCCGCCACCCCCGCCGCCACGGCGATCGTGTGCACCAGGTAGAGATGGGCCACGTAAAAGAGGAAGGGCACCCGTCCGAAAATGACCAGCGCCCGGGCCAGCGGCCCGCCCGCCCGGCGGAACGCGTAGAGCGCGACCAGCGCCGGCCCTAGCGTCATCAGCACGTAGTCCAGCGACGGCGGGTACTTGGTCGTGTTGAGGAACGACATCGCCACCACTGCCGCGCCGCCGTTCTCCAGCCGGGGCAGGAGGTCGCCGTAGCCGTTGATCCCGCGCAGCACGACGAATCCGGCGGTCAGCGCCACCCCCGCCCAGGCCACTCGGCGTGACGTCGCCGGATCGCGGGAGAAGATCGCCGGCCCCGCCGCGTAGCCGAGCGCCATCACGCCGATCCAGGGCAGCACGGGATAGACCAGGTTCACCGGGACCACTCCGAGCTGGCCGCGCACGTGCAGCGCCATCCAGAGCGGGGCCCACCCGCCCAGCGACGCCGGGCTGATCCCGTCCAGCAGGTTGTGTCCCGCCACCAGCGCGAGCCCTATCCCCGCGACGGCGGGGCGGGGCAGCCGGACCAGCCCCGCCAGCACGATCATCGAGGCGCCGATGGCCCAGATCACCTGGGCCCGCGCGCCGTCGTTCCAGTCGAAGTTGAAGTACCAGCCAAAGCTGATCACGGTGAGCTCGAGCAGGACCAGCCAGAGGCCCCGGGTGAGCAGCAGGCGGGTCAGCTCGCCGGGAGT
Organism: Gemmatimonadales bacterium; assembly: GCA_036274515.1. Lineage (GTDB taxonomy): Bacteria > Gemmatimonadota > Gemmatimonadetes > Gemmatimonadales > GWC2-71-9 > SPDF01. The sequence goes on along the minus strand of DASUFQ010000144.1, from coordinate 548 downwards.
GCGGCGGGTCCCCGCCATCCAACCGCTGGCGCCGGCGAGAAAGACGAACACCGGGGCGCAGAAGTGGGTGATCCAGCGGGCGCCGAACAGCGCCAGGTTGGTCTGCGCCATGTCGGTCGGATCGAACGTGACGTTGGTGAGGAAGCCGCGCACGTGGTCGAGCACCATGATGACCATCACCAGCCCGCGGAGCAGGTCCACGTGGTCGAGCCGGCGGCGGGTGAGTGCGGGATGTGAGACTGGGACGGCGGACGGACGATGGAGCGGAAAGGCCCCGGAGTCGCTCTCGGGGCGAACGGCGGTGGTCATCCGGGCGGGTCCTAGTCTGGAGGGACGGAGCCCGCGGCACGCGGGCCCCGATCTTCCTTGCGCAGCACGTTGCCCTCGGCGGCCATCCGAGGGGCTGTCTTTTGAGATCGCGGATCGGGGATCGCGCGGGGGGCGGGCGACCCTCCGGGCCCCTGCAGTGCCCGCCCTCATGTTCGAGCTTGACTACAACATCCGGAGTGGTGTGGCGTGCACTGACGCGGCCCTACGGGTCACCCACC
>DASUFQ010000143.1:0-7665 GCA_036274515.1 Gemmatimonadales bacterium | reverse complement strand
GTAGTGGATCCCGACCCGGATGTTGTGCCGCAGGCCGGCTTCGGTCCGCGTGCCCTCGGGCACCGCCAGCAGGTCGGCCGCGGAGACCCGGACGTCGTCCCGCATCACGTCGAGCTGGTTCCGCTTCCTGCCCAGGACCGCGCTGAAGACGTCGAGCGCCACCGGCACCAGCCCGGGATGCGCCACCCAGGTGCCGTCGTGCCCGTCACCCGCCTCGCGGCGCTTGTCGGCCCGCACCTTTTCCAGCGCCTCGTTGTTTCGGGCCTCGTCGCCCTTGATGGGGATCTGGGCCGCCATGCCGCCCATCGCAAAGGCGCCGCGGAGGTGGCAGGTCTTGATGAGGAGGGTGGTGTAGGCCCGCATGCAGGGCGCCGCCATCGTCACCTGCGCCCGGTCGGGGAGGACGTGCTTCGCGTCGGCCTTGAGCGTCTTGATGACGGAAAAGATGTAGTCCCAGCGCCCGCAGTTGAGCCCCACGATGTGGTCGCGCAGCTCGTACAGGATCTCGTCCATCTCGAAGGCCGCGGGGAGGGTCTCGATGAGCACGGTGCACCGCGCCGTCCCGACCGGGAGGCCGAGGGTGCGCTCGGCGTGCTCCATGACGGCGTTCCACCAGCGCGCCTCGAGGTGGCCCTGCAGCTTCGGGAAGTAGTAATAGGGGCCCGACTGGCGCTGGAGCAGCTCGCGGGCGTTGTGGAAGAGGTAGAGGCCGAAGTCCACCAGCGGCGCCGGGGCGGGGGAGCCGTCCACCAGAAGATGTCGCTCCTCGAGGTGGAGGCCGCGCGGCCGGACCAGCAGCACCGCCGGGTCGGGATTGAGCTTGTAGGACTTCCCGGACGCGGGGTCGGTGAAGGTGATCGTCCGGCGCACCGCGTCCATCAGGTTGCCCTGTCCGGCGATCACGTTCTCCCAGGTGGGGGAGAGCGAATCCTCGAAGTCCGCCATGAACACCTGCGCCCCGGAATTGAGGGCGTTGATGATCATCTTCCGGTCGACCGGCCCGGTGATCTCCACCCGCCGGTCGAGGAGGTCGGCCGGGATCGGGGCCACCTGCCAGCGCGACACCCGCACGCTCTCGGTTTCGGCGAGGAAGTGGAGGCGCTCGGTGCCCGCGTCGAGCCGCGCCTGGCGGGCAGCGCGCGCCGCGAGCAGGTCGCGGAGCGGCGCCCGGAAGCGGCGGGTCAGCTCCTCGACGAACGCGCGCGCCTCACGGGTAAGGACGCGGGAAAGGTCGGCTGGATCGGTCCTGGCCGGCTGGGCCATGAGGCCTGCTCCGGGTGGGGGCGATGAAGGACGATATATAGGGAGGGGGCAAGAAGCGGGCTGGGAACTGGAGTGATAGACTTGCGTCTAATACATTATGCACCAATGAGTTACAGCGGCTCAAAAAACTCGATGTTGCACCCATGAAACGGTGCGGCCTGCAGCGCGGTCGCGGCGCTCGAGCCCTCGCCGCCACAGACTCGGGAGGTTCGGATGTTAGGGAGGGTCGGAAAAGGATTGGGTGGGTGCGCGGGCAACCACCAATGCGGTTCTCCGACCCTCCCTTGTCTCCGACCCTCCCGCGTTCTGGCTCTTCGGGGTAGGCGCCCCGACCCTCCCGCGTCTCATTGTCCGTCAGTAACTGCCCGTCTGTCCGTCTGTCCGTCTGGCCGTCTGGCCGTCCGTCAGCCCGTCTGCCCCTCCCGCTTCCCCGCCAGCTGCCCGCACGCCGCCTGGATGTCGAGCCCCCGGCTCCGCCGCACCACCGCCTCCACGCCGCGCGCCTGCAGGCGGCCCGCGAAGTTCTTGATCTTGTTCGGCGGCGTGGCCTCGAGTCCCGGCGCACCGCCCGGATGCAGCGGCAGCAGGTTCACCAGCGCCCCCTGCCTGGTGGCCAGCGCCGCCAGGGCGTCGGCATCCTGGTCGCTGTCGTTCTTCCCCGCGATCATCACGTACTCGAAGGTGATCCGCTTCCGGAACGCCGCGGCCGCCTCAAGCACCGCCGTGAGGTCGTACTTCTTCTCGATCGGCATGATGGCCAGCCGCCGCTCGGCGGTCGGCGCGTGGAGGGAGATGGCCAGCCGGAACTGCTCGGGGCGGGCGGCCAGCTTCTTCATCCCGGGGATGATGCCGACGGTGGAGACGGTGATGTGGCGGGCGCCGATGCCGAGCGCCTCGGGACCGTTCAGGATGCTCAGCGCCACATCCACCCCGGGCCAGTTGAGGAGCGGCTCCCCCATCCCCATGAAGACGATGTTGGTCGGCTTGTCCACCGGGTCCCGCAGCATGACCTCGCGTACCTGGCCGGCGATCTCGAACGGGCTCAGGTTCCGGCGGAACCCCATGAGGCCGGTGGCGCAGAAGACGCAGCCGAGCGCGCAGCCGGCCTGCGACGAGATGCAGAGCGTCCGCCGGCCGCCCGAAGGGATCAGCACCGACTCGACTGCCTCGCCATCGTCCAGTCGCCAGAGATACTTCCTCGTGCCGTCCTGGGAGAGCTGCGAAGTCTCCTCGGCCAGGCGCCGCAGGGGGTGTTCGGCGTCGAGCTCCGCGCGGAGCGACTGCGGCAGCTCGGTGGCCTCGGTCCACGACCGGATCGGCTGCACCCAGAGGCGGCGGTGCAACTGGTCCGCCCGGAACCGCGGCAGCCCGCGCCCCGTGACCCATGCGGAAAGGCGCTCGCGCGCCGCATCGGGTGCGAGATCGAGGATCGAGTCCGCCGGCGGTGCCGCCCTGGGGGATGCCATGCGGCAAAGATAGTCCTACTGTCATTGCGAGGAGGTCCCCTTGGGGGGCGACGAAGCAATCTCTGCCGGATCGCCCGGCCACTTCGTGGCCTCGCAATGACAGAAACCGAATCTGTGTCATTGCGAGGAGCCCCCGGCAGGGGCCGACGAAGCAATCCTGGTTTCGGTGCTAAACCCTTCTGTTTGAATTACTTGTCCCCCTGTGGAGTGGGAGTTACGTTTCCCGGAGCCGCGGCGCCCGGCCGCCCTCCCGATCCAGCAAGGAATCCGCCGCATGACGGTCACCGCACACCGTACGCATCTCTGTGGGGCGCTGACCCGCGAACAGGTGGGTCAGGTGGTGCGGCTCGGTGGCTGGGTGCACCGCCGCCGCGACCTCGGCGGTCTCGTCTTTCTCGACCTTCGCGACCGGGCCGGCCTCGTGCAGCTCTCCTTCGATCCGCGCTGGAGCGGGCCAGAGGTGATTGCCCTCGCCTCTTCGGTTGGTCCGGAGACCGTCGTCCTGGTGGAGGGCGAAGTCGCGCTTCGCCCCGAAATCGGCCGCGATGCCTCGATGGCCTCCCGTGAGGTCGAGGTGCACGTGGTGGGGTTCAGCGTGGTGGGCCCCGCCGCCACGCCCGCCATCCCGATCGCCCGGAAGGAAGGGGAGGAACTCCCCTCGGAGGAGCTGCGGCTCCGCCATCGGGTGCTCGACCTCCGCCGCCCGGAGCTGCAGCGCAACCTGATCCTGCGCCACCGGCTGCTGCAGCGGGCCCGCCGGAGCATGACCGAGCAGGGCTTCCTGGAAATCGAGACCCCGATCCTCACCAAGCCGACCCCCGAAGGGGCGCGGGACTACCTCGTCCCCAGCAGCGTGCACCGCGGCGAGTTCTACGCCCTCCCCCAGTCGCCCCAGATCTACAAGCAGCTGCTGATGGTGGCCGGCTACGACCGCTACTTCCAGATTGCCCGCTGCTTCCGCGACGAGGACCTCCGCGCCGACCGGCAGCCGGAATTCACCCAGATCGACCTCGAGGCGAGCTTCGTGGGCGCGGAGGACGTGCAGGCGGTGGTCGAGCAGGTGCTGGTGGACCTCTGGGCCGAGGCGGGGCACACGATCGCCCGGCCGTTCCCGCGGCTGGGGTACGACGAGGCCATGGAGAAGTACGGCATCGACAAGCCGGACCTCCGGTTCGGCCTGGAGATCCAGGACCTCACGCCGCTGATCGGCGGAGACGCGGCCTCGTTCCTTCGCGACTCCATCGCCGACGGAAACCGGATCCGGGGCATCGCCGCCCCGGGCCAGGGCGAGGCCACACGGAAGGAGCTCGACGTGCTCACCGAGCTGGCCAAGGGCGCCGGCGCGGGCGGGCTCCTCTGGGCGCGCCGCACCGAGGCGGGCTGGGAAGGGCAGGGCGTCAAGGCGTACGGCCTCTACGCCCTCGACAAGCTCGCCGTGCCTGCCGGGACGCTGCTGGTGGCGGTCGTGGGCGTCGATGGCGTCACCTCTCCCGCGCTGCATGCGGCGCGGATGGCCCTCAGCAGGAAGCCCGGCGTACGGACGACGACCGCGCATGCCTTCTGCTGGGTCGTGGACTTTCCGCTCTTCGAGCAGGACCCCGCCAGTGGGGAATGGGCCCCCGCGCACCACCCCTTCACGGCGCCGCATCCCGACGACCTGCCTCGGCTCAAGACCGTGCCGTCGTCGTGCCGCGCCCTGCACTACGACGTGGTGTACAACGGCAACGAGCTCGGCAGCGGCTCGATCCGGATCACCACCCCCGAGCTGCAGACCACCATCTTCGAGCTGCTGAAGATCCCGCCCGACGAGATCCGCCGGCGCTTCGGCTTCCTCCTCGACGGCCTGGCCGCGGGCGCGCCACCCCACGGCGGCTTCGCGCTCGGGTTCGACCGGATCGCGATGCTCCTGACCGGCGCCCCCTCGCTGCGCGACGTCATCGCCTTCCCGAAGACGACGGCGGCGCGCGCCCTCTTCGAGGGCGCCCCGACCACCGTGGACGCGAAGGATCTCGCCGCGCTCCACCTGGAGGTGACCGGTGAAGGCTGACGCCAACGACGTGCTCCACCGCCTCTCCACCGAGGGCGCCGATCCCCTCCTCCTGGGCGGCGTGAACGACGTCAACCTCCTGGAATTGCAGCGCGCCCTCGGCGTGCGCGCCACGCTGCGCGGCGAGGTGCTGACCCTCGGCGGCACCCTCGAGCAGATCGAGCGGGCCACGCCGGTGGTGCAGGGACTGATCGACCTGGCCCGGATGGGGGAAACCATCGCGCCGGAGGATGTCTACCGGATCGCCTCCGAGCCGGGCGCGGAGCTGCCGGCGCCCGAAGGCGAGAACCGGATCGTGCTGCCGGGAATGCGCCGCGCCATCGTGGCGAAGACCAGCGGCCAGAAGGAGTACCTGGCCGCCATCACCGCGCACGACATCGTGGTGGGGATCGGCCCCGCCGGCACCGGCAAGACCTACCTGGCGGTGGCCAAGGCGGTCGAGGCGCTCGCCCGGAAGCGGGTCAAGCGGATCATCCTCGCGCGCCCCGCCGTCGAGGCGGGGGAGTCCCTCGGCTTCCTCCCCGGCGACCTGCAGGCGAAGGTGGACCCCTACCTCCGGCCGCTCTACGACGCGCTGGAGGACATGATGCCGTCGGAAAAGGTGCAGAAGGCGCTGGAGACCCGGACCATCGAGATCGCGCCGCTCGCCTACATGCGCGGCCGCACCTTGTCCGACGCCTTCATCATCCTCGACGAGGCGCAGAACGCCACCGGCGCCCAGATGAAGATGTTCCTCACCCGGCTCGGCGTGAACAGCCGGGTCGTCGTGACGGGAGACAAGACCCAGGTGGACCTGCCCAAGCGGGAGGATTCGGGGCTGATCCAGGTCGAGCGCATCCTGCCGGGCATCGACGGCATCGCGTTCTGCTACCTGCAGGACACCGACGTGGTGCGCCACCGGCTGGTGCGTGACATCATCCGCGCCTACGCGGAAGACCAGGTCGGATGACCCGGAAGGACGGGCGTGGCCGCCGCTGAAGTCAGCGTGCACGGGCGGGTCATCCCCCTTCCGGCCGCCGCGGTGCGGCGGGCGGTGCGTGCGGTCCTCGCCGGCGAGCGGCGCCACGCCTCGGTGTCGGTGACCTTCCTCGGCCGCGAGGCGATGCGCCAGATGAACCTCCGGCACAAGGGTCACGACTTTCCCACCGACGTGATCAGCTTTGCCCTTCCCGACCCGCGCGGCGGGCTCATCGGCGACCTCTACATCTGCCGCTGGCAGGCCGAGCGCGAGGCCCGGCGCCGCGGCCTGACGGTGCACGAGGAGCTGCTGCGCCTCGTCATCCACGGCACCCTCCACATCCTCGGCTGGGACCATGACGAGGGTGCGGGACGGGAGGCGTCGGCCATGTGGGTGCGCCAGGAACGCTACCTGAAGAAGGTGTCATGAACGCCATCTTCCACGGCTTCCTCTCGCCGGCCGCGCTCCTCTTCTTTGCGCTCTGGGCGGCCTGGGTGGCCCTCGCGGCGGAGGCCGAGGGGGATCTCCCCCGCGCCGGCGCCGAGGGCGGCGACGCGCTGCCCCTGGCCCGGAAGCTTCACCTCGCCCACCTCGCCCTGCTGGTGATTTCCGGCGCCGCCGCTGCCACCGCGGTGGTCTGGTGGGCGTGGCCGCCGATGAAGGCCGCCCTCCACCTCGCCATTGCCGTCTCCGTCGTCTGGGTCGTGGGCGACCTGCTCCCCCGGCTGCTCGCCGCCATCGCCCCCGACCTCGCCCGCCTGGTCCGTCCCGGCGCGGCACGCTCGCTGGCCATTTTCCGGCCCCTCTTCCGCCTGGTGACGGCGGTGGACCGCCGCGCCATGCGCCCGACGCCCGGCACCCGCCACCCGCCACGGGACGCCATGCTCGGCGTCTTCGCCCTTTCCGACATGACGGTCGCCGAAGTGATGACGCCACGCATCGACATCGTCGGGGTGGATGTCGCCGATTCGAGGGAGGAGGTCGTCTCGACGCTGAGCCGCGCCGAGCACGCCCGCCTGCCGGTCTTCGAGGGCCAGCCCGACGCGGTGGCCGGCGTCGTGTATGCCAAGGACATGCTGGCGCACCTGGATGACGACCGCCCCGCCGCCTGGACCGCCCTCATCCGGCCGGTCCCCTTCGTGCCCGAGGGGAAGACCCTCGACCGCCAGCTGCGCGATTTCCAGCGGGGTCCGAGCCATCTCGCGGTGGTGGTGGACGAGTTCGGCGGCACGGCGGGGCTCATCACCCTCGAGGACATCCTCGAACAGGTGGTCGGCGAGATCCACGACGAGTACGACGTGGACGAGGTCGAGCCGATCGTGACGGTCGAGCCCGACACCTTCCGGCTGCAGGGCGGCGTGGCGCTGACCGAGCTGGAGGGGCTCTTCCACCAGGACCTCGGCCACGAGGACGTGAGCACCGTCGGCGGCCTGGTGCTGGCCCAGCTCGGCCGGGTGCCGCGCTCCGGCGACGAGGTCCGCGTGGGCGACGTCGAGCTGGTGGTGGAGCAGGTGTCGCGCCGGCGGGTGCGGCGCGTGCTGGCGCGGCGCGCGAAGGTGGGCGACGGCTCCACCCCGGGGGAGGCGGCGTGATCTGGGGCGCCTTTGCCCTCGGGCTCGCGCTCACCCTCCTCGGCTCGATGGCCGGGGCGGCGCTGGTGTACGTCAGCCGGGCGGAGCTCGCGCGCGCCGTGTCGCGCCAGCTGCGGGGCGGCTCCTCCGCCCTCGCCTGGCTCTCGCGGATCGAGTCCATCCTCACCGCCGCCGCCGCCACGTCGGCGTTCGGGGTGATCCTCCTCGGCGCCACCTTCCCCGCCGTCTTCGCCCGCTCGGGGGCACTGCTGCTGGCGCCTATCGTGGCGCTGGTGGCCGTTCCGTTTGTCCTGTTCAGCGGCTACCTCGCCCCCCGCTGGGGGTCCGCCTCCCGCGCGG
>DASUFQ010000142.1:0-8234 GCA_036274515.1 Gemmatimonadales bacterium | reverse complement strand
CGGCCCAGGTCCGCGGGTTCTCGGTCACGCCCAGCATCCGCCGGGCGGTGTCGTAATGGGGTTCGAGCAGCGATTTCCAGTCGGCCAGGTGTCGCCAGGCGGGCGCGGCGAACATTTCGTCGCCGGGCGCCATGAGAACATTCGCGTACCCAAGGCTCCCGCCCCCGACCCCGGCCCCGTGGAGGACGAACACGTCGCGAAAGGGGCTGATCTGGAGGATGCCGAAGCAGCGGAGTGCCGGCGCCCAGAGCGCCTTGCGGAGATTCCAGTTGGTGCGTGCGAAATCCTCGTCGCGGTACCGTTTCCCGCGCTCCAGCACGCGCACCCGGTAACCCTTCTCGGTCAGCCGAAGGGCGGAGACGCTGCCGCCGAAGCCGGATCCGACCACGACGAAGTCGAGGGCCTCACCCATCGGGGGATATGCGCGCGGCGGCGACCTCTGGATGGCGCGGAGGCATGAGGGCTCGCTCCTACTGTCCGCCCGCCCGCCTGCCCGACTGCCCGACCGTCGCGGTATCCAGCCCGTTCAGGGTCCGCGTCACCGCCACGATGTCCCCGATGTCCCCGAAATCCACGGCGATGTAGGTGGGTTTCATCCCGCGCTCACGCTCGCAGGTCCGGGCGCGCTTGAGGAGGACGTCGTAGGTGTTCACGATCTCGGCGTTGGTCGGCCGCGGCGCCGGCGTGGTCTCGATCCAATGGTTCACCTGGAACAGCGGGGCCGTGGTGCCGCCGCGGTTTGGCTTGCAGGAGAATTCCGCGGGGGTGTGGAAGGTGTAGGGGGTCTCCTGGAAGCTGTCGAACACCGGGTGCTGCCAATCCACTCCCGGCTTGCCGGATTCGGTGAAGACCAGCACTCGCTGGTTGGCGTAGATCATCGCCCCGAGCGTCGGGAAGGGGGTGATCGGGCCGGTGTACACCAGGTCCAGCAATCCGCTCTCCCTGAACGCCTCCGCGATCTCCTGCGGCGTCACGTAGTCCTCGATCACGAGGAGGATCACCTCGTCGGGATGGACCACCAGCCAGTCGCGGATCTCCCGGAACGCCGGGGCCACCGGGTAGGCGCCCAGCTCGCAGAAACCATGGCAGAAGTACAACCCCCGGCGCCCCTCGTCGACCCCGACCAGCCGGTTCCGGATCCGCTGCGCCGCCTCGAAGCCCTCTTCGCCCACGGCACCGACGAGCTTCTCCCGGGTGGCACCCTCCCCCTCGAGGTCGGTCTTGATCCGGGCGCCGCCGGGGAACCCGTAGTGAATGTCGATGAGCAGGGCGCGGATGCCGTTCTGGAGCTGGCCGGTGAAGTTCACCGACTGCTGCGGGAACATCCATCCCTCGATCTCGGCGCTGGACATCGAGTTGTGGGTGGCGGGAAAGGACACCTGGTCGATGCGGCGGTTGCAGAGCTCGGGGGCACCGTTGCAGGACAGCACCGCGGCCGTCCGTACCGATTCCGCCGCGGGACGCGGCCACGCGAAGAACGCCGCGAGGAGGAGTCCCGCGGCCACCACGCCCGCAGCGGCCCGCAGCGGCCAGCGGCGCCCGCCCCCCGAGGCCGCGGGAGCCGAGTACTCGGGAACGTTTTCGAGCAGCAACCGGAAGAGCTCACGCAGCGCGATGTAGAGCAGCACCAGCCCGCCGAGCACCGCCACGGCGGTCACGACGCTGGTCGGCCAGGCAAGGATCACGGCTCCGGTGGCGGCGACGCACACCACCCACAGCGCCCGGAGCTTCCCGGTCGCGGGCGGATTGGTCACCACCCGCACGGCGAGACGAAGGCCCGCGAAGGGGTCGGCCTTCTCGTGCAGCGAGCTTGCCGCGGCGGCCAGGATGACGCCTGTGCCGGCGTAGGAGTACACGAACCCCAAGAGCGGCAGGAAGTACGCCCGCCAGACGCCGAAGAGCGCGCCGCGTGCGCCCGGATCGTCAACGGCCAGGAGGGCCACGAGCCTCCCGGCCGGAATGAGGAGGGCGAGGAGCAGCGCCACCACCACGAGGCCGATGCCCGCGCGATTCAGTCCCTCGCGCCGATTGGGATGGAGGAAGATCGCACCGATGAGGAGGCAGATGCCAAGGGCAAAGAGCCCGCGCTGCAGCCACGCCACCCGGTTGAGCCCGCGTCGCACCATCACGACCGTCGCCCCGAGCCTGTTCTGCGGCAGGTGGGCCACCACCGTCTCGAGTTTCGCCGGCAGCTTGGCCGCCAGTTTCGGGTCCACGCCGTCGAGGACGCTCTGCACGAGGACGCCGACGTCGGGGATCGAAAGGAGGACCTCCTCCCCGGTCCGGGAGAAGAACGCCTGGTGGGCCGACCGGACGGCGGTGCGCGCGACGGCCCGGAACGGGGCGCTGCCGACCAGCTGGTCGGTGGCGCCGACGAGGAGCGGGCGGACGGCGGTGAGGTTGGGCCGCTGTTCGATCAGCGCGTCGGTGACCCGGTCGGCGACGAAGCCCGAGACGCGGTCGTCCCCGAGGCTCGCCGAGACCCGGTCGGCGAAGTCGTCCGCGCTGAAGAGTCCGTGGCTGATGTCGATCAGGACGGCGCTGAGGAAGAGGAGCGTCAGGCCGAGAAGGCCGAGCAGGCGTGCGCGCATGGCTAGAGGATCCTCTTTCCGAAGGCGGATTCAAGCAGCTCGACGGCGAGCACCGCCGAGCGGTTGCGCTCGTCCAGGATCGGGTTGACCTCCACCACCTCCATGGAGGTCATGCGCTTCGAGGCCGCGATCAGCTCCATGATGGTGTGCGCCTCCCGGTAGTCGAGCCCGCCCTTCACCGGCGTGCCGACGCCGGGCGCCAGGGTCGGGTCGACCGCATCGAGGTCGAAACTGACGTGCAGGCAGCTGGTGCCGTCGGTCACCCGGGCCAGCGCGTCGCTCATCACCGCATGGATGCCGTCACGGTCGATTTCCGACATGGTGTACACCCGGATGCCGAGTTCGTTCAGGTGCTTCCGTTCGCCGTCCTCCAGGCTCCGGATGCCCACGAGAGCCACCCGGGTCGGGTCCAGCTTGGAGCCGGCCCCGCCGACGCCTGAGAGCTCGGTCGGTCCCATGCCGAACAGCGCGGCCAGCGGCATGCCGTGGATGTTGCCCGAGGGGGAGGTCCGCGGCACGTGGATATCGCTGTGGGCGTCGACCCAGAGGAGGCCCAGCTTCTTGTGCTTCTTGCGACAGTGGGCGGCCACACCGGACACCGTCCCGATGGCGATCGAGTGGTCCCCGCCGAGCACCAGCGGAAATCGCTTCCGCTCCATGATCCGCTCGACCGCCTTGCCGAGCAGGGTGGAGGCACGGGCGATTTCCCCCATGTACCGGGCGCGCCGGCTCCCGATGGAGATCTCCTCCATGTTCTTGATATCGAGGTCGCCGCCGTCGATGACCCGGTGGCCGCGCGCCGCCAGGGCGGTGGTCACGCCCGCGATCCGGAGCGCCGAGGGCCCCATATCCACCCCGCGCCGGCCGGAACCGAGGTCCATCGGTACGCCAAGGAGTTCGATGTTCATGCGATTAGGCTACCTCTCCCGGCAGGGCGCCGCAACACGGGGAAATGACGGGGACTGATGACTGGACGCGTGTTCACGCCCGCAGTCCCCAGTCCCCGGTCCTCAGTCCTCAAGCCTTGGAAGGTATCGCTCTCCCAGCACCCGAAGATGGTGCCTCTCATGCCCCGCAATGATCCAGGCCAGGGCGCGGGCCGTGACCGGATGACCGCTCGCCACCGCCGAGCGCCCCCACGCCGCCTGGTCGATGCTCCGGAAGAGAGCCAGCGTCGCCTCCCGCACGGCGCGGAGTTCTGCCGCCACGTCAGCCAGGCTCCGGGCTTCGAACCCGGCCATCGGCATCCAGGCATTTTCGTCGAAGCCGGCGAGCGGGGTCGGATCGCCCCGGGCGATCCGGAGCGCCCGATACGCAAACACCCGCTCGGCATCGGCCACATGCCCGGCAACTTCTCGGATGCTCCACTTGCCCTCGGCGTAGCGGAACCCGGCGTCGGCCTCGGACACGCCGGCCAGGAGCGCGGCGGTCGAGTCCCGTTGCGCCACGAGGGTGTCGAGCACATCGCCCTCGGGCACTTCGTCCACGTACGACTTGTAAAAGGAGAAGTACTCGGTGGGGGCGGGCCGGGCGGGGGAATGGGCGGGCACGGGGTCCTCGAGAGGCGAATGGAACGGCCAGCGGCATCTGGCGAAAGCGTCAGGCAACAGGCAATATAGACGGCACTCACGACCCCCTGAAACAACCAGCCCCTCAGGAGACTCCCATGGCGAAGCTGCTCCTCACCGAGTTCATCGGCACCTTTTTCCTCGTGCTGACGATCGGGCTCACCGTGGTGGCCCAGTCGCCCTTCGCGCCGCTGGCCATCGGTTCGGGGCTGATGATGATGGTGTACATGGGTGGGCACGTGTCCGGCGCGCACTATAATCCGGCGGTGTCTCTCGCGATCTTCCTGCGCGGCAAGCTCGACGCGAAGCTCCTGCTTCCGTACTGGGGGGCCCAGCTGGCTGGCGCCATCGTGGCGGCGCACGGCACCATGCTCATCATGGGGTCACCGCTGGTGGTCGCCCCCTCGTCGAGCATCCCCCCGATCTACCCGCTAGTGCTCGAATTCCTCTTCACCTTCGCCCTCGCGCTGGTGGTCCTCAATACGGCCACAGCCACCGCCACGCAGGGCAATTCCTACTACGGTCTCGCCATCGGGTTCACGGTCATGGTCGGCGCCTTTGCCGCCGGGCCGATCTCCGGCGGGGCCTTCAACCCCGCCGTCGGCCTCGGCCCGGCGCTCGTGGACATGCTCTTTGCCGGCGGGTCGTTCGGACAGGCCTGGATCTACCTGGTCGGCCCGCTGCTCGGCGCCTGGGCGGCGGCGGCGGTGTTCAAGCTGCAGAATCCGGTAGGCTAAGAGCGGGAGATAGAGAAGCAGGGGGACTTGGGACTTGGAGGGGGGCAAGGAAGAAGGAGAAATGGGGGGCTCCACATCGAGCACCTTCCTCCTTTCTCCTTTCTCCTTCAACCCCTCCAAGTCCCTAGTCCCTTTCTCCGTTGCCCAAGCCCCAATGCTCAGTCCTCGTTCTTCCCCAGCGCTCCCGGCGCCTTGACCCGCCCGACCGCGCCGGCAAGCGCCAGCAGCGTCAGGAGATAGGGGAACATCAGAAAGACCTGGTAGGGCACGTCGAGCCCGGCGGCCTGGAGGGCAAACTGGACCGCCGTGGCTAGCCCGAAGAGGAGCGCCGCCAGCCCCGCGCCCACCGGGTTCCACCGGCCCAGCACCACGATGGCAATCGCGATGAATCCGCGCCCGGCCGTCATCCGCTCCGTGAACGTCCCCACCTGCGCCAGCACGAGGGTGGCACCCGCCAGCCCCGCGAAGGCCCCGCCCGCCAGGACGGCGACTGCGCGCGTCCGGCGTACCGGTACGCCGGCGGCGCGCGCGGCGGTCGGCTCCTCGCCGGCGGCCCGAATCGCCAAGCCGAACCGGGTGCGGAAGAGCCAGCACCAGGTCAGCGGGAGCAATCCGATGGCGAGGTAGCTCGTGACCGGCTGCCCGAAGAAGGCGCGTCCCACCAGCGGGATGTCCGACAGCCAGGGCACCGGAACGGGGGGCAGGGTGGGGAGCGAGAGTCCCACCCCCGCCGGCCCGTAGAACTGACGGTAAATCGTGCCGGTCAGCCCGACGCTGGCGAGGGTCACCGCCGTGCCCGTGATGATCTGGTCGGCGCCGGCGCCGATCGCGACCGCCGCAAAGAGCGCGGCAACGAGGACGCCCGCCAGAATCCCGACACCGAGACCGGCAGCGGGGCCCGCCACCGTGGCGCCGATGGCCCCGCCGAGCGCACCGAAGAGCATCGCCCCTTCCACCCCGAGGTTCACCACGCCCGAGCGCTCGGCGATGGTCTCGCCCGTGGCGGCCAGCGCGAGCGGCGCGGCAATCCCCACCGCGGCCACGAGAACGTCGCCGGCCACCGCCACCGCGTCCATCATGGCGAGCCATCCACGGCCGCTGCCCGGCGCCGCAGCCCCCGGCGCGCGAAGGCGTCTCCCAGCAGGAGCACGAGGATGACGGCCCCCTCGACGACGTACACCGCCACCGCGGGAATCCCTGCGTCGCGCTGCATCGCTCCTGCGCCCGCCTCGAGTGCCCCGAAGACGATGCCGGTCAGGACGATCGCCGACGGCCGGAGCCGGGCCAGGAGCGCCACGCCGATCGCCGTAAAGCCGTAGCCCGGCGAAAGATTCTGGTAGAGCGCGTACGAGACGCCGCTCACCTCGAACGCCCCCGCCAGTCCGGCCAGTGCCCCTGACCCGAGCAGCGCCAGCGCAACCATCCGCGCGGCCGGCACCCGCCCGCTGATCTGCGCCGCGATCGGACCTTCCCCGAGCGCCCGCAGCCGGAACCCCCACCAGGTCCGCGCGAAGACGAAGGCGAGCACACCGGCCACCGCGAGGGCCACGACGAACCCGGTATGCAGGCGCGTGCCGGGAAGGAAGGGCAGCCGGCCGGCGGCGGCGATCGGCGCGCTCTGCGGATAGATGCCCGAGGGCTCCTGCATCGGTCCCTGGACCATGTAGCTGACCAGCGCTTCCGCCACGAAGTTGAGGAGCAGGGTGCTGATCACCTCGAGGACGCCGAACCGGAGGCGGAGGATGACCGGCAGGAGCATCCAGAGCGCCCCGGCGGCGACCCCCGCCAGCGCCACCGCCGGCAGCGCCACCCAGGCTGGCCACGCGCCGGCCTGCACCCCCACCCACGTGGCGGCAATGGCCCCGGCGTAGAACTGTCCCTCCGCTCCGATGTTGAGCGCGCCGCCCCGAAGCGCGAGCGCGAAACCGAGCCCGATCAGGATGAGCGGCACCGACCGGAGGAGCGTGGCACCGGTGAAGACGCGCCACGACCCGAAGGCGCCATCCCAGAGCGCGGCCAGTGCCCCGCCGGCATCGTACCCGGCCAGGTGCAGCCCCCCGGCGAGAATCAGGAGGCCCGCCCCCAGCGCCGCCGCGCCGGTGCCGAGCGCGCGGAGGCTATCGCGCATCAGCGACCTCGCCCCGGAGCATCATCTCGCCGAGCCGGTGTCGATCGACTCCGGCGGGCGCCTCCGTGACGACGCCGCCGGCCGCCACCAGCACCCGGTCGCCCAGTTCGAGCACCTCGTCGAGATCGCTCGAGTAGACCAGGACCGCCGCCCCTCCCGCCGCCGCCACGCGAAGCCGCGCGTGGATGGCCGCCGCCGCCTGCAGGTCGAGGCCCCGCGTCGGGTTCTCGGCCACCAGCACCCGCGGCCGCCGGTCGAGGGCGCGGGCCATCAGCAGCTTCTGTTGATTCCCGCCGCTCAACGTTCCCGCGAGGGCGTCGGGCCCCGATGCCCGCACACCGAATTGCTCCAGCAGCTCGGCGGTGCGATACCGGGCCGAGGTCCAATGGACTCGCCTGAAGCGGCGCCCGATGATCCAGGGGGCCGAGCGACCCACCCCCAGCACCACGTTCTCCGTGAGGGTGAGCGACGCAATGAGCCCCTCCGTCGTGCGGTCCTCCGGCACAAAGGCGATCGGCCGCGCCACCTCGAGGAGGCCACGGAACGGGCGCTGCAGCCCGGCCACCGCGCGGAGCAGTTCCCGTTGCCCATTCCCTTCCACTCCGGCGACGGCCACCAGCTCGCCGCCCCGGATGGTGAACGACGCCTCGCGGAGCCCTGTGCCCGACTCCGCCTTGACCTCCAACCGTTCGCATTGCACCAGGACGGGGCCATCGCGGGGACTCTGCGGCCGCTCGGCCACCGGCGCCGCACCGCCGATCATCGCGATGGTCAGCGATTCCGCCGCAACCTCCGCCCGCGCTGCCGTCATCACGACCACCCCCTGCCGAAGCACCGTCACCCTGTCCGCCACCGACAACGCCTCGGCAAGCTTGTGCGTGATCAACACCACCGCTCCGCCCCCCGCCGCAAACTCGCGGACGAACCGAAACAGCTCCTCCACTTCGGCGGGGGCCAGCACCGCCGTCGGCTCGTCGAGCAGAAGGATGCGCGCGTCGGCGGCGAGCGCTTTCACGATCTCGAGCCGTTGCTTGAGGGCCACCGAGAGCCGTGCGGCGGGGACGTCGGGGTCGAGCGGGAGGGAGAGGCGTCGGGTGAGCTCCGACACCCGGCGGCGGAGGCGCCGGGGAAACACCGGCCATCCGGCCGCGAGCGCGATGTTTTCCATGACGGAGAGGGCAGGCACGGCCGTCGAGTGCTGGTGCACCAT
>DASUFQ010000141.1:0-4277 GCA_036274515.1 Gemmatimonadales bacterium | reverse complement strand
GGCTTCTGTCATTGCGAGGAGGCCCCGAGAGGGGCCGACGAAGCAATCCCCCGACCGCCCAGATTGCTTCGGCCACTGCGTGGCCTCGCAATGACACACCACTGAGGACTGCAGGAAGTTGATTCATCAGGATTTCGTGTTCTCGTGCATTCGTGCTTTCGTGAATTCAGTGTTCGGAGCACCCGTGAAATACCTGTTCAGCCTGGCGCTGCTGCTGATCAGCGCCGCACCCACGGCCGGCGCGCAGACCGACGCGCGCCTCAAGACCGCCGTGCAACTGGCCGCCGAAGGCCTGCCCGACTCCGCCACCGCCATCGTGAACGGCCTGCTGGCCGTGACACCGGTCAGCGACCCGCTCTACCCGGAGATCCTCTACACCCAGGGCTCCATTGCCCGCACCACCACCGAGATGCAGCGGGCCTTCCAGAAGATCGCGGTGGAGTATCCCACCAGCCCCTGGGCCGACGACGCGCTCCTCCGTCTGGCGCAGCTCGACTTCGCCGCCCGCAACTTCGCGGGAACCGTGCGCGGCGCCGAGCAGCTTCGCGCCGACAATCCCTCGAGCCCCCTGATCCCGGCAGCGGCGTTCTGGGCCGCGCGCGCCGAGTTCGAGCTGGGGAAGCCGGCCGAGGGGTGCGCCTGGATCACCCGGGGGATCGCAAGTGCCGGCGAGGATGTCGAGACCCGCAACCGGCTGGAATTCCTCCAGGGCCGGTGCGGCGGCCAGCCGGACACCGGCGCGTCGCCGCCCCCGGTCGCCCCGACACCGGCCCCGCCCGCCACGGGCGACTGGGGCGTGCAGGTGGCGGCCGTCTCCTCGCAGGCGTCCGCCAACAGCGTCCTCAGCGACCTCAAGGCGATGGGGCTGACGGGCACCGTCGCCCGGGAGAGCGGCAACCTCTACAAGGTGCGCGTCACCGGGCTCCCGTCCCGGGCGGCGGCCGACTCCACCGCGGCCGCCATCAAGGCGAAGCTCGGCGGCAGCCCCTTCGTGCTGGTCCCCTAGGGCGGACCCGTGGCCGATCCGTTGAACTCTCCCCTGATGCTCCAGTATCGCGAGATCAAGTCGCGACACCAGGACGCCATCCTGTTCTTCCGGATGGGCGACTTCTACGAGATGTTCTTCGACGACGCGGAGCGCGCCGCCAAGCTTCTCAGCATCACCCTGACCAGCCGCGGGGACGGCATCCCCCTGGCCGGCGTGCCCGTCAAGGCGGCGGCGGAGTACCTGCGGCAGCTCGTCGGCGCCGGGCTGCGCGTGGCCATCTGCGAGCAGGTCGAGGACCCGAAGCAGGCCAAGGGAATCGTCAGGCGCGAGGTGATCGAGACCATCACCCCGGGCGCGCTGCTCGAGGAGGGGTGGCTTGCCGGGGGGCAGAACAATTACCTGGCGGCGGTGAGCCTCGGCGGCGGGGATGCGGGGACGCGGGGAAGCGGGGAGGCCGGCGTGGCCGCAATCGACCTGTCGACCGGGGAGTTTCTCCTCGAAACCATGCCCGCCTCAGAGCTCGCCGAGGTACTGAGCCGGCTGGCACCCGCGGAGGTGGCCCTGCCGGCGGACGCCGACCTGTCCGTCGACGACGGCGTGATGCGCACCGCCCGGGAGCGCTGGGAGTTCGACCCGGCCCTCGCCCGGGAGGAGATGGCGCGGCGGTTCAACCTTGCCTCGCTCGATGGCCTCGGCCTCGGGACCGCCGACGACCCTGCCATCGGCGCCGCGGGTGCGCTGCTGCGATACCTCTCCGAACTGCAGCCCGGCGGCCTCAAGCACCTGGCCCGTCCCACCGTGCGCCGCGCCGACGGCCACCTCTGGCTCGACGACATGACCCGGCGCAACCTCGAGCTCGTCGAGCCGCTGCGGACCGGCGCCCGCGGGGTCACGCTCCTCGAGACGATTGACGCCACCGTCACGCCGATGGGCGCCCGCCTGCTCCGTACCTGGCTCCTGAGCCCCCTCGCCACCGCCGCCCCCATCGAGGAGCGGCTCGACGCCGTCGGCGTGCTGGTCGACGACACCCGCGGGCGCGCCCGGCTCCGCGAGGCGCTGGAAGGGGTACGCGACATCGAGCGCCTGGCGGGCCGCGCCGCGGCCGGCCGTGCCACGCCCCGAGAACTGGGCGCGCTCCGCGATTCCTTCCTCCGCCTCCCCGATGTGCTCGAGGGCGTGCGCGGGCTCGGGCGGCGCGAGGGCAGCGCCGCGCTCGTCGCGGCGGAGGGATCGTTCGACCTCCTCGCCGACCTCGGCCAGCTGCTGGCGAGCGCCCTCGAGGAGCGGCCGCCCGCCACCTTGGCGGAGGGCGGGGCCATCCGGCGCGGCTACGACACGGAACTCGACGAGAGCCGCGACCTGCGGGACGGCGGCAAGCAGTACATCGCCGCGCTCCAGCAGCGGGAGCGGGAGCGCACCGGCATACCGTCGCTCAAGGTGGGCTACAACAAGGTCTTCGGGTATTACCTCGAGGTCACCCACGCCCATGGCAGCCGGGTGCCGGCGGAGTACGAGCGCCGGCAGACGCTCTCGGGTGCCGAGCGGTATGTGATCCCGGAGCTGAAGGAGTACGAGAGCAAGGTCCTCACCGCCGAGGAGCGGATGACGGCGCGCGAGGCCGCCCTGGTGGCGGCGCTGCGCGAGCGGGTGGGCGGCGACGTGGCGCGGATCCAGCGCACCGCGCAGCTCCTTGCCCGCCTCGACGTCTGGGCGGGGCTGGCGGAGCGTGCGGTCCACGGCCGGTACGTGCGGCCGCGGATCACCAGCGGGTTCGGCCTGTCGCTCACCGCCAGCCGGCACGCCGTGATCGAGCGGATGATGCCGCGCGAGGCCTTCATGCCGAACGACGTGCGCTTCGGCGAGTCGGAACGGGTGCTGCTGGTGACCGGACCCAACATGGCCGGCAAGAGCACCATCCTCCGCCAGATCGGGCTCTGCGTCGTCCTGGCGCAGATCGGGGCCTACGTGCCGGCGGACGCCGCCGAGATCGGGCTGGTGGACCGGCTCTTCACCCGCGTCGGCGCGAGTGACAACCTCGCGCAGGGACAGAGTACCTTCATGGTGGAGATGGCGGAGACCAGCGCCATCCTCCACAACGCGACGGCGGCCTCCCTCGTGCTCCTCGACGAGATCGGCCGCGGTACCAGCACCTACGACGGCGTGGCCATCGCCTGGGCGGTCAGCGAGTTCCTGCACGACCGGATCGGCTGCAAGACGATGTTCGCCACCCACTATCATGAACTGATGCAGCTGCCGGAGCGGCTGGCGCACGCCCGGAACCTCAACGTGGCGGTCCGCGAGTCGGGCGACACCGTCGTCTTCCTCCACCGCCTCGAAGCCGGGGGCACCGATCGATCGTACGGGGTGCACGTGGCGCAGCTGGCCGGGTTGCCCGACGCGGTGGTGACGCGGGCCCGGGCCGTGCTCCGCACGCTGGAGGGAGCCCACCGGGTCGCTCCGGGCGCGCCGCCACCCGAACCCGACCCGAGCCAGTTGCCGCTCTTCGCCGAGGCGCCGCCCCATCCCGCGCTGGAGGCCCTCCGTGCCCTCGACGTGTCGACCATGACGCCCCTCGAGGCGCTGAACCGGCTGGCGGAATTGCAGAACAAGGCAGGGAAGACGAACTGACGGGCAGGTGGCCAGACGGCCAGACGGGCAGACGGTCCGTCGGGCCGACAGGCCGTCGGGGGGGGAAGGGAGCCGAGGGGTTTCGTGTTTTCGTGAATTCAGTTTCGAGGTTTTGATGCGCACATACGCCGTCCTCGCCACATGCCTGCTGGTCATCGCCTGCGAGAAGGGCCAGAACAGTGTCGTCACGCTGCCGGACGCCAATCCGGCGTCCGGCGACCAGCCCCGCGACCTGCCCCCGGTGGCGCTCAACGCCCAGACTCCGGTCGAATATCCGCCGGCGCTCTTCGACCAGGGGATCGAGGGCACGGTCATCCTCCGTCTCTACGCCGACACCGCCGGCACCCTCGTGAAGGACTCCACCCGGGTGCAGGAATCCAGCGGGTATCCCGCCCTCGATTCCGCGGCGATGGCGGCCGCCCCGTCCCTCCGTTTCGCGCCGGCGCGGCGGAACGGGACTCCCGTGGCCGCGTCGTTCCTGCAGCCGATCTACTTCCGGCACCCCGGCACCGCCGGGGGCACCCCGTGACCGCTCCACACCGCCTACCGTACGACAGCGTCCTCGACACCATCGGGTGGACCCCGCTCATCCGCCTGGCGCGGATCGGCGCCGGGCTGCGCACCCCGATCTTCGGCAAGGCGGAGTACGCCAACCCCGGCG
>DASUFQ010000140.1:0-5902 GCA_036274515.1 Gemmatimonadales bacterium | reverse complement strand
GACCGCGAGGGGAACGCGCGCGTCGTCCCGCTGGCTTCCAAACGCGAGGTGGCCGACGCCATCCTCGATGCCGTGGAGGCGCGCCTTGGCGGATAAGTGGCAGGTGTATCTTCGCCAGCAGGCGGAGCTGGGTGGGGGGGAAATCTATCCGGTGAAGGACGGGCGGACGGGCAGTCGGGCAGTCGTCGCGGACGAGGGTAGCACTCCTGACCGCCTGCCCGCCGGGCCGTCCGCCGTTGACTGGCGCCGCGGCGCCCCCCCGATCCCTGGCCCCGGGTTCGTCATCGAGCGCCCGATCGCCGACCTGCTGGGGCCCGACCTGGACCATCTCGAGTCGCTCGACGCGGTGGCGGAAAAGGTCGCCGCCTGCACCCTGTGCGCGCTCTCCAAGGGCCGGAAGCACACCGTGCCCGGAGAAGGCGACCCGAACGCCCGGCTCATGCTGGTCGGCGAGGGCCCGGGGGCAACGGAAGACGAAACCGGGCGGCCCTTCGTGGGCGCCGCCGGCGAATTGCTGACCCAGATCCTCGGCTCTATCGGGATTTCCCGGGAGAGTGTATTCATTGCCAATATCGTGAAGTGCCGGCCGCCGCAAAACCGGAAGCCGCTGCCCGACGAATCGGGTGCCTGCATCCGATACCTCCACCGGCAAGTGCAGCTGGTCCGCCCCAAGGTCCTCGTGGCCCTCGGCGGGACGGCCGCCGAATGCCTCCTGGGCGTGCGGCAAAGCCTCGGCAGCCTGCGCGGCGAGGTGCACACCTTCTGGGGGATCCCCCTCGTCGTGACCTATCACCCCGCCGCACTGCTCCGCAACCCGAATTGGAAGAAGCCGACCTGGGATGACGTCCGTATCGCCCGACAGCTCCTCGATCGCTGACGTTTACACCGGCCGCGCCGTCCCCTGGAGCCAGGAGGCGGAGCAGGCGGTGCTGGGCGCCATGCTGCTCGACCAGGACGCCGCCCTCCTCGCGACGGAGCTGGTGCTGGACGAGATGTTCTACCGCGAGTCGAACCGGCGGCTGTTCCGCGCCATGGTCAGCCTCGTCGAGCGGCGGACGGTCATCGACCCCGTCACGCTCCGCGACGAGCTCGGCCGACGGGGCGAGCTCGACGCCGTGGGCGGCGCCGACTACCTGGCGGACCTGGTGGACGCGGTCCCCACGGCCGCCAACCTCGAGTACCACGCCCGGATCGTCAAGGACAAGGCGATCCTCCGCCGCCTGATCGAGACCTCCACCGGCATCATCACCGAGGCCTACGACGGCCGCGCCACCGCCTCCGAGCTCCTCGACAAGGCGGAGTCGCGGATCTTCCAGATCTCCCAGGAGCGGGGCAGCGACGGCTTCAGCCGGCTCAAGGAGATGCTCTGGCCGACGATGGAGCGCATCGAGGCGCTCCAGCGGAGCGGCAAATCGATTACCGGCGTGCCGAGCGGCTTCGTAGACTTGGATCGGCTGACCTCGGGGTTCCAGGCGTCGGAACTGGTCATCGTGGCGGCCCGGCCGTCGATGGGCAAGACCGCCTTCTGCCTCAACCTGGCCACGCACGCCGCGGTGGAGGGGCACGGGGTCGCCATCTTCTCGCTGGAAATGTCGCGGGACCAGCTGGTCCAGCGGATGCTCACCGCGGAGGCGCGGGTGGACAGCCAGCGGGTGCGGCAGGGTGGCCTGCGGGACGCCGACTTCACCAACCTGGCCCGGGCCGCGGGGGTGCTGCAGAGCTGCCCGGTCTGGATCGACGACACGCCCAGCCTCTCGCTGCTCGAAATGCGCAGCAAGGCGCGGCGGCTCAAGGCCGACAACGACATCAAGATGGTGGTGGTGGATTACCTCCAGCTGATGCGAAGCCCCGAGTACGCCGAGAACCGGGTGCAGGAAATCAGCGACATCTCCCGCTCCCTCAAGGCGCTGGCGCGGGAGCTCGAGGTCCCGGTGGTGGCGCTGAGCCAGCTCTCGCGGGCCTCGGAGCAGCGGGGCGGGGAGCGGCGGCCGATCCTCTCGGACCTCCGGGACTCGGGTGCCATTGAGCAGGACGCCGACCTTGTCCTCTTCATCCACCGCCCGGAGTACTACGACCGGGAGGATGAAACCAAGAAGGGCCTGGCCGACATCATGCTCGCCAAGAACCGCAACGGCCCGACGGGAGACGTCCAGCTCCGGTTCAGCCGCGAGTACACCCGCTTCGACAGCTTCTCCAACCGGGACGACCCGGAGTAACATGGCCCGCTCGCAGTCGGTGTACCGCTGTGCGGAATGCGGCCACGATCATCCCAAGTGGGCGGGCCGGTGCGAGGGGTGCGGGGCGTGGAACACGGTGGCGGAGGAGCCGATGGTGCGGCCCGCGGCGGGGCGGGCCAACCGGAAGTCGTCGCTCCGACCGGCCCACGCCCCCGCCGCGCCGGCGGTCCGGCTCCGCGACATCGCCGAATCCCGCCTGGTCCGGTGGTCCACCGGCCTGCCTGAACTCGACTTCGTTCTCGGCGGCGGCATCGTCCCCGGCTCGATGACGCTCATCGGCGGTGAGCCCGGCATCGGCAAGTCCACCCTGCTGCTGCAGGTGGCGGCCCGCCTCGAGGCCGGCGGCCGTCGCGTGCTCTACGCGAGCGGCGAGGAATCTCCCGACCAGCTCCGGCTCCGCGCCGCCCGCCTCGAGGAGGACGCCGGCCTGGTGCATGTCCTTGGCGAAACCCGCCTCGAAGCCATCCTCGAGGCGGCCCTCGGCCTCCCCGCGGAACTCCTCGTCCTCGATTCCATCCAGACGGTCTACACCGACTCTCTCGAGAGCGCGCCCGGGAATGTGGGCCAGGTGCGGGAGTCGTCCGCCCTCCTCATGCGCTACGCCAAGGAAACCGGCACGGCGGTGGTCGTGGTGGGGCACGTCACCAAGGGCGGCGGGATTGCCGGCCCGAAGACGCTCGAACACATCGTGGACACCGTGCTCTACTTCGAGGGGGAGGGCTCGCTCGACTACCGGCTGCTCCGCGCCACCAAGAATCGCTTCGGGTCGGTGGACGAGCTCGGCGTCTTCTCGATGACCGAACGCGGGCTGGTGGCGGTGCCGAACCCCTCCGCCATGTTCCTGGCGGCACGCGCCGAGGGGACCAGCGGAAGCGCCGTCACCGCCCTGATGGAGGGCACCCGGCCGGTGCTGGTCGAGGTGCAGGCGCTGGCGGCGCCGTCCGGCTACGGCACCCCGCAGCGGGTGGCCACCGGGCTCGACCCGAAGCGTCTGGCGGTCCTGCTCGCCGTGCTGGAACGGCGGGGGAACACCTCCTTCGCCGCGCTCGACGTCTTCGTGCAGGCCACCGCGGGGGTGCGACTCGGCGAGCCGGGGGCGGACCTCGCCGTGGCGGCCGCCCTCCTGTCGAGCCTGCATGGCCGGGCGGTGCCCGCCGACGTACTCTACCTCGGGGAAATCGGGCTTGGGGGCGAAGTCCGGCCGATCAGCGGGATGGAGCGCCGGATGTCGGAGGCGGCACGCCTCGGGTTCCGCCGGGTCTTCGCGCCGGGAAAGAATCCCCCGTCGGTCTCCGGCATCGCGGTCGTCGGCATCGATCACGTCGACCAGCTGGTCAAGAGCCTTGCGGCCTGACGTCGGCGTCATCCTGGTGGCAGCCGGCCAGGGCACGCGAATCGGCGGCACACCGAAGCAGTTCCGCGAGCTCGTCGGGGTGCCGGTCCTCCTTCGCAGCCTCCGCCCTTTCACGTCCCATCCCGCCGTGGCCTGCACCGTGGTGGCGCTGCCGGCCGACGCCGTGGCTGCTCCGCCCGAATGGCTGGACACCCTGAGGGGGGATCGCCTGCGGCTGGTGCCGGGCGGCGTGGAGCGCGGCGATTCCGTCCGCGCCGCGCTGGCGGCCCTCCCCGAGGCGTGCGCCGTGGTGCTGGTCCACGACGGCGCGCGGCCGATGGTGTCCCGCGAGACGATCGACGCCGTGCTCGCGGTGGCGCGCCGGGGGTCGGGCGCCGTGGCCGCCATCCCGGTGGCCGACACCCTGAAGGAGGCCGCACCCGGGCTCGAATCGCACTTGGTCGTACGCACCGTTCCACGCGCCGGGCTCTGGCGCGCGCAGACCCCGCAGGGTTTTCCTCGCGCCCTGCTGGAGCAGGCGGTGGCCGCCGCCCACGCCAACGGTGTCTACGGGACCGACGATGCCGAGCTGGTGGAACGAATCGGTGGCAAGGTGGAGCTGGTACCCGACATCGCCTCAAACATGAAGCTGACGACGCAGCACGACTTCGACCTCGCCGAGGCCCTTCTCCGGACGCCGGCATGAACCTCCCCTTCGTGACCCCGGAGGACGTGACCGCCGCCATCCCGCTGGTGAAGGCACATCTCGCGTCCGGCGGCCTGCTCGCGTATCCCACGGAGACCGTCTACGGGCTCGGTTCCGCACCCACCGAAGCCGCGCTTGACGCGCTGGCGCGGCTCAAGGGGCGGCCACCGAAGAAGCCGTTCCTCCTTCTGGTGTCGAGCGAACGGATGGCGGAGGAGTGGGGGCTGGTCCTCTCCCGCGCCGCGAGCGCGCTGGCCGCCGCATTCTGGCCCGGCCCGCTGACGCTCGTGCTGAAGGGGGGCGAGGGCAAGTTGCCGGAACGGCTCCGCGGGGTGGAAGGGGGCATCGCGGTGCGGTACACCTCGCATGCCGGCATCCGCCGGCTGATTGACGCCTGCGGGGTCCCGCTGACCTCCACCTCGGCCAATCGGCCAGGCGGTCAGCCAGCGCCCGGCGCGGCGGGGATCAACGTCCTGTTCAGGGAGGCCATCGCCTCGGGCGAGCTCGCGGTGCTGGACGGCGGCGTCCTCGGCAACGTGCCACCGTCGACGCTGGTGGATTGCACGGAGGCGGTCCCCCGGCTGGTCCGGGAGGGTGCCATCCCTCGCGGCGAGCTGCGGCGCGCCGTCGGGAGCCTGGCACCCTGACGGCGTCGCCGAGCCGCGTCGTCCTGGTCTGCACCGGGAACACCTGCCGGAGTGCACTTGCCGAGGCGCTGCTGCGGCAGGCGCTGGCGGCGCACGGTCTTGCCGACCTGCCGGTCGTCTCGGCAGGCACCGGAGCCTGGGAGGGGGCACCCGCCTCCGAGGGCGCCTACCTCGTGGCCCTCGAGGAGGGACTGGATCTCTCCGGCCATCGCGCGCGCCTGCTCACCGCCGAATCCATCGGCCCGGCCGACCTGGTGCTCACGATGGCCCGCCATCACCGGGCCCGCGTCCTCGAACTGATCCCCGATGCGCGCGCGCACCTGCTGGGCGAATACGCCGGGCGCACCGCCGCCGCCGCGGAGGTGGCCGATCCCTTTGGCGGCGACCTCGAGGGGTATCGCCAGACCCTGACCGACCTCAAGGCCCTCACCGCCGCCGTGGCTGCCCGGCTCGCGGGAAAAGACCCCGATGCCGGGCGGTAGGACGCGTGTCTTCGCCCTGCTCGGGCAGCCGGTGTCCCACTCGCTGTCGCCAGCCATGCACAACGCCGCCTTCCGCGTCCTCGGCCTCGACGCCGTCTACGTCCCGCTGCCCTGTTCCGCCGAACAGGTGCCGGGGCTGATGTCGGCCCTGGCCGCGGCCGGAGGAGGCGGGAACGTGACTGTCCCGCACAAGCAGACGGCCGCGGGGGCGCTCGGCAGGCCCAGCCCGCGGGTCACCCAACTCGGAGTGTGCAACACCTTCTGGTGGGAGGACGGCCAGGTCTGCGGCGACAGCACCGACGTCGACGGGGTGCAGGCCGCCGTCCGAGCGCTCGGGGTGGACCCCGAGGCGTGGCTCGTGGTCGGCACCGGGGGTGCGGCGCGCGCCGTGGTCGAGGCCGCCAGGCTGGCGGGGGCGCGCATCGCGGTCCGTTCGCGCGTGCCGGCGCGGGCGGCCGTGTTTCTCGGCTGGGCCGCGAGCCGCGGCGTCGCCGCCG
>DASUFQ010000139.1:0-3503 GCA_036274515.1 Gemmatimonadales bacterium | reverse complement strand
CGCGGTCCACCGCGGTGTGCGCCTTGTCGGAGTCGCTCCAGACCTGGGCGGCCATGAAGCCCACCAGCAGGGCGAAGACGACGGAGATCGGAGGGAGCATTCCCGGCGAGATCGCCTTGAATGCCCGCAGCATCCGTTCCTGTTTTGCGAGCGACATCACCGCCCAGTAGATGATCGCCGTGCCGAGATAGACGAGGCCCAGGATGATGGTGCCCATCACGGGGACGGGGAGATTGAGTAACCAGAGGCCCATGCCGACTCCTGCCGGAGCTGGATTGCTAGCTAAGTCGAGAGATGGAATGAAGAGAGGGAATGTGCCGCGGAGGTCCGAGTGCGGCAAGAAAGCGATCGCTCAGCCCCGGGCCGCGATCGTCGTCGGGTCGCCCAGCTCGGTGTCCAGCTCGACGGCGGCCGCGGTGAGCCGGCGGACGGTCGCCGGCGCGATCCGGTCACCCGACCGCAGCTCGAGCGTCGCCATCTCGTACTTGCCGCCCGGTCGCAGCCGCGGCTCGATCTGGCGAAGTCGCTGTCCCCGCCAGAACCCGAGTAGTACCCGCTCCGCCTCGGCCCGGATCATCAGCACGGGACCGTTCCCCAGGTACACCACGTTCCCCCACTTGATGACCTCGTCGAGCCGGGCCGCGGAACGGATCGCGGCCCGCAGCTCCTGGACCCGGGTACGACGCCAGCCGGTCAACGCGGCAACGTACGCGTCGGGGTTGGCGGCGGGAACGGCCTTCTTCACAGAAGCGCCCCTCTCATGCCTGCAGCGCCACTTCGAACCGCGCGGCCCATCCGTCTCCCGACCGCTCCGGGGCGAGCATGAGCTGATCGCCCCCGTTGGCGTAGATCTCGTCGTCGGCGTTCATCGCCCGGCGGCCGTCCTTCGAGCTGTACGGCGGAGCCCGGTGCACCCGCGTCGTGAGCGCGTCGTCGAAGTAGAGCTGGGAGGTGAACACCTGGCCGCGGCCGGCGTCGGGATCGCTGCGCAGCTTGAAGTGGATGTGCACCGACCGGCCGGGGTACCAGCCGGGGTAGATGGTCCTGAACCGGGCTTCGCCGTTCCGGTCGGTGCGCTGCCAGCCGCGGAGGTAGTGGTGGCCGGTGGTGTCGAAGTGGGGGTCCTTCACGCCGGAGTAGACGCCGAGCGCGTCGCAGTGCCAGATGTCCACGTGCACCCCCGCCAGCCGGGCGCAGGCCTTGTCGCGGAGGGTGCTGACCGCGAGCGTGAGCAGCAGCGGCGTGCCCGGCTTGACCTCGCCGGTGGCGGGATCGCCCCGGATGTCGGAGCGGTCGAGCATCCCGTCCACGAAATACGGCCCCTCCATCTGCTCCGGCCGGACGACGCACCCCGGCGCCCGGCGCGCCGGTGCGAGACGGGACCAGCCGGGGAGCCAACGGTCGGCGAGGAGGGCGAGGCCGGAGGCCCCGAGGGCGCCGAGGGTCTCGCGGCGGTCGAGCACGCGGCCGACGGGAAGATCGTCCTGGTCCATGGGACCTCCGGTATGGGCTGCCGGTACGTTGCGGCTCGGGGACCTGGTCGTCAACCCAGCAGATCCGCCGTCACCTCCGCCGGCGAGGTGCACCCGGTGAGCGCCAGCGCCAGATCGACCTCGGCCCGAAGCAGTGAGAGCACTCGGGCCGCCCCCGCCTCCCCGCCCACCGCGAGCCCCCAGAGCACCGGCCGTCCCAGGAGCACGGCCCGCGCGCCGAGCGCCAGCGCGGCCAGCACGTCGGTGCCGCGGCGGATGCCGCCGTCCATCAGCACCTCGAGCCGGTCGCCCGCCGCGGCCGCCACCGCGGGCAGCGCGTCGAGGGCGGCGATGGCCCCGTCGAGCTGCCGGCCGCCGTGGTTGGAGACCACCACCGCTTCCACGCCCTCGTCGGCCGCTCGGCGGGCGTCGTCCGGATGGAGCACACCCTTGAGCACGATCGGCAGCGGGCTGAGCGAGCGGAGCCAGCCGAGATCACCCCACGTGAAGCTGGGGTCGGTGCTGGCGGCGAACTGCGCGGCCAGCGCGGACGGGGCGGCGTGGCCGCCCGCCAGCAGAGCGGCATCGCTCGGGTCGAGATTTCCGGGGCTGAGTGGCGCCGGCAGGCTGAAGCCGTGGCGCAGGTCGGCTTCCCGCCGGCCCAGAGCCGGAGCATCCGCCGTCACTACCAGCGCCTCGTACCCCGCGGCGGCGGCGCGCCGCACCAGCTCGGCGGTCACGCCGCGGTCGCGCTGCACGTAAAGCTGGAACCACTGCCGGGCGTTCGGGGCCGCGGCCCGCACCTGCTCCAGCGGGAGGTTCGCCATGGTGCTCACGCAGAGCACCGTTTCCGCCGCCGCCGCTGCGCGCGCGGTGGCCGCCTCGGCGTCCCCGCAGGCGAGCCCATGAAAGGCCATCGGGGCTACCAGGACCGGCCAGCTCGTCGGTCGACCCAGCACGCTCGTGGCGAGGGAGCGGCAGCCGACGTCCACCAGTACCCTCGGCCGGAGGCGGCGACGCTCGAATGCCAGGCGGTTCTCCCGCAGGGTGCGCTCGTCGCCCGCCCCGCCGCTGAAGTAGCGCCACGCCATCGGCTCGAGCGCCGCTTCCGCGGCGCGCTCGAAGTCCCACAGGTTGATGAATCGGTCCAGCGGGTCGGGCACCGTCACGTTCCCTGCTTGACAGGCCGGGTACCAGATCCTATCTCGGGGTCGTTCCGGTCAGCCTCAACCTCTCCTCTGAACCGGAATTCCCCATGAAATACTCCCCTGCGCTGCTGGTCGCGGCCGTGCTCCTTGGCGCCTGCGCCGAGACCGATGCCCCGATGGCTCCCTCCGATATTCACGCCGTCAACGCCGCCACCACTCACAACCGTCAGCGCCAGATCGTCATCGAAGACGCGGTGGTGCCCAATCCGTGCAACGGCGAGGATGTTCTGCTCCACATCGACCAGCTCTTCATCCTCAACGAGCTGACGGTGGAGGGAAGGTTCTTCCACGGCCATTTCACCTTCCTCGATCGGGGCACCAAGGGTGTCGGGCTGACCACCGGGGTGACCTACCATCAGACGGGCGCGGAGCAGGACTTCCTCCATCTCAAGGGCGAGGTCGGAGGCCAGGAACGGTTCCACAATAGATCAACCTGATCAGCCAGGGTCCGACACCCAATTTCGTGGTGGTCGAGGTCTTCCGCATCATGGTCTCGCCCACCGGGGCCGTGAAGCTCCAGTTCGACAAGCTCAAGCAGGTGTGCCGGGGCTGATCGACGCGCCCGTCACCCGACCTGCGTCGCGATCCACCAGCTGTTGCCGGCGGGGTCCCTGATCCCGCCGCGCCGGTCGGGGTCATCCGCCTTCCGTTCCGGCGGCTGCACCGACTCTGCCCCCGCCTCCAGCGCCCGGCGATAGGTCGCGTCGACGTCCTCGACGTACACATGCAGGTGCGCCGGAACAGGGGGCCAGCCCTCGCCGGCATCGGCCAGCATCACGACCGTGTCGCCGATGCGCACCTCCGTATGCATGATGGCCCCGTC
>DASUFQ010000138.1:0-38667 GCA_036274515.1 Gemmatimonadales bacterium | reverse complement strand
ATCCGGCTCTCGCCGATCAGCACCCGTTCCATGACCTCGGGGATGCCGTGGCCCCGAATGGCCGGCGATCCCCAGCGTGCCATGACGCCGACGACCAGCCCGCCGACCACCGGAATGGCGATCACCCAGGGGCCGAGGGTGTTGGCGGCGGGAGAGGTGAAGGCGAGCGACCAGCGCCCATAGAAGCTCAGGTTGGTGACGAGGCCGATGAGCGCCAGGAGCGCTTCGGCGAGCACCCCGGCGCCGAGGGCGACCAGGATGGCCAGCCCGCAAACCAGGAGCAGGCGTCGGTCGGCCAACGGGGCGGGTGGGGTCGGCGCATGATGTGAAGCGGAGGTCTTGGATTCAGTCACATTGCCCTGCCGGCTGCACGAGGTCACCGAAACCCGAGGGGGTGTCCGAGGACACACCAGTCATTCGCAGGCAGGCAAACTAGCAGGACTTGCCGGGTTGCCAAAACGAGGGCTCCGCACGAACCGGTCGGTTCGGGCGGAACCATGGGCGTACTCGCCACCTCAGAACCCTACGCCCATCCCAGACCACCTGATTTTGACGGAACGCCACTTGACGGCTGCTTGACCGGGCACGGTCACTATCCGGGCGTCACTCAACCCCTTTGGAGGAGGTTGTATGCGCCGGATGCTTCCCCTGTTCCTCGCGCTCGCGATGGCGGGCTGCGACTTGACGGGCCTCGACTTGAGCGGGATTGACGACTGGGACGATGGCGACGGCGGAGGTGGGGGGTGGGGCGGTGGCGGCTGCTGCTACATCGGGACCATCCGCCCGGTTGTCAGCGCCGATATTCATCTCCGCGCCGGAAGCGAGTTCCAGCTCCAGGCGCTGGATCCAGCGGGAAATCCACTGGTCGATCCCGCGGGAACATTCAACTCCCTGGACACGACGGTGCTCGCCGTCTCGCCGGACGGGTGGGCCGAGGCGCGCCGGCCGGGCAGTGCAAGGATTCTCTATGGCGTTGGAGGCGGGCTTTCGGCCAGCACGGACTTTTTCGTGGTGTCTGAGCTCGAGGCCACGACCCCGCGGCTGGAACTGCGCGGGTCGCCCGGAGAGTGCGGCTCCGTGGACACCTGCGACCCCCCAGGCAGCCCGATCGTTGAAGGATGGATCGGACATTCGGTGGACATTGCCGGAGTCCGCCTGACGTTCATCGGTGCGGATGGTCAGCAGCCGGCGGACGGTGTCACGGCGGCCCCGGTGGCCGTCGGCCCCTGCCAATCCGAGGATGATTGCGTCGCGGTGAACGAACCGTCGCCGGGCAATCTGTGGCGGTCCGGTGACGCGGTGCTGTGCTTCCGTGTAACGGTAGGAGACAGTGTGCCGGAGATCGGGTGGGTCTCCCCAGCCAACGCAGCATGGGAGGTCACCTGGTCACGGCCGGGGCTCTTTGTCCTGCGCCAGACGGTTCAGGTCTGGGTCCGGCCGCAGTCCCCCCAGCCAACCAGCGTCTGCCAACGATGAAGCCCCTCGCCACCCCTCGGGAGGTAGCATGCGCGCCGTCTTGCTGCTGACATTGGGATTGGCCGCCGCGTGTGGCGGCGACTCCACCGGGCCGGAACCGGTTCCTTCGATGACCGGGACCTGGTACTTCAGCGACAGTCTCAATGGGTCCATGGTGGTCTACGGAGACTCCGTGTCATCGGCCACGACATGCCACCGGCACGGTCGCTGGGATATCGTGGACACCCTCGGCGTCCTCCGGGGACACTTCTATGGGATGCTCAGGTGCTCCAACGCCGCCGGCGTGCTGGACAGCATTGGAGAGTTCGGTGAACTGGCTGGATCCAGAACGGGCACCGAACTCGCTTTGGAGGCCGGGCATTGTGCATTTCAAGGAGTTTTCGACCCGGGTGCGGAAGCAGCCTCCGGCGCCGTCACCTGCTCGACCGGATTCCGGTGGTATCTCGACATGGTCGGCGAGTGGCGCGGCTCCATCTACCACTATCCGACCTGCGACTCCCCGGACTGCGTCTGGACGGCCCGCGAGGCCATGCCGTGACGCCGCGGCATCGAGAGCGGCAGGGCATCGACGCCATACGCCGAAACCCCACCCGGTCCGTCAGGACCAAGTGGGGTTAGCAGTCAGATCTACAGTGGGCCTGGGAGGAGTTGAACCTCCGACCTCACGCTTATCAGGCGTGCGCTCTAACCACCTGAGCTACAGGCCCCGGCAGGCGGGCAGAGAGGCCGGCCCGGGGAGGCGGTAGGATAACGGCGCCGCCCGGCGGGCGCAACGTGGCCCGCCCCTCCGCCGCTATTCGTCCCAGTCGCCGCCGCGCTTCCGGCGCGGCTTGATGTCCTCGTCCTCATCGACGTCGAATTCCTCGTCGTCGAGGTCGTCGTCGTCCTTGTCTTCGTCGTCGAGATCGTCGTCGTCGTCGAGGTCGTCCTCGTCTTCATCGTCGTCAAAGCTGAAACCATCATCCTCGAACTCGTCGGCGTCCTCATCAAATCGCCGCCGCAGCGTCACGGTAGCGGTCGACGTCTCCCAGGCCCACATGGTTCCCTCCGGCGCAAAGTGATTGGCTGCCACGGTCCTGCCCTCAGGATGCGTCCGCCACGCGGCTCGCGCGGCTGGCCCGCTTGCGGTCGATGGCCGAGAGGTTCCGCTTCCGGAGCCGGATGGTCTTCGGCGTGACCTCGATCAACTCGTCTTCCTCGATGTACTCCAGCCCGTACTCCAGGGTGATGTCCCGCGGCGGCTCCAGGATGATGTTGTCGTCCGACGCGGTGGTCCGCATGTTCGACAGCTTCTTTTCCTTGGTCACGTTCACGTCGAGGTCGCCGGGGCGGCTGTTTTCCCCCGCGATGAGCCCCTCGTAGACCTGGTCTCCCGGGGCCACGAACATCTGCGCCCGCTCCTGCAGGTTGCCCAGCGCGAACGCCACGACGCTCCCCTCGCGGTCCGCCACCAGCACGCCGCGCTTCCGGCCCGCCAGCGGCCCCGCCCACGGCCCGTAATCCAGGAACCGGTGGTGGATGATGCCGGTGCCCCGCGTGTCGGTCAGGAACTCCGACCGGTACCCGAAGAGGCCGCGCGCCGGGATCCGGAAGGCCATACGCACCATCCCCTGCCCCGGATTCTTGAGCTCGAGCATTTCGCTCCGCCGGGGCCCCAGCTTCTCGATGACCGCCCCCATGTGCTCCTCGGGGACGTCGATCATCAGCTCCTCGTACGGCTCCTGCCGCTCGCCGTTCGGCCCGACCTTGGTGATGACCCGGGGCCTCGAGACCTGGAACTCGAACCCCTCGCGGCGCATCGTTTCCATCAGGATGGCCAGGTGCAGCTCCCCCCGGCCCGAGACGGTGTGCGTGTCGGGGCTCTCGGTCGGCTCGACCTTGAGCGCCACGTTCCGCTCCAGCTCCTTGAAGAGGCGGTCCCGCACCTGCCGGCTGGTCACGAACTTCCCCTCCCGGCCGGCAAAGGGGCTGTTGTTGACGATGAAGTCCACGGAGATGGTGGGCTCCTCCACCGCGATGCCCTCGAGCCGCTCGAGCCGGTCGGGTGCGGTGACCGTGCGCCCGATCTCGATCCCCTCCAGCCCGGCCAGCACCACGATGTCCCCCGCCGCCGCCGACTGCACCTCCACCCGGTTGAGCCCGTCGAAGGTGTAGAGCTTCGTGATGCGGCTCCGCTCCACCGCCTCGTCCGCCCCGACGATGCCCGGCGCCCCGATGGGGAGAAGGGCCACCTGGTCGCCCACCTTGAGGGTGCCCCGCTCGATCCGCCCGATCCCCATCCGCCCCAGGAAGGTGGTGAAGTCCAGCGTGGAGATGAGCATCTGGAACGGGCCCTCGGCGTCGCTCCGGGGCGGCGGCACGTGGGCCAGGATGGCGTCGAAGAGCGGCGCCAGCTCGGTGCCCGGCTGGTCGAGCTCCGCCGTGGCGGTGCCGTGCCGGCTCGAGGTGTAGAGGAAGGGCGCGTCAAGCTGCTCGTGGCTGGCCTCGAGGTCGATGAAGAGGCCGAGGACCTCGTCATGCACCCGCATCGGCTCGGCATCGGGCCGGTCGATCTTGTTGATGGCCACGATGGGCCGAAGGCCCAGCGCCAGCGCCTTCCGGGTGACGAACCGGGTCTGGGGCATCGGCCCCTCGGCGGCGTCGACCAGGATCAGGACGCCGTCGACCATCCGCAGGATCCGCTCGACCTCGCCGCCGAAGTCGGCGTGACCGGGGGTGTCCACGATGTTGATCTTGACACCCTTCCAGCGCACCGCCGTGTTCTTGGCGAGGATGGTGATGCCCCGCTCGCGCTCCAGCGGGTTGGAATCCATGACGCGCTCATCCACCTGCTGGTTGGCCCGGAAGGCCCCCGCCTGGCGAAGCATCTGGTCGACCAGCGTGGTCTTGCCGTGGTCGACGTGCGCGATGATGGCGATGTTGCGAATCTGCTCGGTTCCAGCCATTGGCCCCTGCACCTCATGCGAGACTCCCCACCCGACTCCACCCCCCTCCCAACGGCGGCATATATAGTGGAGTCCCGGGGCGGGAGCAATGCCCAAAATCCCCCCGTGCGACCCCCAAAACCTCGCGGCGTTCCGGCGCCGCCACTACCTTGCCCGGATGGATCCGACCCCCGCCCCGGCGATCGGGACCGGCCTCCTGGCCGTGGTGCTCCTGGTGCTGGCCAACGCCTATTTCGTGGCCGCCGAATTTGCGCTCGTGGGGGCACGGCGGACCCGCCTCGACGAGCTGGTCCAGGCCGGCGACCGGAAGGCCGCCCTGGCCCGCAAGGCCATCCGCTCCCTCGACCGGTACATCTCTGCCACCCAGCTCGGGATCACCCTGGCCTCCCTCGGCCTGGGCTGGATCGGGAAGCCGGCCCTGGCCGGCCTCCTCGACGGGCTCTTCGCCTTCCTCCCCGAGACCGCGGCGATCTGGACCACCCACGCCGTCTCGGCGGCCACCGCCTTCGCCATCATCACCGCCCTGCACATCATCCTCGGTGAGCTGGTCCCGAAGTCGCTCGCCCTCCTCTACCCGGAGGACGTCAGCCGCTGGGTGGCGGGGCCCCTGATCGGCTTCGGCTGGCTCATGGCCGGCCCGATTTCCCTCCTCAACGGCACCGCCAACTGGCTCCTCGGCCTCCTCAAGATCAAGCCGCCGGGGGACCACGAGCGCCTGCACTCCACCGAGGAGATCCGGATGCTGGTCGAGCAGAGCCAGAGCGGCGGCACGATGGAGAAGGAGGACGCCCGGCTCCTCGAAGGGGTGTTCGAGTTCAGCGAGAAGTCCGCCGAAGAGGTGATGACGCCGCGCACCCAGATCGTTGCACTGGCCGCCGACCTGCTGGTGACGGAGGCGGCGGACATCATCGCCACCGCCGGGCGTTCCCGTTACCCGGTCTACGTGTCGAGCCTCGACGAGATCGTCGGCGTCGTGCTCGCCAAGGACGTCCTCGGCGCCCTCCGCGCCAACCCTGCGGCCACCGTCGGGAGCATCCGCCGCGAGCCGCTCTTCGTGCCGGGCACCCGCGAGGTCGAGGACGTCCTCACCGACATGAAACGGCTCAAGACCCACCTCGCGCTCGTCCTCGACGAGTACGGCGGGACCGCGGGGCTGGTGACGATGGAGGACCTGCTGGAAGAGATCGTGGGGGAGATCTACGATGAGCACGACTCCCCCGAGACCGCGCCGGCGGCGCCCGAAGGGTCTCCCCTCCTCGACGGCGCCATGACCCTCTCGGACTTCAACGCCGAGTGGCATGCCGAGATCGACGACCGCAACTACACCACGCTGGGCGGCTTCCTGTTCGGGGAACTCGGGCGGCTGCCGCGGGTGGGCGACCGGGTCGTGGTGGGGACCCGGAGCTTCGAGATCGTGTCGATGGAGGGAAGGAGGGTGAATGAGGTGAGGATGACGACGACCGATGAGAGAAAGGAGAAAGAGGACTTGAGGACTTAGACCTTTTTCTCCTCCCTCCGCTGTTCCCCAAGCAATACCGCCATCTCGATCGCCGCCCGCATGCTCGCCGGATCCGCCTGGCCGGTGCCCGCGATGTCGAACGCCGTGCCGTGATCGGGGCTGGTCCGCGGGAACGGCAGCCCCAGCGTCACGTTCACCGCGCTCCCGAACGACGCCACCTTGATGGCGGTCATGCCCACGTCGTGGTAGGGCGCCAGCACCGCGTCGAACTCCCCCCGCATGGCCCGCACGAAGACGGTGTCCGCCGGCAGGGGCCCTGCAGCGCCGAGCGCCTCCGCGGCCGGCCGCAGGACCCGCCCGTCCTCGTCGCCGAAGAGGCCCCCTTCCCCGGCGTGCGGGTTGAGGGCGCAGAGGGCGAGCCGGGGCGCGGTCAGCCCGAACCACTCGCGTAACGCACGCTCGGCCACCCGCCCGATCCGGATCACCCGTTCGGTGGTCACCAGAGCCGGCACGTCCCGGAGCGCCACGTGCGTGGTGACCAGCACCACGCGCAGGCGGTCGGAGGCCAGCATCATCGCCACGTCGGCGCCGCCCGCCAGTTCGGCCAGCCATTCGGTGTGTCCCGGGAACCGGAACCCCGCCTGGTGGAGCGCCTGCTTGTTGATCGGCGCGGTGACGATCGCGTCCACCGCGCCGCTCATCGCCAGGGCGGCGGCGCGCTCGATGGCGTGCCCCGCCAGGCGCCCCGCCTGCACCACGCGCGAGGGGCCCGGGGTCGCGGGGAGCTGTTCCCCGGAGCCCAGGCCCCACGAGCCGATGGCGATCCTGTGGTCCGCCCGGATGGCGGCGACCTGGTCGTCGGCGCCGATGACCGTCACCTCGGCGTCGAGCGGCGCCTCCAGCGCCCGGGCCGTGACCTCAGGCCCGATGCCGCGCGGATCGCCGAGGGTGACGGCGATCCGGGGCCTCACGGCTCGCGGATCTCGACGTAGGCGGACTTCCGCAGCTGCTCGACGTAGCGCTGCTCGGCGAGCTGCTTGCTGAGGGCGTTGCGGATGGCGTCACGCACGTCGTCGTAGGACACCTCCCCCTCCGCCGTGGTCGCGAGGACGTACGCGACCACGAACTTGCTCCGGTTGTTCGGGGCGTCGAGCGTGAAGATCGGCGCCACCGAGCCCGAATCGACGTGGGCGAGCGCCGCCTGGTAGGCCGGCGGGAGCTGCGTGAGCGCCACCAGCTTGGCCTCGCGTTCCTCCGCCTGGTCGTGATAGACCCGCTGCAGCGAATCGAAGGGCGCCCCGCCGCGAACCTCGAGCGCCACCGACTCGGCGCGCTGCCGGGCCGCGGCGGCGTCGGCATCGGTCACCTGCGGCATGATCAGGATGTGCCGCACGTCGATTTCGGCGGGCTGGACCCGCTTGACCTGGATGATGTGGTACCCGAAGGGGGACTCGACGGGATTCGAGATGACGCCGGGCTTGAGCGCGAAGGCGACTTTCTCGAATTCCGGCGCCAGCGGCGGGCCCCGCCGGAGCCAGCCGAGGTCGCCGCCCTGCTGCGCCGACCCGGGGTCCTGCGAGAACCGGCGGGCCGCCGTGGCGAAGTCGGCGCCCTCCCGCAGCGCGGCGGCGATCGAGTCGGCGAGCGCCCGGGCGCTCGCCTTCGATGCCGAGTCCGCCTGCGGGGCAAAGACGATCTGCTTGAACGAGAGGGTGGCGGGGCGCTTCCCGAGGCTCGCCTTGCGCGACTCGAAGAACGCCCGCATCTGCTCCTCCGTGGGCGCCACCGGCTTGAGCTTGTCGCGGTCCCGGAGGGAGGTCATCAGCGCCTCCTGGAGCGCGCCGCGGCGCTGCTGTTCCGTGAGCCAGCGGCGGTACTCCTCCGGGCTCCCGAACCCCGCCTTCTTGAGCTCGGCCCGGTAGTCCACCTCGCTGGTGAACCCGCCCCGGACCCGCTTGATCTGCTGCTCGACCCGGGAGGCGACCTCCTGATCGGTGACCTTGATCGAGGTGTCGCGCAGCGCCTCCTGCACCAGGAGTTCCTGGTTGATCAGGTCGCCGAGCACCTGGGAGCGGAGGGCCTGCATCTCGGGGGAGTTCAGGTCCGGGAGCTTGGCCCCCTGGGCCTGGCGGGAGAAGATGTCCTCCTCCACCTGGGACTGGAGGAGCGGCTTGTTTCCCACCACGGCCAGCACCTTGTCCACCACGACGGACTCCCCCTGCGCGGCTGCCGGGGCCGCCGCGACGAGGAGGAAGGCCAGCGTGAGGACGGGGCGTCGCATGCCTACGGCTGCGCCGCCGGCGGTGTGGCGGCCGGCGGCGCGCTGATCGGCGGCGGGCCGGCGGCGGGACGGACCGCGGCGTTGGGATCCCCGCCGGCGGGGGCGGCGCCCGGCGCGCCGTTCACGGCGGCGGCAGCGGCGGCCAGCTCCACGGCGCGGGTGATGCCCGGCTGGCTGATCTTCCCGCCCTCCTGGTCACGCAGCACCTCGCCGAGGGCGCCCGGCAGCGGCCGGAGCCGCGCGCGCTGCGCGAAGACTTCGTCAAAGTAGGCGTCCACCCGGAGCTGCGCGGCCTTTTCCCGCTCGGCCACGGAGGCGCTCGGGTCGATCACGTCCGGCCCGAGCCCGATGTTCATCTTGAGGGTGTCGACGACGCCGAGGTAGGTCGCCTGCATGGCCTGCCACTGGTCCGGCGAGAGCGTGACCCCGGCCGAATCGGCCTGGCGGAGCAGGAGCTGGTTGGTGCCGAGCGCCCGGGCAAAGCGGTTCAGTTGCTCGTCCGGGGCGTCCTTCACCTGGGCCGAGAACTGCGGCGGCAGCGCGCTCAGCCAGCGGAGGTATTCGCCCACCGTGAGGGTGCCGCCGGTGTACTTGGCGAGCGTCTTCCGGGAGCCGCGCATGCCGCTCCGGTCGGCGAGGCCGCTTCGCATCAGCGCGGGGGCGTCGGAGCTGACCGTCAGGTTGGACTTGAGGGCCAGGCTGTCCATGTAAATGCTGTCGAGCCGCGCGGAGGCGCTCTGGATCAGGTACGCGAGGACGCGGGTCCGGGACTCCGTCATCGTCGGCCGGCGGATGATGTGATAGCCGTAGGGAGTCTCGACCAGGCCGCTCATCTGGCCGGGCGCCAGGCGCCAGGCGGCGGAGTCGAAGGCCGTCACGTACGAGCCGGGCTTGGCCGGCGGGTACCATCCGCCGTTCTGCTTGCTGCCCGGGTCGTCGGAGAGCTGCGTGGCGAGCGCCTCGAAGCTGGCGCCGGCCTTGAGTTGGGCCAGCGCGGCCTGCGCCTTCTTGCGGGCCTCGGCGCGCTCGGCGGGGGAGGCGGTGGACTGGACGCCGAAGAGGATGTGCTGCAGCGCGCGGGCGGTGTCGGCCACGAAAGCGCTGTCGGCCACCGCCTCCGGGATCTGCTCCCGGCGCGACGCCAGGGTGTCGTACCACACCGAGACCTTCGCCTCGGCCACCTGGGGCCAGAGGACCGTGGCCACCGTCGCCGAGTCGGTGTTGAGGGTGTTCCGCGCCACCGCCTGCGAGAACAGGGTGTAGTCGCTCCATACCCCGGCGATGAACTCGGCCGTCTGGGCGTTCATCTGCGCGCCCTTGGCCTTGCCCATCATGGCGGCCAGCGCCTCGGCGGTGAGTTCCTGCCCCGCGGCCGTGGCGGCGACGTCGGCGTGCGCCGAGAAGAGGTCTCCAAGGTTCGAACAGCCCGCGACCACGAGCACGCTGGCTGCCAGTACGATCCTGCGCATGATGTCTCCAGTTTGGAAGTACACGACGGGCCCCTAGGCCCGAACCATTTCAAGGGCGCGTACCAGGGCGGGAAGCAGCGCTTCGCCGCCGAGGCGCGTCAAGCGGAGCGAGAGCGGCACGGTGCGCCGGACATCGGCCGCCAGCTGGACGTCGTCCAGCGCGGCGGCGAGCCCGGCCATCCGCGGCGCGGTGCCGGCACGGAAGGTGAGCCGCGCTTCGTCGCCGCGCGCCACCACGTGCTGGACGCCGAGCCGTGCGCCGACCGCGCGCAGGCGGCTCAGGTTGAGCAGCGTTTCCGCCTCCGGAGGCAGCGGTCCGAACCGCTCCCGGAGTTCCGCGCCAAGCCCTTGAATGTCGCCAGATGACCCCGCTCGCGCCAGTCGGCGGTAGATGTCCAGCTTGGACTCGTCGTCGGCCACGTAGCTGTCCGGCAGCCGGGCCGGGCGGTCGAGCACGACCTCCGGCGGGGCCGGATCCTCCAGCCCCCCCGTGCCCCTGAGCGCCTGCACCGTCTCCTCCAGCCAGCGCATGTACAGATCGAACCCCACCGCGTGCGCATGCCCCGACTGCTCGGCGCCAAGCAGGTTGCCCGCGCCCCGCAGTTCCATGTCCTTCAGGGCGATGCGGTAGCCGGCGCCAAGGTCGCTGTGGTGCTCCAGCACCTTGAGGCGCTCCTCGGCGAGCAGGTCCACCTCGTCGGGGGCCAGCAGGTAGCAGTAGGCCCGGCGGTGGCTCCGGCCGACCCGCCCCCGCAGCTGGTAGAGCTGCGCCAAGCCGAACCGGTGGGCATCGTGGACCACCATCGTGTTCGCGTTCGGCACGTCGAGCCCGGACTCCACGATCATCGTCGAGACCAGGATGTCGAGCTCGGCGGCCACGAACCGCTGCATGACCGACTCCAGCTCGTCGGCCGGCATCTGGCCGTGCGCCACCCCGACCCGCGCCCGCGGGGCCAGCGCCCGCACCCGCGCCGCGTAGGTGTCGATGGTCTCGATCCGGTTGTGCACCATGAACACCTGTCCCCCGCGGTCGAGCTCCCGGGCGAACGCCTCCTCCAGGAGGGCGTCATCCCAGGGCTCCACGAAGGTGAGGATCGGGGACCGGTCCCGGGGCGGCGTCTCGATCAGGGTCAGGTCCCGCATCCCCGACAGCGAGAGGTGGAGGGTCCGGGGGATCGGCGTGGCGGTCATCGTCAGGACGTCCACCGCGAGGCGGAGCGCCTTCAGGCGTTCCTTGTGCTTCACCCCGAACCGGTGCTCCTCGTCCACGATGAGGAGCCCGATGTCCTTGAAGGTGACGTCGGGGGAGAGCAGCCGATGGGTGCCGATCACCACGTCGGTCTCCCCCGAGGCGAGCCGGGCCAGCGCGGCCTTCTGCTCGCGCGCGCTCCGGAAGCGGGAGAGCAC
This sequence comes from Gemmatimonadales bacterium, assembly GCA_036274515.1. Classification (GTDB taxonomy): domain Bacteria; phylum Gemmatimonadota; class Gemmatimonadetes; order Gemmatimonadales; family GWC2-71-9; genus SPDF01. The sequence continues at coordinate 27,630 of DASUFQ010000138.1, read as the reverse complement.
CTCGACCTTCACCGGAAAGTCCGCCATCCGCTCGGTGAAGGTGCGCCCATGCTGCTCGGCCAGGATGGTCGTCGGGACGAGTACCGCGACCTGCTTCCCGCCCTGCACCGCCTTGAACGCCGCGCGCACCGCCACCTCGGTCTTCCCGTAGCCGACGTCGCCCACGAGCAGGCGGTCCATCGGCACCGGGCGCTCCATGTCCCGCCGCACCTCCTCGACCGCCCGGGTCTGGTCGACCGTATCCTCGTACAGGAAGCTGGTCTCGAGCTCCCGCTGCCACTTGGTGTCGGGGGGGAAGGCGAAGCCGGCCTGCACCGTCCGGCGGGCGTAGAGTTCGAGCAGCTCCGCCGCCATCTGCCGGATGGCCTGCCGGGTCTTCTCCCGCGTGCGCTTCCACGCGGGGCCGCCCAGGCGGTGCAGCTTCGGCGGCGGCCGGTCGCCGTCCTCGCCCGCCGACCGGTACCGCTCGAGCTGGTCCAGCCGGTAGAGGGGGACGTTCAGCCGGTCGCCCCCTTCGTACTCCACGACCGCCACCTCGAGGAGCCCGCCGCCGACGGTGATCGTGTCGATCCCGCGGTACACCCCGATGCCATGGTCGAGGTGGACCACGTAGTCGCCCGCGGCGAGCGCCCCGGTGGCGGCGGTGGGCGCGGCCTGGCGGTACCGGCGGGGGCGGCGCAGCCGGCGGGCGCGCCGGAAGATCTCGTGATCGGTCAGGACCCGGAGCGAGGGCAGGACGAAGCCGCCGTCGAGCGCTCCCACCGCCATGGACGCGTGGGGACCGCGGTGCCCCTCGCTCAGCAGCTCCTCGAGCCGTTCCAGCTGCCCTTCGTTGTCGCAGAGGAGGAGCGTCGGCTGGCCCCCGGCCAGGATCGCGCGGAGCCGGGGGATCTCGCGGTCGATGCGCTCCGGCGGCAGGAATCCCATCTGCAGGTCCACCGGCTCCCCCCGGAGGACGACGCGCGCGTAGGCGTCCCGCCGCTCTCGCCAGCGCGCCGGCGATTCATAGAGCTCCTCCCGGCCCGGCACATCCTCCCCCATCCGCCGCGACAGCTCCAGGTGATGCGCCGCCTCGGCCCACGCCCGCTCGACCTCGTCGGCATCGGGGCCCTCGGCTTCCTCCACCAGGAGCGTGTCGGCGGCCAGCAACTCAAAGAGGGAGCTGCGCGACGGCTTCCCCTCCGGAAGCGCAGCCCGCTGCCTCGGCGCGCCGCCGACCGGCAGCACCGTGATCTCGTCGAGGTCCTCCAGCGAGCGCTGGGTGGTCAGGTCGAAGCTGCGCAGCGAGGCGAGGGTGTCTCCCCACCACTCGCAGCGGGCCGCCGTGGTCATCCCGAATCCGTACACATCCACGATGCCGCCCCGGACGCTGAACTCCGCGACTTCGGTCACGGTCGGGACGCGGCGGTATCCCATCCCTTCCAGCCGCTGCACCACCTCGGTCAGCCCGGGGGTCGCCGGCCGCCCGGGCGCCAGCCGGAGGGTGGCGGCGCGGAGCCACGCGGGCACCCCGGTCCGTTCCGCGGAGGCCCGCGCCGTGGTGACCAGCACCCGAACCCGCCCCTCCACGAGCGCCTGGAGGGTCTCGACCCGCTCGCCGGCGATCTCGTGGTGCGGCTCCTCTTCCCCCAATCCCTCCCGCTGCGGGTAGAGCGCCACCGGCGCGTCGGTGAGACGCAGCAGGTCGTTCAGCCAGCGCTCCGCCTCGGCGGGGGTGGCGGTGACGACCGCGAAGAGTCGTTCCGGAAACCGCCGGGCCAGCCACGCCACCACGGCCGCCGCACTCGATCCCGGCAGGCCGTCGAGGGTGAGCCTGCCGCCGCGCGGAGGGAGTCGTTCCGCCAGGTTGAGCGCCGTCGGCGTCCGGTCGAGCGCATCGAGAAGCACCTTCAGCGTCATGCGGCGCTCCTCCGGCCGCTCGCCAGCGCCACCTCGACGAGGCCGAGGAAGAGCGCCAGGAGGAGGAGCGGCGCGCGGAAATGCCCGCGCGCGCCGGCCCCGAAGGCGGCACTCCGCACCTCCGCCAGCTCCACCACGCGAGCCGACGGCCACGCCGCCCTCACCTGCGCGGCGGTGGCGGTGGCCAGGAGCGACTCACGGGGGTCGAGGTTCACCGCGAGCGCGCCGATGGTGTCGGCGCCGTTGCGGAGGAGGAAGGTTCCCCTGCCGGGGGGCCGCCAGGGCGCGCCACCCTCGACCCGCCAGGAGCGCGCCCCTTCGAACACCTCCTCGACCGCGTCGGGGAGGAAGACCGGGTCTCCCGGCGTGCCGTTGAGCAGCGCCTGCTCACCGCGCACGACGCGGTTGGCCAGGACGTCCACCAGCGGAACGAAACCGGCCGAGGTCGGCAGCGCCGACCATGCTGGGTCGAACCGGCTGCCCAGGAGGACGACGTCCGCCGAGCGGACGATCCACGGCTCCCCGCCGACCGTTGCCTCGATGCCGCGTGGCGCCCCACCGGTCTGCTGGAGGCGCAGCCGCCGGTGCACCCGGACGGTGCCGACGAGGGCGCCGCTGTCGCTCAGCTGCTCAGTGAGCACCGGGCCCCCGAATCGCCAGGAAACGCCCCGGCGCTCGAGCGAGCGGTTGAGGGCACCGAGGGCGGCCAGGTCCTCCGGCGGCTCCACGATGGATGGGCCCGGCCCGAGCCACCCGAGCGTCACCGCCGTGCCGGGGCGCAGGCGTCCCCCGTCCAGCAGCGTCGCGGCCGCCGCCGCGAGGTACCTGTCGCCCGGGTTCCACTGCGCCGCGGCCACCGGCTGGACGCGCACGAGCGTCTGCCACTGGTCGTCGGCCCGGAACTCATCCGGGTCGAGGGTGGCCACGAGCGGCCACCATCCGGGCCCGGGGGCCGTCAAGGGGGCCTCCACCACCCTCCCGGCTTCCGCCAGCATCGGGCGGCCGGCGCGGGGGCCGAGGTGCATCGTCATCGGCGTGGCGCGCCCAGTGTCCCCGCCGAGCAGCGCGCGGACCCGGTTTTCTCCCGTCGGCCAGGGCTGGGGCCCCGGCTCGAGCCTGGCGATTCCCAGGTTGGGAGGCGGTGCGGCCTCCGGCAGTGCCACCAGCACCGGGACGGCCACGGCGGCTGCGGTCACCGCGCTGGCCTGGAGGTCGGAGAGGACGATCACCTCGCCGGGCCGGTCATCGTTGGCCAGCAGGTCACCGGCCTGGCTCACGGCGGTGCCGAGGTCGAGGCGCACATCGGACGGTTCGAGCGAATCGACCGCGGCGCGGAGGAGCGCCGCCGGTGCGCGTCGCGCCACCCCGGTGGCTGTCACGAGCCAGATGGCGTCCTCCCCGGTGGCCTTGGCGAGCACTTCCCGCGCGGCGGCCTTCAGGCGGTCGAGCATCGGGGTCCCGCCGCCCACGGCTCCGCTGCTGGGGGAGTTGTCGACCACGAGCACCAGGGCGGCGGGCGCGTGGCCTGCCAGGCCGTCGCGCGCCACGGTGGGCCCGGCGGCGGCGAGCACCAGCGTCAGGATCAGCAGGGTGCGCACCAGCAGCAGGAGCCAGTTCCGCAGCTTGAGCCGGCGCTGGTGGTCGCGGGTGACCTGCTGCAGGTATCGCACGGCGGGAAAGGGGAGGGTCGGCGGCTGACGACGCGCCACGAGGTGCAGGATGAGCGGCAGGAAGACGGCCGGGAGTGCCCAGAGCCAGGCCGGCGCGAGGAAACCGATCACGTGATCCCGCCCGGCCGGACAAGGGCCTCCCGGAGCGCCCTGCCGAACGGGGCGTCGGTCCGGATGGGATGGTACCGGATCCCCTCGCGGCGGAGCGCCAGCCGCCAGCTCGACATCACCTCACCGACGGCGCCGCGGTAGACCTCGGCCCAGTCCCTCGGGCGGAGGATCACCGCCTCGAGCGATTCCGGGTCCTCCAGGCGCACCTCCGCCGGGCCGTCGAGCTCGAGTTCGGCGGGGTCGAGGATGTGCAGCACCAGCACTGAATGGCCCCGGTGACGCAGGAACTTGAGCGCGCGAAGGGTCGGCTCCCGGTCGAGCAGCAGGTCGGACACCAGCACCGCGAGCCCGCGCCGCCGGAGGCGCTCGATCACTCCCTGGAGGGCGGAGGTGGCGGCGGTCAGGTGCCCCGGCGTCGCGCCGGCGAGGGCGGCGAGGAGGCGCATCCAGTGCGCCCGGCTCACGCGGGGTGGGAGGTTGGCGCGGATGGCGTCGTCGAAGACGACGAGCCCGGTGGCGTCGCGCTGCCGGAGGAGGACCAGCGACAGGGCGGCCACCAGCCGCCGGGCGTACTCGAACTTGGAGAGTCGCTGGCCGGGGTCGCCCGACCAGGCCATCGAGCGGCTGGCGTCGAGGACGACCATGGCGCGGAGGTTGGTCTCCTCCTCGAACTGCTTCACGTACAGCCGGTCCTTCCGGCCGAGGAGCTTCCAGTCCACGTAGCGGAGCTCGTCGCCCGGCTGGTACATCCGGTGCTCGGCAAACTCGACCGAAAATCCGCGGCGGGGGGAGCGATGCAGCCCGGCGAGAAACCCCTCGACGAGACCTTCAGTCACGACTTCAAGCCCGCCGAGGCGTGAAACCTCGAAGGGATCGAGCAGGTCGATTCTGGCTGCGCCGTGCGTGGTGCTCATGCGGGCGGCAACGTACCGGGGAACGGCGCGGGAAGTCAACGCGACGCCCGAATGTGCCCGGGTGAGGACAGGCAACCGGAATGCAGGCGCCGGGGCGGGGTGCGCAAATGATTGTGGGGAATGGGATTATGGAAGGTCGAGGGGGTGGCATGCGCCGTGCCTGACTCGCTTCCTCTCGACGTTCGTCTCGTGCCGGAGGTTTCGTGCTGATATCGCTGGTGGCGCTCGCGGTGATCGCGGTCCAGGGCCCCCCGTCCACACCCGTTCGGGAACGGCCCAGGGCGGTGCCGGCCCAGGAACCGTCGAAGCCGGCGCCGAAGCCCTCCGTGGACCCGGGCCGGAAGCCCGCCGACACGCCATCCGCTGCCGCCACGCCCTCCGCGGCCCCGAAGCCGCAGGCGAGCCGGCCAGCCTCCAAGGCCTCGGCCGGCGCGGCGCCCCGGCCGCCCCGGCCGGCACCCGCGCGCACCGCCCCTCCCGCCGGCACGGGCGAGCCCCGGCTGAAGCGACGGGGCCCCTGAAACTCCGGGCGCTCCAGCCCCGTAGCGACACCGGGCCCGGCGAGCGTAGGTTGCCTGCCGGGCTGTTCCGTATTCCTGACCCTCTTATCACGAGATCACGCATGAGACACCTGCTCACCCTCGCCCTCGTTGCCGCCTCCCCGCTCGCGGCCCAGGCGCCGGCCTCCGTGGTGCCGCCGGCGTCGGCCGCGGTCAAGAAGGCCGCCGCCAGCATCACCGCGGCCGACGTGGCGAAGCGCATCAATATCATCGCCGACGACTCGATGATGGGCCGCGACACGCCGAGCCCGGGCCTCGAGATGACGGCGCAGTATGTCGCCGACCAGTTCAAGTCGTTCGGGCTCAAGCCCGGCGGGGAGAAGGGCACCTGGTTCCAGCGCTACGAGATCGTGCAGACGCAGTTCGACGCCGCGGCGTCCCACGTCGGCTTCATGGCCGGCGGCAAGCATGTGCACGCCGACTTCTCGACCAACGCACGCTTCCTGTTCGGGACGCCGCCGGACAAGGAAATCGGCGGTGCCGTCGTCGTGCTCGGCGGCGTCGCGGACCCGGCGGCGCTGGAGAAGGTGGACGCCAAGGGGAAGATCGTCCTCCTGGTGTTCGACTACAGCAAGGGCCAGGTGGCGGGCGGCTGGGGTTCGCAGCTGGGCTCGATCTTCCGCATGGAGCCCGCCGGCATCGTCATCCTCTCGAACCGGGACTCGGCCGCCTGGGCCACCCGGATGAAGCCGCCCTACCGCAAGGGCGTCCGCATGGCCGGCAACGAGAGCCGGGCCCCCCTCGTCGACGTGAATGACGCCGGGCTCGCCACGGTGCTGTCGGCCGGCGGCGTGGACGTCGCCAAGATCCGGGCGGAGACGGGGATGGTGGTGCTGGACAACGCCTCGCTCAAGGTCATGCTCGACCTCAAGGAGACGGTCCTCAACAAGACCACCGCGCCGAACACCATCGGCATCCTCGAGGGCAGCGACCCGAAGCTGAAGAACGAGTACCTGGTCTACTCCGCGCACATGGACCACGTCGGCATTTCCTCCGGCAAGGCCGACAGCATCAACAACGGCGCCGACGACGACGGCTCCGGCACGGTGGGCGTGATCGAGCTCGCCGAGGCGTTCAGCCAGCCCGGCGCCCGCCCGAAGCGCTCGGTCCTCTTCATCACGGTGAGCGGCGAGGAGAAGGGGCTGTGGGGCAGCGACTACTTCGCCTCCCACCCGACGGTGCCGATCAAGGACATGGTGGCCGACCTCAACATCGACATGATCGGCCGCAACTGGCCCGACACCATCGTGGCGATCGGCCGCGAGCACTCGGACCTGGGCCAGACCCTCGAGGCGGTGAACGCGCAGCACCCCGAGCTCGGCATGACGGCCATCGACGACAAGTGGCCGGAGGAGAACTTCTACGGCCGCTCGGACCACTTCAACTTCGCCAAGCACGGCGTGCCGATCCTCTTCTTCTTCAATGGCGTGCACGAGGACTACCACCAGGTCTCCGACTCCCCGGACAAGATCAACTCGGACAAGGAGTCCCGGATCCTGCAGCTGCTCTTCTACCTCGGGCAGGCCATCGCGAACAACCCGGAACGGCCGCAGTGGAACCCGGAGAGTTACGCGAAGATCGTGCAGCCCCCCAAGCCCGCGTCGTGAGGCGGAGCCTCGCCGGAGTCCTCGCCGTCCTGCTGGTCGGGGCGGCGGGGGCACCGCTCGCCGCGCAGTCGAAGGACGTCCGGAAGGCCGCCCAGTCGATCACCGAGCCGGACGTCGCCCGGCGGATCCGGATCATCGCCGACGACTCCATGATGGGCCGCGACACGCCGAGCCCGGGCCTGGAGTCGGCGGCGGCCTACATCGCGGGGCAGTTCAAGTCGTTCGGCCTCCGGCCCGGGGGTGACAGCGGCACCTACCTGCAGCGCTATCCCCTGGTCCGGCGCCAGCTCCAGGCGGACCGGTCGTACATCGAGTTCGCCAACCTGACCGACCTCAGCACCATCATCATCCCCTTCACGACGTCGGTCCTCCAGCACTCCGGCGAGCCTGCCGGAGCGCCGGTGTCCGGGGGGATGTTCCTGATGGGAGGCCCGCCCGACCCGGCGAAGTTCCCGGCGGACAGCCTCCTTCGGGGCAGCTTCCTGGTCTGGGTCGTGGACTGGAAGGACGTGCCGCGGTACGCCAACGCGGTGGTCATCAAGGCGATGACCACCGGAATGGCCGGGGTGATCGCGATCAGCGACCGGGACACTGCCGTGGTGGCCGCCGAGGCGGCGCGGGCCGGCCGGGTGACGGTGTCCCGCGGCGGCGCGGCCGCGCGCCAGGGCGGCATCCCCCTGGTCTTCGAGATTCCCCAGGCCGCCATCACCGCCACCTACCCCCAGGCGGCCGACCTCCTGACCCAGCTCCGCAGCGCCACGGCGCCGATGTTCATGCCGATGCCCGACTGGGGCGCCACCGTGATGGTGGCCGACACGATCCTGGGCACCACCACCGCGCCCAACGTGGTCGGCATCCTGGACGGCACCGACCCGGCGCTCCGGCACGAGTACGTGGTCTTCTCGGCGCACATGGATCACATCGGCATCAGCCCGGGCCGGCCGGACAGCATCAATAACGGCGCGGACGACGACGGCTCCGGCACCGTGGGGATCGTCGAGCTGGCGGAGGCGTTCACCCGGAAGCACGCCGCCACGAAGCGGTCGCTCATCTTCCTGACCGTGAGCGGCGAGGAAAAGGGGCTCTGGGGGAGCGCGTACTTCACGGCGCACCCGCCGGTGCCGCTCGACAGCATCGTGGCCAATCTCAACATGGACATGATCGGCCGGAACTGGCCGGACACCGTCGAGACCATCGGGCCCAAGTTCTCGAGCCTCGGCCCGACGCTGGACTCGGTGGCGGCGGCCCACCCCGACCTCCACATGACCCCGGTGGACGACACGTCGCCGCAGGAGCGGCGCTTCTTCCGGTCGGACCACTACAACTTTGCCCGCAGCGGGGTGCCGATCATCTACTTCACCAGCGGCCACCACCCCGATTACCACCAGCCGGGCGACTCGCCGGACAAGATCAACGCCGAGAAGGAGTCGCGGCTGCTGCAGCTCGTCTTCTGGATGGGGCAGGCGGTCGGCAACGGCGCCACGCGACCGACGTGGAACCCGGGGGCGCTCGAGCAGGTGCGCTCCGCCCGCTGATCCGGGGGCGGAGGGCCGCGTTATCATTCAGGGGGCGCCTCGGCGCCCCCTGAGTCGTTCCCGCCCCCACCCTGCCACCCCCGGACCCTCCGATGCCCGACGCCAGCCCCGGTTCCCTCGCCGACTTCCGCGCCTTCCGCGAGCAGATGAACGCGAAGATCCTCGACGCCGGCAACCTGACGATCAACCGGTTCTTCGCGCTCGACGGACGCGCTTACGAGGCGGGGGCGCTGGGGGTCAAGACGAAGGAGATGCTCGGGCTGGTGTCGAGCATGGTGCTCCGCTGCGACGACTGCATCACCTACCACGTGGTGCGCTGCCGAGAGGAGGGGGTGACGCACGAGGAGTTCCTGGAGGTGTTCGGCGTGGCCCTGATCGTGGGCGGCAGCATCGTCATTCCCCACCTGCGCCGGGCCATGGCCCGACTGGAGGAACTGGCCGGCTCGGCGTGACCGGGGCACCGTTATATTTGCGCCCATGTCCCAGGCCCGCATCCGGAATTTCTGCATCGTGGCGCACATCGACCACGGCAAGTCCACCCTCGCCGACCGCCTCATCGAGGCGACGGGCGCGGTGCAGAAACGGCAGATGCGCGAGCAGCTGCTCGACACGATGGACCTCGAGCGCGAACGGGGCATCACCATCAAGCTGAACGCCGTCCGCATGAGCTACACCGCGCGGGACGGCGCCGAGTACGAGCTCAATCTGATCGACACCCCCGGGCACGTGGACTTCACGTACGAGGTGTCGCGGTCGCTGGCCGCCTGCGAGGGCGCCATCCTGGTGGTGGACGCGTCGCAGGGCATCCAGGCCCAGACGCTGAGCAACCTCTTCCTCGCGCTCGACGCCGGCCTCGAAATCATCCCGGTCCTCAACAAGATCGACCTGCCGGGGGCGGAACCGGAGCGGCGCGCGCAGGAAATCATCGACCTCATCGGCGCCCGCCGGGCCGAGATCCTGTCGGTCTCCGCCAAGGAGGGCACCGGCATCCCGGAGCTCCTCGAGGAGATCGTGGCGCGGGTGCCGCCGCCCAGGGGGAACGAGGCCGCCCCGCTGCGGGCGCTGATCTTCGACTCGTACTACGACCGCTACCGCGGCGCGATCCCCAGCATCCGGGTGGTGGACGGCGCGGTGCGCCCCGGGATGGAGATCGCCTTCGGCTCCCACGCCGACGAGCGCTACCGGGTCGAGGAGGTGGGCTACCTGCAGCTCGGCCAGCGGCAGGCCGAGGTGCTGGAGGCGGGGGAGGTGGGCTACCTGGTGGCCAGCCTCCGCGACGTGCGCGACGCGCGGGTCGGCGACACCATCCTCGACGCCGACCACCGGGCCGCCCAGCTGCTCCCGGGGTACCGGATCGTCAAGTCGATGGTCTTTGCCGGGGTGTACCCGACCGATTCCGACCAGTACGAGAACCTCCGGGACGCGCTGGAAAAATTGCGGCTCAACGACGCCTCGCTCAACTACGAGCCCGAGGCTTCCACCGCCCTCGGCTTCGGCTTCCGGTGCGGGTTCCTGGGGCTCCTGCACCTCGAGATCGTCCAGGAGCGGCTGCAGCGGGAGTTCAACCTCGACCTGATCACCACCGTGCCGACGGTGGAATACCACGTCTACCGGACCGACGGCGAGATGCTGGTGCTCTCGAACCCGACCAACCTCCCCGACCCCGCGTCGATCGACCGGATCGAGGAGCCGTACGTGAAGGCCCGCATCATGGCGCCGGCGGACTACATCGGCGCCATCATGAAGCTGGGCCAGGACCGCCGCGGCATCTACAACGGGATGCACTACATCGACACGACGCGGGTGGAGTTCGACTTCGAGTTCCCGCTGGGGGAGATCGTCCTCGACTTCTACGACCGGCTGAAGTCGGTGAGCCGGGGCTACGCCTCGCTCGACTACGAGATGTCCGACTTCCGGGTGTCGGAGCTGGTCAAGCTCGACATGCTGCTCAACGGAGACCAGATTGACGCCTTCAGCGTCATCATCCACCGGGAGAAAGCCTACGAGTACGGACGCAAGGTGGCGGAAAAGCTCAAGGAACTGATCCCGCGCCAGCTCTACGCGGTGGCCATCCAGGCGGCCATCGGGCAGAAGATCATCGCCCGCGAGTCGATCAGCGCCTTCCGGAAGGACGTCCTGGCCAAGTGCTACGGCGGCGACATCACCCGGAAGCGGAAGCTCCTGGAGAAGCAGAAGGAAGGCAAGAAGCGGATGAAGCAGATCGGCGCGGTCGAGATTCCCCAGGAGGCGTTCCTGGCCGTGCTGAAGGTCGACTAGCCCTCTCACCCCCTGATGCCCATGCGCCCCGGCCCCGTCCTCGTCGTCCAGACCGCGTTCCTCGGTGACGTCGTCCTCACCACCCCGCTCCTCTCGCGGCTGGCCGCGACGCACGGACCGGTGGACGTCGTGACCACCCCCGCCGCCGCCGAGCTCGTCGCCACGCACCCGGCGGTGCACCAGGTGATTCCCTATGACAAGCGGGGAGCCGACCGCGGCATCGGCGGCTTCCGCCGCCTCTCCGAGCGGCTCGCCGCCGGCCGGTACGCCGGAGCGTACCTCCCGCACCGGTCGTGGCGGTCGGCGGCGCTGGCCTGGAGCGCCCACATCCCGGAGCGGATCGGGTTCGACGACAGCCCCGCGGCCATCCTGTACAGCGTGCGTGTCCCGCGGCCGCGCGGCGGCCACGAGAGTTCCCGGATCCTCGCCCTCGCCGGCCCGGCCAAGCCGGGAGCCGCCGCACCCGCCGTCGCCCTCGCGCTTACGGAGGCCGATCGCGCCGCCGCCGGCGCCTGGCTTTCCGCGCGCGGTATCTCGGGCGCGTTCGTGGCGGTGGCGCCCGGCTCGATCTGGGGCACCAAGCGGTGGCCCGGCTACGCGGAGCTCGTGCAGCGGATCGACGGGCCGATCGTGGTGCTCGGCAGCGAGGCCGACGCACCGCTGGCCGACCAGGTGGCCGCCGCCGCGCCGGGGCGCGCCCATTCGGCGGCGGGTGCGCTCACCCTCCGCGAATCGGCGGCGATGATCGAGAAGGCCACCCGCCTGGTGACGAACGACTCCGCCCCGCTGCACCTGGCCATGGGGGTCGGCACACCGGTGGTGGCGGTGTTCGGCCCGACCGCTCCCTCCCAGGGATTCGGCCCGATCGGCTCGCGCAGTGCCGTCGTCGAGCACCGCGGGCTCTGGTGCCGCCCCTGTTCGCCGCACGGACCGATGACCTGCCCCATGGGCCATCACGCCTGCATGACATCGATCGGTGTCGGGCAGGTGCTGGCCGCCGTGCAGGCCACGGCGCGCTGACGTGGACTTCGTCCTCGGGATCGACGTCGGCGGCACCAACCTCGTGGCGGGCTGCGTGTCGGGCGACGGCGCGCGCCTCGAGGGGCTCTTCACCGAGCCGACCCGGGCGGAGGAAGGTGCCGACGGGGTGGTGGCGCGCATGCTGGCGCTCGGGCGCCGGTCGATGGCCGCGCTGGCCAAGGCGGTACCGGGTGCCGTGGTGGCCGGTGTCGGGGTCGGCGCGCCGGGGCCGCTCGACACCCGTCGCGGCGTCGTCCTGCTGACCCCCAACCTCGGGTGGGTCGATTTCCCCCTCCGGGACCGGGTGGCCGAGGGGCTCGGACTGCCGACCGCGCTGGACAACGACGCCAACTGCGCCGTCCTCGGCGAGCACTGGCGCGGGGCCGCCCGGGGCACGCGCCACGCCATCGGCATCACCATCGGCACCGGCATCGGCGGCGGCATCATCCAGGACGGCCGGCTCTTCCACGGCGCCTCCGACTGCGCCGGCGAAATCGGCCACACCACCATCGAGCTGAACGGCCGCCGCTGCGGCTGCGGCAACTACGGCTGCCTCGAGGCCTACGCGTCCGGGCCCGCGATCGCCCTGCGCGCCGTCGAGGCGGTGGAGCGCGGTGCCGAGAGTTCGCTCCGGACCCTCGTGGAGGCCGACAAGCGGTCGGTGACCGCGCAGGTGGTGTACGAGGCCGCCACGGCGGGGGATCCGCTGGCCCGCGAGGTGGTGCAGGACACCGCCCGCATCCTCGGCGCGGCCATCGCCAACCTCGTCAACGTCTTCAACCCCGAGGTGGTGGTGGTCTGCGGCGGCGTCACCCTCGCGGGCGAGAGCCTCTTCGCCCCGCTCCGCCGCGAGGTGACCCGGCGCGCCTTCCGGCCCGCGGTGGAGGTGTGCCGCATCGTGCCGGGCGCGCTGACCGGCTCGGCCGGCGTCTACGGCGCGGCCCGGCACTACCTCGACACCCGCGGCGCCTGACCGATGCGCCGGGTCGGGCTCGTCGGGACGATGGTGTGGGATATCATCCACGGACGGGACCCGGCCGGGCCGCCGACCGAGGAATGGGGCGGGATCGCCTACGCGCTGGCCGGGATGGATGCCGCGCTCGATGACGACTGGGAAATCGTGCCGCTCATCCGCGTGGGCCGAGACCTGGCGCCGCAGGCCGGCGAGTTCCTCCGGACCCTGACCCACCTGGCGCTGGGCGCCCGCTGCATCGAGGTGCCGGCGCCCAACAACCGGGTGGTGCTCCGGTACCAGTCGGCGGAACGCCGCTGCGAGCGCATGCAGGGGGGGGTGCCCGGGTGGACCTGGCCGGAGCTCGGCCCCCTGGTGGCCGACCTCGACGCCCTCTACGTCAACTTCATTTCCGGCTTCGAGATGTGCCTGGGCACCGCGCAGGCGCTCCGCCACGGATTTCGCGGGCCGATCTACGCCGACCTGCACAGCCTCTTTCTCGGCATGCAGCGCGACGGCGAGCGCGTCCTGCAGCCGCTTCCTGACGCCCCCTCCTGGTTCGGGTGCTTCGACGCGATCCAGGTCAACGAGGACGAAATGCACCAGCTCTCGCCCGACCCGATGGGGATGTCGGCCGCCGCACTGGGGGCCGGGGTGTCGCTGCTGCTGGTGACCCTCGGCGCGCGCGGCACGGCGTACGTGGCCGCGCCCGGGCTGGAGCGCTGGGGCGCGCCGGCATCGGTCGCATCGGGGCAGTCGGTCCGGACCGCCCTGGTGCCGACCTCCCAGGTGGAGACCCTCGACCCCACCGGCTGCGGCGACGTCTTCGGCGCCGCCTGCTGCGCCCGCCTGCTGGCCGGGGCGCCGATCCCGGACGCGATCCGGGAGGCCAACGGGTTCGCCGCGCGCAACGCCGCCTACCGCGGCGCCGGCGGGCTGGTCCGCTACCTCCGCGGCGAGCTGGTGACCCGGTGACCCGGATCGTCGAGGTGCCCGCGTCGTTCGACGACCGCACCTTCGACCAGTTCGCGCAGGGGTTCGGCGACTGGCCCCCGGAGGAGCGGATCCTGGTCGATGCCCGGGCCGCCACCTGGGCCTCGCCCTACGGGCTGATCGGCATGCTGAGCGCGGGGCAGGCGCTCCGCGAGGCCCACCGCGAAAAGCCGCTCTTCACCGTGCCGGCCTCCGACGACGTCCGGCGGTACTGGGCCCGCACCGGGTTCTTCCGGCACGCCGCCGACCTCTTCGAGATTCACGGCAAGGTGCCGAAGGTGGCCACGAGCGAGGAGGCGGACCACCTGCTCGACGTGACGCCGGTCGGGGCGTCGGAGGACGTCCACCAGGTGGTCGGCCGGATCCAGGAGCGGGCGGCGCGGATGCTGAGCCACGAGCTGGGCCTCGAGGCGAAGGCCACCATGGGATTCGCGATGGCGCTTTCGGAGGCTTGTCAGAATATTGTAGAGCACGCGGGCACCTCCGGGTGGGTCGCGGTCCACCTGTACAACTTCCGCAAGCGCTTGGGCCGCCGGGTCATCGTCATCGCGGTGAGCGATGCCGGCCTCGGGTTTCGCCGCTCCCTGGAGGCCACCCAGGCCAAGCGGTTCGGCGACCGCTGGGGCGACGCCGCCGCCCTCGAGGCCGCGCTCATCCAGGGGGTGAGCCGCTTCCGGGACCCGGGCCGGGGCCAGGGCCTGGCCGGGATCAAGCGCTACCTGAGCCGGTGGGACGGGAAGATCTCGATTCGCAGCGGCACCGCCCGGCTCTCGATCGTGCCGAAGTGGGACGACGATGTTCCCCTCGCGGAGCATCTTCCCTACTTTCCGGGTTCGCAGGTCCAGGTGCTCATTCCAGCCCAGGAAGGAGGCGCCCGATGATCCAGACCATTCCCCTCGGCCGCGTCCTCCAGGAGACGGTCTCCACCCCCTACCGCGACCTCGTGACCCGCCCCACCGGTGCGGCGGTCCGCGGCTGGATCCAGAAGGCCATTGCCGGCTCCACCGCCCCCACCACCATGCTCGACTTCACCGAGGTGGGGCTCCTCGACTTCAGCTGCGCCGACGAGATCGTGGCCAAGCTCCTCCTCGACGCCGATCCCGACACCGACCACTACGTGATGCTCCTCGGCACCCGGGAGGATCACACCGAGGCCATCGACCACGTGCTGAACCACCACGCGCTGGCCATCGCCGTGGTGATGGGGCCGGACGAGCCGCCCCAGCTCCTCGGGCGGGTGACGCCCGAGCTGGTGCGCGTGTTCCACTGCGTCTTCCGCCTCGGCCCCGGCGACGCGGGGAGCATTGCCGACATGCTCGGCTGGACCCTCGAGCGGGCGGCGGATGCCCTGCTCACCCTGTCGCTCCTGCGCCTGCTGCGCGCCGAGGCCGGCACCTTCCACCCCCTCACGCAATGACTGGACGCCGCCCCGGGCTCTCGACCCTGGCCATCCACGGCATGCCGCACCGGAAGGCCGACTGGACGCCGGTGATCAGCCCGATCATGCAGAGCTCCACCTTCGTCAACCCGGTGGGGTCGTCCGAGGAGGTGCTCTATTCCCGGTACGGCAACAACCCGAACCAGGTGGAGCTGGCCCGCAAGTACGCCCTGATCGAGGGGGCCGAGGCGGCGGTGTTCCTCGCGAGCGGGATGGGCGCCACGGCGCTGGCCCACCTGGCGGTCCTCCGGCCCGGCGACCACCTCCTGGCCAGCGAGTGGATCTACGGGGGCACCCGCCGCCTCTTCGACGACGAGCTGGGCCGGTTCGGCATCGAGGTGTCGTACGTGGACCCGACCCAGCACCGGCTCTGGCGGAAGTCGGTCCGGAAGTCGACCCGTGCCATCTTCGTGGAGACTCCCACCAACCCGACGCTCCGGATCATCGACCTGGCCCCGATCGCGGCCGTCACCAAGGAGTTCGGGATCGCGCTCCTGGTGGACGGCACCTTCGCCAGCCCGGTCAACCTCCGGCCGATCGAGCACGGCGCCGACGTCGTCATCAGCAGCGCCACCAAGTACCTGAACGGGCACAGCGACGTGATCGCCGGCGCCGTGGCGGGTTCCGCCTCGTTCATCGAGGAGGTGACCCGCCTGATGCGGCTCTGGGGGCAGTCGATCGACCCGCACACCTCGTGGCTGGTGGACCGTGGGCTCCGCACCCTTTCGGTCCGGATGGAGCGTCACAACGTGAACGGCATGGCGGTGGCCACCTGGGCGGCGGCGCAGCCGGAGTTCTCGGCGGTGCACTACCCCGGCCTCCCCGGCCATCCGGATCACGCCTATGCGCGCGAGGCCCTCGACGGCTTCGGCGGGATGGTCGGGCTGCAGCTCAAGGGGGGGGTGCGGGCAGCCGAGCGTTTCCTCAAGAAGCTCAAGCTGATTGCCCACGCGCCGAGCCTCGCCGGCGTCGACAGCCTCATCTCGGAACCCCGGCTGACCTCCCACCGGGGCCTCTCGGCGGAGGAGCGCGCCCGGATCGGGATCCCCGACGGCTTCCTGCGCCTGAGCTGCGGGATCGAGGACGCCGAGGATATCATCGCCGATCTGGAGCAGGGGTTGGGGAGGTAGTTATCTTCCAGCCGTGATTCGATTTACGCAGGTATCGATGGCCTACCCGCGGGGCGGGATGGCCGTGAAGGACCTCTCCTTTCATGTTGCGAAGGGGGAGTTTGCCTTCCTGACCGGCCATTCCGGCGCCGGCAAGTCCACCATTCTCAAACTCATTTCCGCCGACCTGCGCCCGACGCACGGCGAGCTCCGGGTGTCCGGCTTCGACATCGGCGCCCTCACCGCGCGCGAGGTCCCGAAGCTGCGCCGGCGGCTCGGCATCGTCTTCCAGGACTTCCGGCTGCTGCAGGACCGCACCGCGGAGGAGAACGTGGCGTTCGCCCTGGAGGTGACCGGCGCCCGCCCCGACTCGATCCCCACGCGGGTGCACCGGGTGCTCACCCAGGTCGGCCTCGCCTCCCGCGCCAAGGCCTATCCGACGGAGCTGTCCGGCGGCGAGCAGCAGCGGGTGGGCATTGCCCGGGCGCTGGTGAACGATCCGCCGATCCTCCTGGCCGACGAACCCACCGGCAACCTCGACGAGCGCTCCTCGCGCGGCGTCTTCCAGCTCCTCCGCGACATCAACACCGGCGGCACCTGCGTGGTCATGGCCACCCACGACCTGGCGCTGGTGCGCCAGACCCAGTACCGGGTGCTGGAGCTTCGTGAGGGCGGCCTGGTCTACGACAGCGCCGAGGAGCGGATCGCCACGGAGGGGATCTCGTGAGCCTCATGACGCGGGAGACGATCCGGTCCTTCCGGCGGGCGCCGATGCTCTCGGCGCTGTCGATCACGACGATCGCCTTTTCGCTCTTCACCGTCGGGCTCTTCGGGCTCGTGGCGGTGAACATGCAGGAGGCCCTGCGCGGCATCAGCAGCCGGGTGGAGATCGAGGCGTTCCTGCTGCGCGGCACCCCGCCCGAGACCATCACCCTCGCGGCGCAGGACATCGGCTCCTTCCCCGAGGTCGACTCGGTGGCGTACATCGACGAGGACCAGGCGCTGCAGCGCGCGCAGCAGGAGCTGGTCGAGTTCCGCGACGCCTACCGCGACCTCCAGGTGAACCCCCTCCCCGCCTCGCTCCAGGTGACGCTGAAGGAGGACTACCGCGACGCGGCCAGCGTGACCGCCGTGGCCAAGCGGATCGAGGGGTTCTCGTTCGTCGACGACGTCCGGTTCGGGCGGGAGTGGATCGAGCGGCTGGACCGGCTGCGCAACCTGGCGGGATTCGTCGGGCTGGTCATCGGGCTCGCCTTTGCCGCGGTGGCGGTGGTCATCATCGGCGTCACGATCCGCATGACGGTCCTCCAGCGCGCCCGGGAAATCTCCATCATGCGGCTGGTGGGCGCCACCGACGCCTTCATCCGCGGGCCGTTCCTCCTCGATGGCGCGCTGAAGGGATTCCTCGGCGGGGTGCTCGCCATCGTGCTGAGCCGCGCCGCCTTCGAGCTCTTCCGCCGCAACAGCACCACGGGGCTCCACACCCTGCTCTTCTTCGAGCCCAGGCACCTCTTCCTCGGCATCCTCTTCGGGGTCGCCATCGGGCTCGGCGGGAGCCTGGTCAGCGTGGGGCGGCACCTTCGGAATGTGTAGGGGAGGCAGGGTGGCAGGGGGACAGGGAGACAGGGTGCTCGCGACCGTCTCCCGGCTCCTTGCGCTCGTCCTCTGCACAGCGAGCCTGGCGGCCGCGCCGCTGCAGGCGCAGAACCAGGGGCTCTCCGAGCTGCAGCGGAGCCGGCAGCGGCTCGACTCCATCCGGGCGGAGCGCCAGCGCCTCGAGGCCCAGCAGGAGCGGCTCGAGGGCCAGGTGCGGGACGTCAACGCCGACCTGCGCAACATCGAACGACAGCGCGAAACCACCAACCGCATCGTCAACGAGATCGAGACGCAGCTGGCCGGGCTCAACAGCGAGCTGGGCCGGGTGAGCGGCGAGCTGGCGCTCGCCGAGGACAACCTCGAGGAGAAGCAGGCGGTGCTGGAGCGCCGGCTCATCGAGATCTACAAGCGCGGGCGGATGTACACCTTCCAGGCGCTGCTCGCCGCCGAGTCGTTCGGCGACCTCCTGGCCCGCTACAAGTACCTCTACCTCACCAGCCGGCAGGACCGGGCGCTGGTGGCGGACGTCGAGGCGCTCAACGCGCGAGTCCGGCGGCAGCGCAACGACCTCCTCGGCATCCGGGCCTCACTGGGCAGCACCCGCGAGGACCGGGCCCGGGAACTGAAGCGCTACGCCGACCTGGCGAACGCGCGGGCACGGCGGCTTGCCCAGCTGCAGCGCTCGGGGCAGGCCACCGGCGAGCGCCTCACGCAGCTGGAACAGGATGAGGCGCGGCTCAACGAGCTGCTCGTGGCGCTGGAGCGGGCCCGCCGCAACGCCGCGACCACCGCCGCGCCGATCGCCGGCGGGCTCACGACCGAGGACATCGGCAAGCTGGACTGGCCGGTCAACGGCCGTGTGGTCTACAACTTCGGCCCGACGACCCTGCCCAACGGCGTGAAGGTGCGCTACAACGGGATCGGCATCGGCGCCACGGAAGGGACCCCCGTCAAGGCGGTCGAGAACGGCCGCGTGGAACTGGTCCAGCGCATCGGGACCTATGGTCTGACGGTGGTGGTCCAGCACGGGAACGGGTACCGCTCGCTCTACATGCAGCTCAAGGACGCGGGTGTCTCGGTCGGGCAGGACGTGACGCGGGGGGAAGTGATCGGGACGGTCGGCGGCGCCAACTCCGAGCAGGGCGCTCACCTGCATTTCGAGATCCGGGGCGAGAATTCGATCGCGCTCGACCCGTCGGACTGGCTGCGGCGCCGGCGCTGAGGGCCGCTAGGCTGCCACGGAGTCGGCGGTGCCGATCCGTTCGTCGGTCTGCGCCTTCCCGCGCAGCAGGGCGGCTTCCACCAGCGCGAAGAGATCCTCGGTCTGCACCGCGGAGGGATGGGGGAAGGTGACGATGCCCGCGCTCACCTTGGGCCGGTCCTCCACCGCCAGGTCCGCGAACGGCGAGCTCACGATCTGCTCCCGCAGCCGCCAGACCGACCGGCGGGCACCCGCCAGGTCGGTCTCGGGGAGGATGAGGGCGAATTCGTCCCCGCCGTAGCGCGACACGAAGTCCGGCGCGCGCACCTGCCGCTGCAGCAGGTGGCCGAGCTCCGAGAGGACCAGGTCGCCCCCCTCGTTCCCGAGCCGCTTGTTGAGTGCCCCCAGCTGGTCCACGTCGAGGAGGATCAGGCTGAAGCTGAGGGCGTAGCGGCGGGCCCGCTCGAATTCCTCCCGGATGCGGCGGTCGAGGGCGTCGAGCGTTCCGCAGCCGGTGAGCGGATCGTGCGCCGACACGCCGGCCAGCCGGCGGTACATCGTGGAGCGGCGCTCCTCGGTCTCGAGCACGCGCGCCGCCGCGGTGGTGAGGGTCTCCGCGAACGACACCTGCTCCGGCGTCAGCGGCGGCTCGGCCCGGCGGGTGCGGAGGAGGAACACCCCGGCAATGTGCCCCTGGAGCGAGACCGGGATGGCCAGCACGCTCCGGATCTGGACCCGCATCTGCTGCTCGGCCCACTGGGCGCGGGCCTCGGCAAAGAGCGGGTGGGTGTGCACATCGGGGACGAAGACCGGCCGTTCGGTCCGGACCGCCTCCCGCACCTCGGGATAGCGGGAAAGATCCACCGTCAGGTCGCGCAGCGTGGGGCTCTCGTGCACCGCCACGACCCGTCCCGTCGCCTCGCCGGGTGGGGTCAGCAGGAACGAGCAGTGCGCGAGCTCAAGCGCGGAGCCGACGCGACGGACCAGGGTCTGGAGGATTTCGTCGGGCCGGATGGCCGAGGAAACCTCGGCGAAGATGTCGAACATCAGCCCGCTCACGCGGCGCTCCCGCCGGTGGGCGTCGAGGCTGGCGCGCCCGCGGAGCCGGGCCTCGACGCGGGCGCAGAGTTCGCCGAGCTTCACCGGGGCCGACATCGCCTCCGAGGCGCCCTGACGGAGCGCGGTCACGATGCCGTCGGGGTCCTCTCCCGAGAGCAGCGCGAACACCGGGACCTCGGCCCACACCCCGTCGCGGAGCTGCTCCATCTCGGCGGAGAGGGCGGCCCCGGCATCCGGCACGGTCAGCAGGACGATGTCGGGGAGGGTGCCGGCCGGCGGGTCGGCCGGCAGGCGGCCGGCTTCGAGCACCTGGAAGCCACCGCGCACCAGCGCGCGCTCCAGCCCGTCGGGCCGGAGGGTCGGGGCCCCCAGCAGCAGGACACGCGGGTGGGCGAGGGCGCCCCCAGGCGAAAGCTCAGTCACGGAGAAACACTCGACCCATGAAGCCGTCCCGTCCAGTTGCCCGGAGCCCGAAGGTCACCACGACACACGAACGCCTTGGCGCCCATGTGTCCACCCAGGGCGGGGTGCAGACGGCCCCCGCCCGGGGCGTCGACATCGGCGCCACGGCGATCCAGGTCTTTACCAAGACGCCCAACCAGTGGCGGGACCCGGAGCTCGATGAAGCCACCGTGTCCGCGTTCCGGCAGGCGTACGCAGAAAGCGGATTGAACGGGGTGGTGGCGCACGATTCGTACCTGATCAACCTCGCCTCCCCCGATCCCGCCCTAAGCGGGCGCTCCATCGCGTCTTTCGTGGCGGAACTGACCCGCTGCCACCGGCTCGGAATCCCGGCGGTGGTGTCACACCCGGGCAACTATATGGACGACCGCGAGGCGGGACTGCAACGGAATGCAGCGGGGTGCGCCGAGGCGCTCCGGACCGCTCCCGGCGAAGTGATGGTCCTCCTGGAAACCACCGCCGGCACCGGCACGAGCCTCGGCAGCCGGTTCGAGGAGCTGGCCGAGCTGCGCGACCGGATTCCCCCGGAGCTTCGGCACCGGATCGGCTTCTGCGTCGACACCTGCCACATGTATTCCGCCGGCTTCGACCTGATCGAGTCGTACGACGCGGTGTGGGAGGCCTGGGACCGCCTCATCGGCCTCGAGCACATCCGATGCTTCCACCTGAACGACTCCAAGACCCCGTTCGATTCGCGCCGGGACCGGCACGAACTGATCGCGGAGGGGTCGCTGGGCGCCGCGCCGTTCCGCCGGATCATGCAGGACGACCGCTTCCGGGACGTGATCAAGGTACTGGAGACGCCCAAGGGAGACGACATGGTCACCAACGACCGCCGGATGCTCCGGCGGCTCCGCGCGTACGCGCGGGGAGGGTCGAAGCGGGTTCGTTGACTCCGCCCCGTCGGGGAGGCCATTTTTAGGGGATGCGGATGATTCATGCCCTACCCCTGGCCACCGTCCTCGCCACGGGTTGGTCGACGCCTGCCGGCGCCCAGGTCCGGATTGCGGCCCTGATGGGCGTCACGGGAAGCTCGGCGCTGGTGACGGACGAGATCTTCGAGACGATCAAGGTGACGCCGGCGCTGGCGCCGACCTTCTTCCTCAGCGCGTCCATCCCCGTCGCCACCAAGCTGCGCGCCAGCCTCGACCTGAGCTACGGCAGCAGCACCCTGAACGTGACCGAGGGGGGGCAGGACGGCGGGGACATCGGGTCCCTCGGGGCGTTCACCGCCTCCGCGGCCCTGGCCGGCCCGCTGGTGTCGCGGTTCGACTGGCGACTGAGCGTCGGCCTGCTGAAGTATTCGGCGTCCGAGGAGACCGGCATCTTTGCCGGCGGCGTGCCCACGGCCGCGCTCTTCGGCGCCGGACTCGACTGGCGGCAGCCGCTCTCCGAGCGGTGGACCGGCATCATCGGGGCCCGGTACGACCTTCACCTGTTCTCCACCCCGGCGCTCGAAGCGGCCGGCTTCGGCGGTTCGACGCAGGTGTCCCGCGTGGGGCTTGCCGTCGGCGCCGCCTGGGAGTTGCCATGATTTCCCGCCGCGCCGTCCTCGCGACCGCGCTCCTGGCCGGCGCACTCTCCTGCTCGGAGGCCACCTCGCCCAGCCACGTGCCCCTCTACGAGTGGCGCCTGGTGGTGGACACCGACACCCTCAGCTTCCACTGGCCCACCAGCTCGCTCCCCGTGAAGATCTGGGTCGAGGACTCGCTCGACATGCCGGCGCACGTGCAAGACGGGATCGACACCTGGGCCAGCTCGTTCCTGTACGGCGAGTACGCCGCCGTGCTGGTCGCCGACTCCGGTGCGGCGGACCTGATCGTGCGGGTGGCGCTCGCGCCGCCGAAAGCGGCGTCGAACGTGGGGCGGCTGCACACGCTCTTCGACGGCTGCGAGGGCGCCACCGACATCGACACCGTGGCGACCCGGTTCCAGCTCAAGATGCCGGTCCGGATGTACGTGACGCCCCGGTACGACCCCGCGACCACCGACCTCTCGGAATGCTTCCGCGTCACGGCGCTGCACGAGCTCGGGCATTCGCTCGGCATCTTCCGCCACAGCGGGAGCCCGGACGACATCATGTGGGGCAACCCGGTGGGGCCGGGGCTCAGCGTGCGGGACATCAACACCGCGCAGGCCCTGTCGCATTACCCCGCCAACATGACGCCGACGCGATGAGCGATCGGAAGCAGGACGCCCTCCGCTACCACGAGGAGGGCCGGCCCGGGAAGATCCAGGTCGTCCCGACCAAGCCCACCGACAACCAGCGCGACCTCTCCCTGGCCTACACCCCGGGCGTGGCGGTGCCCTGCCTCGCCATCGCGGAGCGGCCGGAGAGCGCCTACCGCTACACCGCGCGCGGCAACCTGGTGGCCGTGGTGTCGAACGGGACGGCGGTGCTGGGGCTGGGCAACATCGGCCCCCTGGCGAGCAAGCCGGTCATGGAGGGCAAGGGCGTCCTCTTCAAGACCTTCGCCGACGTGGACGTGTTCGACCTCGAGATCAACGCCGCCGACCCGGACGACGTGATCCGGTTCTGCCAGGCGCTGGAGCCCACCGTCGGCGGGATCAACCTCGAGGACATCAAGAGCCCCGACTGCTTCTACATCGAGGAGCGGCTGCGGGAAACGCTCTCCATCCCGGTCTTCCACGACGACCAGCACGGCACCGCGATCATCAGCGGGGCGGCGCTCCTCAACGGCCTGGAGATCGTCGGCAAGCCGATCGGCGAGGTCCGGTGCGTCTTCCTCGGCGCCGGCGCGGCGGCCATCGCCACCGCGGAGCACTATGTCCGGCTGGGCGTGAAGCGGGAGCACATCACGCTGGTGGACAAGACCGGCGTGGTCCACGCGGGCCGGACCGGACTCGACCAGTACAAGCAGCGGTTTGCCCACGACACCGCGGTCCGGACCCGCGCCGAGGCGCTGGTCGACGCCGACGTGTTCGTCGGCCTGAGCGGCGCCCGCGCCCTCCCCGGCGAGGAGCTGGCCCGGATGGCGCGGGATCCGCTGATCTTTGCCCTGGCCAACCCGGACCCGGAGATCACGCCGGAGGAGGCGCGCGCCGTCCGGCCCGACGCCATCATCGCCACGGGGCGCACCGATTACCCCAACCAGGTCAACAACGTCCTCGGCTTTCCCTTCATCTTCCGCGGCGCGCTCGACGTCCGGGCGCGCGCCATCAACGAGGAAATGAAGATGGCCGCCACCCGCGCGCTGGCGGCGCTCGCCCGCGAGGACGTCCCCGACGTCGTGCTGCGCGCCTACGGCGTGGACCAGATCCGGTTCGGCCGCGAGTACCTGATCCCCAAGCCGTTCGACCCGCGGGTGCTGCTCTGGGTGGCGCCGGCGGTGGCCTGGGCCGCCATCTCGAGCGGCGTGGCCACCGAGGTGCTGGACCTCGACGACTACCGGCAGAAGCTCGAGAGCCGGCAGAGCCGCGGCCGCGCCGTCATGCGCGGCCTGAGCAACCGCGCCTCGATGGACCTCCAGCGGGTGGCCATGACCGACGCGGAGGACCCGCGGGTGCTCCGCGCCGCGCGGATCATCCTCGAGGAGGGCTCGGCGCGCCCGGTGCTGATCGGCGACGCCGCCGAGATCGCGGCAACCGCCGAAGGGCTGGGGATGACGCTCGACGGCATGGAGGTGGTCGAACCCGGCACCTCGCCGCTGCGCGCCGGGTACGCGGCCCGGCTCTGGGAGCGGCGCCGGCGCCGCGGCATCACGGAAGGCGAGGCGCTCCGCCGCATGCGGATGCCGGCCTACTTCGGCGCCGGGATGGTGGCGGCCGGCGACGCCGACGCGCTGGTGGTCGGCGAAAACCAGCACTACCCCGACGCGATCAAGCCGGCCATGCGGGTCATTGGCGCGGAGCCGGGCCAGGCGATCGCCGGGATCTACATGATGGTCTTCCAGGGCGAGACCATCTTCCTGGCCGACTGCACCGTCAACATCGACCCCGACAGCCAGCGCCTCAAGCAGGTGGCGCTCGCCACCTGCGCCTTCGTCCGCGGGCTCGGCATCGAGCCGCGGGTGGCCATGCTGTCGTTCTCGAACTTCGGGTCGGTGAAGCACCCCGCCTCCCGGAAGGTGTGGGAAGCGGTGGCGATGCTCCACCAGGACCACCCGGAACTCACCGTCGACGGCGAGATGCAGGCGGACACCGCCCTCGTCGAGTCGATCCTCAAGCGCTATTATCCCGACTCACGGCTGCCCGGGAAGGCCAACGTCCTGATCTTCCCGGACTTGAGCTCCGCCAACATCTGCTACAAGCTCCTGACGGAGCTCGCCAAGGCCCAGGCCATCGGTCCCATCCTCGTCGGCATGGCCGCGCCGGTGCACGTGCTCCAGCGCGGCTCCGACGTCGACGCCATCGTCAACCTGTCGGTCATCGCCGCCGTCGACGCGCAGGAGCGGGCACGCACCCGCCGCCGCGCCGGCGCGGCCGTACCGGCGTCCTGACCCCATCCCGCAAGGAGGGGCGCCCCCGGCGCCCGCACCCGCTATGACGACCACCTCCCCCCGCGCGACGCGCCTCCACGCCAATCTCGGGCCCGCCAGCCTGGTCGAGCACGCCATCCGCCGCGGCGAGGGCCACCTGACCGACCGCGGGGCGTTCACGGCGGTCACCGCGCCGCACACCGGCCGGTCGCCCAAGGACAAGTTCGTCGTGGAGGACGCGGCCACCGCGGGCGACGTCTGGTGGGAAAAGAACGCCCGGATGTCGCCGGCGCACTACGAGCAGCTGCACGCCGACGTCGTGGCGCACCTCGAGGGGCAGGAGCTCTACCAGCAGGACCTCTTTGCCGGCGCCGACCCGGCGTACCGGCTTTCCGTGCGGTTCCGGAGCCCCAACGCGTGGCAGATGCTCTTCGTGCGGAACATGTTCATCCGCCCCGCCATCGATGAGCTGGCCGGCTTCACGCCCGGCTTTACCGTGCTGCACGCCCCCGAGTACCAGGCCGACCCGGCGCGGCACGGCACCGCCAGCGGCACCTTCATCGTCCTCAACTTTGCCCGGCGGACCATCCTCATCGGCGGGACCCGGTACGCCGGCGAGCTGAAGAAGTCCATCTTCACCGTGCTCAACTGGCTGCTGCCCGAGCGGGACGTCCTCCCGATGCACTGCTCGGCCAACATCGGCCCGAACGGCGATTCGGCCATCTTCTTCGGGCTCTCGGGCACCGGCAAGACCACGCTCTCGGCCGACCCGACGCGGCGCCTCATCGGCGACGACGAGCATGGCTGGAGCGACGGCGGTGTGTTCAACTTCGAGGGGGGCTGCTACGCCAAGGCGATCCGCCTGAGCCCGTCCGGCGAGCCGGAGATCTACGCGGCCACGCAGATGTTCGGGACGGTGCTGGAAAACGTGGTGCTCGACGCCGACGACCGCTCGCCGCAGTTCGAGGCGGACACGCTGACCGAGAACACTCGCGCCAGCTACCCGATCGACTACATCCCCAACCACGAGCCGGGCGGCACCGGCGGGCACCCGAAGACGGTCATCTTCCTCACCGCCGACGCCTTCGGCGTCCTGCCGCCGATCGCGCGGCTCACCCCGCGCCAGGCGATGTACCACTTCCTGTCGGGCTACACCGCCAAGGTGGCGGGCACCGAGCGCGGCGTGACGGAGCCGAGCGCCACCTTCTCGGCGTGCTTCGGCGCGCCGTTCCTGCCGCGGCACCCGGGAGTGTACGCCCGGATGCTCGGGAAGAAGATCGCCGAGCACGACGCCCGGGTGTGGCTCGTCAACACCGGGTGGACCGGCGGGGCGTACGGCGCCGGCTCGCGGATGAAGCTCTCCCACACCCGCGCCATGGTGCGGGCCGCCCTGGCGGGCGCGCTCGACGGCGCCACCTTCCGGACCGACCCGGTGTTCGGGTTCGAGGTGCCGACGGCGGTGCCCGAGGTGCCGGCCGCCGTCCTCGACCCGCGCGGCACCTGGAAGGACGGCGCGGCCTACGACGCGCAGGCCGCCCGGCTCGCCAGGATGTTCCGCGACAACTTCGCGGGGTTCGCGGCGGGGGTGGACAAGGACGTCGCCGCGGCGGGGCCGGCCGCTGGCTGACCGGTTCGAGGTCGTTCGCGACCCGCTCTGGGACAACATCCGGCTCGACGGCCCGGCGCTCCGCGTGCTCGACACGCCCGCGGTCCAGCGGCTCCGCTACGTGCGCCAGCTCGGCCACGCCTTCCTGGTCTACCCCGGCGCGACCCACTCGCGCTTCGAGCACGCCCTCGGCGCCTTTCACCTCACCAAGTCGGCGCTCACCGCGCTTGCCGAACGGGGCGAGCTCGACGCCGCCGACGAGAGCGCGCGGCTCGCCGCCCGGCTCGCGGCGCTGCTGCACGACATCGGGCACTACCCCTTTTCCCACAGCCTCGAGGAAGCGGGCTTCCTGCACCACGAGTCCCTCGGCGTGGCGAAGCTCTCGCAGGGGATTCTCGGGGAGGCGCTCACCGCCATCGGGGGCCCCGGCCTCGCCGTCCAGGTCGGCGACCTCATCCGCGGCGCCAGCGCGAGCCCGCTCGGCGGGCTCATCAGCGGCTCACTCGACCTCGACAAGATCGATTACCTGAGCCGGGACGCCCGGATGTGCGGCGTGCCCTACGGCGCGGTGGACGTGGACCGGCTGCTGGCCTCGCTGACGCTGGTCGAGAGCGCGCCGGGGCGCTGGGAAATCGGGGTGCACGAGAAGGGGATCAGCGCCCTGGAGTCGCTCCTCTTCGCCAAGTACCAGATGTACCGGAATGTCTACTGGCATCACGCGGTGCGGAGCGCCACCTGCATGTTCAAGCGGGCGGTCCGGCGGGCGGTGGCCGACGGGGTGCTGACCCAGCCGGCCATCGCGGAGGCCACCGACGGAGGGCTGATGACCGTCCTCCTTGCCTCCGACCCGACGGGGCTCGCGGCCAGCGTGCAGGAACGCCGCCTGTTCAAGCGGGCGCTGGATGTCCCGGCGAGCGACGTGCCGGCGGAGGCGCAGCCCTGGCTGGACGAGGACCCCGACCTGCTCGAGCGGGTTGAGGACGCCATTGCCGTCGAGGCCGGGCTTCCGGCGGGGGGGCTGCTGCTCGACTTCCCGGCGCGGACATCGATGCTGGCGGTGGACCTCCCCCTCCGGACCCGGTCGGGCGGCGTGGAGCGCCTGACCGACGCCGGCCGCGCCGGGCAGCTGGGACTGCCGCGGGTGGCGGATGCGCTCTACGAAAGCGCGCGCCGCCTCCGGGT
>DASUFQ010000137.1:0-3826 GCA_036274515.1 Gemmatimonadales bacterium | reverse complement strand
GGGAGCGGCCGCGCTCCATCAGGCGCTGGGGCGCCGGGGCGTGACCGCGGTCCTCTGGTGGCAGCCGCAGGGGGGCGCCCCCCGCGCGGTGGCGGGCTCCGCCGAGCCGTACCCGGCCGACGTCTTCGAGCAGGTGCATCCCGCCATGGGCCACCGGGTGCGCGACTGGGCGCTGGCGCAGCTTGGTGCGGCGGGCGGCGCCACGGCCTGGGACCTTTACGCCGGCATCGGGGACACGTCGGCGGCGCTCGCCGCCGCCGGGTGCCGGGTGGAGAGCGTGGAGCTCGACCGCCGGGCGGTGCGGGAGGCGGAGCGGCGGGGGCCCGACCAGGGGGTCCGCCGGCATGCCGGACGGGCGGAGGACCTGGTCGGAAGGCTTCCGGCGCCCGACCTCGTGGTGACCAACCCGCCGCGGACCGGGATGGACGGCCGGGTGGTGGACGCCATCGCGGCGGCGCAGCCGGGGAAGGTGGCCTACATCAGCTGCGACCCCGCCACCCTTGCCCGCGACCTCGCCCGGCTCCGTGCCGCCTGGCCGGCGCCGGTCCCGCCGCGGCTCGTGGCGCTCCGGGCGTTCGACCTCTTTCCCCAGACGGCACATGTCGAGACGGTCGCCATCCTGGAGGGCGCCGGATGAAGTACTTCGTGGAGCTGGCCGGGCGGCAGTTCGAGGTGGAGATCGAGGCGGGGGGCGTGCGCGTCGACGGAGAATCGCTCCCCGCGGCCATGGAGACCCTTCCCGGCACCCCCCTCCGGCAGCTCAGGATGGGGGATCGCACGGAGGTCTTTTCGGTGGAGCCTGCGGGCCAGGGGGCCTGGGCCATCGGGCTCCGGGGTGAGCGCTGGGAGGCGACGGTCATCGACGAGCGGACCCGGCACATCCGGAGCCTGACCGGCGACGGCCGCCGGCGGCCGGGCGCCGGGGAGGTGAAGGCGCCGATGCCGGGGCTGGTGCTCCGGGTGCTGGTCGAGCCGGGCCTGGTGGTGGCGGCGGGGGCGGGGGTGGCGGTGCTGGAGGCCATGAAGATGGAGAACCAGATCAAGGCCCCGGCGGCGGGGGTGGTAGGAGAGGTCCGGGTGACGGCGGGGCAGGCGGTCGAGAAGGGCCAGGTGCTGGTCGTCCTGACCCCGCCGGACCCCCCGCCGGAGGGGTCCCGGGTGGCTTGACCGGAGCGGAGGTGCCCCGCTATCATTAAGGTCTGTGTCGATTTACCCGTTTTCAGGTGACTGGCAGGAATGACGACTATGAAAACCTTCAGCGCCACGCCCGCCGACATCCACCACGAGTGGCTGCTCGTCGACGCCCAGGACGTGCCCCTCGGCCGCCTGGCCAGCACGGTGGCGCAGCTCATCCGCGGCAAGCACAAGCCGACGTTCACCCCGCACATGGACGTGGGGGATTTCGTCATCGTCATCAACGCGGAGAAGGTCCGCCTGACGGGCAAGAAGCTCGACGGCAAGACCTACTTCAAGTACACCGGGTACATGGGCCACGAGACCCACACGACCGCCCGGAACATGATGGCCAAGCACCCGGACCGCGTCATCGAGAAGGCGGTGTTCGGCATGCTGCCGAAGACGTCGCTCGCCAAGCAGCACCTGCGCGGCAAGCTCAAGGTGTACGCCGGCGCGGAGCACCCGCACGCGGCGCAGCAGCCCAAGCCCTACACGGTCCAGTCCAGCACCCAGAAGGTGAGCGCATGACGGCTTCTCCCGAATTCCGGTGGCAGGCGGTGGGTCGGCGCAAGACCAGCGTCGCCCGGGTCTACCTGACGCCCGGCACGGGCAAGTGGGACATCAACGGCCGCACCCTCGGGGACTACTTCCCGCGGCCCTCGCTGGTGCAGCACATCCAGCAGTCGTTCACCGCCACCGACACCCTGGGCGCCTTCGACGTGACGGCGCACGTGGACGGCGGCGGGCAGGCGGGGCAGGCGGGCGCGCTCCGGCACGGCATCGCGCGGGCGCTGGTGGAGGCCGATGGCCTGCACCGGGCCAAGCTGCGGGCGGCCGGGCTGCTGACGCGCGACCCGCGCGCCGTCGAGCGCAAGAAGCCGGGCCGCCCGGGCGCCCGGAAGCGGTTCCAGTTCAGCAAGCGGTAGCAGCAGGCGGCCTCCGGGCCGCCATCATCCACACCGCCGGATCTCGACCCGGGTGCCCTGCGGGGTCAGGTCGGGAAGCGAAGGCGGTGGCCGGACAACCCCAACACTGAAGGATCGACGAATTCGCATGGCACAGCCCGCACTGCAGGACCTGCTCGAGGCCGGGGTGCACTTCGGCCACCAGACTCGCCGGTGGAACCCGAAGATGCGCCGGTTCATCTTCGCCGAACGTTCCGGCATCTACATCATCGACCTGCAGAAGACCCTCCGCCAGATCATCAAGGCCCAGGAGCTCCTCCGCTCGGTCGTCCTCAAGGGCGACAGCGTCCTCTTCGTGTGCACCAAGCGCCAGCTCAAGGCGGTGGTCCAGGCGGAGGCGGCCACGAGCGGCGGGCACTACGTCACCGAGCGCTGGCTCGGCGGCATGCTGACCAACTTCCAGACCGTCAAGAAGCAGATCCGGCGGCTCCGGGACCTCGAGCAGGGCTCGACGGACGGCGAGTTCGAGAGCTACACCAAGAAGGAAAAGCTGCTCTTCGAGCGCGAGCGCGTGAAGCTCTCCCGCAACCTCGAGGGCATCAAGCACCTGAACCGGCTGCCGGGGGCGCTCTTCGTGGTGGACGCGAAGAAGGAGAAGATCGCCGTCGCCGAGGCCAACAAGCTGGGCATCCCGGTGGTGGCCATCGTCGACACGAACGCCGATCCGGACGTGATCACGGTGCCGATTCCCGGCAACGACGACGCGATCCGGGCGGTGGCGCTCATCACCCAGGCGCTGGCGGAAACAATTGCCGAGGCCCGGGCGCAGATGCCGGCCCGCGAGGCGGCGGAGGCCGACGACGCCGAAACGTACAGCACCGATTCCGGCAGCGAGGGCGACGCCGACGCCGACCGGAAGAAGCGCCGGGCGCGCCGGAAGCGCCGGCCGAAGCCGGAGGCCATCGCGGCCCGGCTGAAGGGCGAGGCCGAGGGCGGGGAGGCGGAGGCGGCGGCCCCGGCTGCCGCGGCCGAGTCGGACGCGTAGTCCGGCGCCCGCGGAACCAAGCACGCCGCCGCCCCAGGCCATCCACCGGCCCGGGCGGCGGTTTCACTATCCAACACTACCTGTGAGCATGCTACAATGACGACGACGATGATTTCCGCGAAGACCGTGGCCGAGCTCCGTGCGCGCACCAGCGCCGGCATGATGGACTGCAAGCGCGCGCTGGAGGAGACCGGCGGCGACATGGACAAGGCGGTGGAGCTGCTCCGCGCCAAGGGCATCGCCAAGGCCGAGAAGCGGGCCGGCCGCAGCGCCAGCCAGGGCCTCGTGGTGGAATACATGCACCACAACGGCCAGGTGGGCGTGCTGGTCGAGCTCAACAGCGAGTCGGACTTCGTGGCGCGGACCGAGGCGTTCGGGCAGCTGGCGCGCGACATCGCGCTGCACATCGCCTCCGCCGACCCGCTCGCGGTCAACGCCGAGGACATCAGCCCGGAGCTGATCGAGCGGGAGCGCCGGATCGCGGAGCAGCAGGTGGCCGAAGAAGGGAAGCCCGAGGCCATGCGGGCCAAGATCGTCGAGGGGAAGCTCAAGAAGTTCGTGGCCGAGCGCACCCTCCTGGAGCAGAAGTTCGTCAAGGACGAGACCAAGACGATCGGCGAGCTGGTGAAGGAAGTCTCCGGCAAGCTCGGCGAGGCGGTCGTGGTGCGTCGCTTCGCCCGGTTCAAGATCGGGGAGGACT
>DASUFQ010000136.1:0-2391 GCA_036274515.1 Gemmatimonadales bacterium | reverse complement strand
GTCCTCCTGGCCTGGAGCGGCGGGAAGGACAGCGCGCTCGCGCTGGCGGCGCTCCGGGCCGACCCCGCGTGGCGGGTCGTGGGCCTCGTCACCACCATCACCCGCGAGTACGACCGGATCAGCATCCATGGCGTGCGCCGGGCCGTGCTCGACGCGCAGGTCGCCGCCGTAAGACTCCCGCTATTCGAGGCCACGATCCCCGCCGCGGCGAGCAACGCCGCCTACGAGGCGGCCTTCGCCGAGGCGTTGGCGACGGCGCGGGCGCGGCGGCCCGGACTTCGGCACATCGCCTTCGGGGACCTCTTCCTCGCCGATGTTCGCGCCTACCGTGAGGCCCTCCTCGGCCGCCTGAACTGGACCGGCGTCTTTCCGCTCTGGGGGACGGACACCACCACCCTGGCTCGACGCTTCGTGGATGACGGTTACCGGGCGGTCCTCACCTGCGTGGACACCACCCAGCTCGGCGCCGACTTCGCGGGGAGGGAGCTCGACGCCGCACTGCTGGCCGGTCTCCCGGCCGGGGTCGATCCCTGCGGCGAGCGGGGCGAGTTCCATACCTGCGTGTACGCCGGCCCCATCTTCGACCGGCCGCTTCCCCTGGTGCCGGGCGAGCGCGTGCGGCGGGACGGCCGCTTCGAATACTGCGACGTGCTGCTCGCGCCGGACGCACCGTCTCCGGGTTGAGCGGACGCCCCGCTTGCCTCATCGACGCGATCCGCGAAATTCCAGCCACGACCAGCGAGGCCCCATGCCCGACTATCCCTACGCGACCCACCTCGACGTGAAGTTCGGCCCGCTCGAGCTGATCGACGTGCCCGACCTGGTGGCCGCCTGCACCGACCAGTGGTACAACCAGACGCTCTGCCGGGTGAACGACGCGGTGGTGCGCCTCGGCGTGGTCCAGGGCGAATACCACTGGCACAAGCACGACGACGACGACGAGTTCTTCTACGTCGTGAGCGGACGGTTCTGGATCGATCTGGAGGGGCGGACTATTGAGCTCGGCCCGGGCCAGGGGACGGTGGTCCCGAAGGGCGTCATGCACCGGCCGCGCGCGCCCGAGCGGACGGTGATCCTCATGGTCGAAACCGCCGGGATCGTCCCCACCGGTGACTGACCCTGGCAGCGAGGTCCGCGATGCGGCAGGCGGTAAACGGCTTGTGGTATCCGCCATCCTGGTCGTGCTCGGCATCGGCGCCGTGATCAGCACACGGGTGATTCCGGGGACCACGATCCCGGACGGCATGATGGCGGACTGGCGGCGGTACGCCAAGGAGGTCGAGCAGCAGAAGCGAACCCCATCGCCGGTCACGACCCGGATGCTCACCGAGACCGCCATCGCCCAGCACGAGTACGCCCGGGCGTCGCAGCAAGCGCTCCGCGTCGTCGGCATCGGGGTCACCCTGGTGGGGCTGTTTCTGGTAGTGGACCTGGCCCGCTATCGCGCCCGGCTCGATCGAACGCCGCCACCGGGGCCATAATCCCGACGAGGCGCGCGACCTGCGGGCGTCGCAGTTACCTTTCCGCGACCCCCAGCGCACGAGCGCAGCATGACCTTCAAACCCGCCATCTGGCGCCCCATCGCAGCGGTGCTGAGCGTGGCGAACCTGGTCGCGGTCGGATTCGCGGCGGGCGCCGCCGAGCCCTGGCACGCCACCCTCCACGCCGGACTGACGCTCGCCTTCGCTGCCTGGGCCCAACGCCTGGGCCGCTCCCCCGCCCAGCCGGCGCAGACCGAGCCGGCGAACCGTCTGGAGAACCTCGAGGCCGAACTGGACCAGCTCCGCGGCGAGCTGGCCGAGGCGCAGGAACGGCTCGACTTCACCGAGCGGGTGCTGGCCCGGGAGTCGGCCGTCCGCCGACCCGACGCCGACCCACCACGGTGAGCCGGGTCTGACGGCCCGGGATTCGAGCCCACCCTGCCGGAGCGGCTGCTGAGACCGGAGCCGTGAAGATCCGCCACGCGATGCCCGAGGCGGTGCTGCTGGCCGAGGCCGCCGACGGGGCCCTGACCGGATTCGCCGCCGCGAATTCGGCTCCGACGCCGTGGCCGACAATGTGCCGAGCGCCCGGGCGCACCACGCGCTCGGCTTCGAGGAAGTGGTCGTGATCCGCTCCTTCCGAAAGACCCTGGGTACGATCGCCACCGAGCGTCTGGAGCTGATCCCGGGCACGCCGGCGACGGTGCGGGCCGCGCTCGCGGGCGACGGCGCGCTCGCCTCGGCGCTGGGCGCGATCGTCCCCGCCACCTGGCCTCCCGAGTTCCTGGATCCGCCGGCCCTGGAGTGGACCCTCGAGCGGCTGGAAGAGGCTCCGACGGCGGACCACTGGTGGCTCTACTTCATCGTGCTCCGGGAGACGCCGGAGGGCCGGACCGTGATCGGGACCGCC
>DASUFQ010000135.1:0-11633 GCA_036274515.1 Gemmatimonadales bacterium | reverse complement strand
CGGGCGGCCGTGGGCGAAGCGGTGACGGAGCGGCTCCGCCCGTTCAACAGGTGGCTGGTCGCCCCACGGGCCATCACGCTCGACGAATTCTTCGATCGCGCCGTGCTCCCGCAGCGCATCCTCGCGCGTGCCGCGGCGGGGATCGCCGCGGTGCAGCTCCTCTTGGCGATTGCGGGGCTGTCGGGACTGGTGGCGTACATCACTGCCCTGCGGCGCCGGGAAATCGGCATTCGCCGGGCGCTGGGGGCCAGCGGCTCCAGCGTGGTCGCCCTGGTGATGCGCCAGGGGGTACGGCTGACCCTGGCCGGGATCGCGCTTGGACTGGCGCTGAGTCTCGGTGTCGCGCAATCGATAGCTGACGCCCTGCCGGTAACGGCCGGCATCATGGCGGGAGGGTTGTCGATCGCGGCGGCGATCTTCGCGATCGTCGGCTCCGCTGCGATGCTGCTTCCGGCACTGCGCACCCTCGCGGTGGAGCCCGCAAGTGCGCTCAAGAGCGAATAGCCGGCCAGACCCCGTCGCCCGGAGCGCTTGGCGGTGCTACTGCTTCCGCCAGGTCGGCCGGAAGTCCGAGGTGACCTGCGCCACCAGGTCGTCCACCATCGCGCCGTAGGCAGCGTTCGGGTCGGTTGCCGAGATACTCGGCAGGCGACCCTGCGTGGTGGAGAGGTGACCGACGCTCCTGCTCGAGGAGCCGCTCGAGCGCCAGAGGGTCCCGCCCGACTCGGTCGAGAGCAGGCGGACACTCAACTCCGCCGAGACGCTGGCGTTCACGTTCACGCTCCCCCCGCCGCCGATGCTTCCGCTCGGCTTGGCGTTCGTCACCCCGACATGGCCAAAGAACACCGCCGGCACCTGCCGGTGGCGGCCGACTTCCCGCGCCGCGCCCGGGGCATCCCCGGCGGCGAGCAGCCGTGCGACGGCCGAGTCGGCGGGGCCGAGCTCGAGCAACTCGAAGCCGCTCTGGCTCGCCAGCACTTCCTCCGAAAATTTCTGGGTGGCCAGCGGGCCGAGCGCGGCCCGGGCGGGATCCGCCGAGAAGGTGACGAGGGCGACCCGGTCGTATGATGCGAGATCCATGCGCGGCGGCACCTGGACCATGGTCGAGGCACACGCCGAGACCATGACGCAAGCCGCAAGGAGGGCCGCGGCCTGACGCACGGTGGCTGGGAGCAAGTGATTGCGAGACAACATCTTCCCTCTGACAGGTTGAGGACGGGCTTCGAGGGGGGCAAGAAGCAGGCCCCCCAGGCCGCCGGACCTCCTCCCATCCCCCCCTCACGGAAACCGCGGTGGCGTGGTAAGATCTCCCGTCCCCAAACCCGTGAGGTTTCGATGCGCTTCCCGATCCGTCTCGTTGCCCTGGCGCTCGCCGCCGCTCCCTTCGCCGCGCCCTCCGTGGCTCATGCGCAGATTCCGGACAGCATGATCCCGCTGCGAACGGTCATCAGCGAGCTCAACACCTTCCGGACGGAGTACACGGAGTATGCCAACGCCAAGAACGCCAAGGCGCTGGGCGCGATGTACGACGCGTCCGCCGTCGTGATCCGGGACGACGGCCACGTGCTGGTCGGCGGCGCTGCCATCCAGGCCGACCTCGAGGCGCGGGCGCCGAACTTTCCCCATTTCGTGATCAAGAGCGACACCGTCAGCTCCTACGGGGCCACCGCCATCGACGTGGGCACCGTCACGATGCACCCGGCCGGCGGGGGCGAGCTCAAGAACCGGTACCTCGTGGTGCTCCGGCGCACGATGGGGAAGTGGAAGATCGTCCGCGTCGCGTCGACACCTGAGACGAAGGCGAAGTAGCGCGCGGTGCGCCGCCGCGCCCCCCGGGGCGCGGCGGGCTCACCACCGTTCGTCCGCCGAGGGGCCGTACATGGCGGGCACCGGCACATCCAGCAACCGCAGATAGACACCGAGCTGGGCCCGGTGATGCACCAGGTGATTCAGGTGCATCCGCACCACCTCGGCGCGGGGCAGGCTCAGGATTTCCCGCTGTCCCTGCCGAAGCGTCCATGTCACCGACCAGTCCTTCTCCTTCACCTTCTCGAGCGCCGTGCGCGACGAGGCCACGTTCTCGTCGAACATCGCCAGGAGGGTGGCGGTGGATTCCGACGAGTACCCGCCCGCCGCGGCGAGGTCGAGCGACGTCTCGCGCAGGGCCTGCCCGATCCAGCCGGGCATCCACGACACCAGCTGGGCCAGGTGCTCCAGCGAGAAGGACTTCGGGTGCGGCTTCCACTTCCCCTTGCCGTCGGGCACCCGCTCCAGAACCCGGCGG
The DNA here is from genome assembly GCA_036274515.1 of Gemmatimonadales bacterium. Taxonomy (GTDB): domain Bacteria; phylum Gemmatimonadota; class Gemmatimonadetes; order Gemmatimonadales; family GWC2-71-9; genus SPDF01. The sequence goes on along the minus strand of DASUFQ010000135.1, from coordinate 9,349 downwards.
GTGGGGACCATTTCCTGGTCGAACTCCTTGAGGATCTCTTCCGCGCGGCTCATGGATGCCTCCAGGGACTTGGATCTGCGGTGCACAGGGCCCATCTTGCAAATATGCGAGTCGCGCCCCTCTCCGCCATCCTCGTCCTGCTGACCGGCTGCGCCGATCGGCCCCCGGCCACCACGATGGCGGCCACCAGCCAGATCCTGAGCCCCGCCGACGGCGATACCGTCTCCGCCGAGGTGCTGGTTCGCCTCGGGGTCACGGGCGCCCGCGCGGTGCCCGCGGACGGCACGCGCCTCGAGGGAGAGGGGCATCATCACCTCTTCGTCGACGCCGACCTGACGCCGGCCGACTCCGCCATCCCGAAGTCCGACGGGATCTACCACATCGGCAGCGGCGCCGACACTCTTCGCCTTCAGGGCCTCGCCCCCGGCACCCACCGCCTCATCACCCGGTTCGCCTACGGCGATCACGTGCCGATGGCCGGGGTGGCCACCGACACGATCTGGATCGTGGTGCGGTAGAGCCGCTCACCCGGCCTCGTTGAACGACACCTCGATCCACTTCCGCACCTGGGCGTCCACGCCGCCCGCCTCGGTCACCCGCGTCGTTGGCCGGCACATGTTGCTCGGCGGCACTTCCCTGAGCGGCGGACGGGCCGACGAGAGTCTCGCCCCGACACTCGGCTCGACCGAGATGTCGTTCTCGGGGCCGTGGATCAGGTTGCTAGATTCCTGTCGACCCATTCGCCCACCTTCTGCCCATGTCTGCCCTGGTCGAATGCGTCCCGAACCGTTCCGGCGGCCGCACGCCTGCGCGAGGCCCGACCGCCCGCTGCCGCGAGCATCGATGGGAGGAGTGCCGATGCGAATTCTCCTGACCGGCATCGCCGGCTTCATCGGATTCCACGTGGCCACGACGCTCCTGGAGCGCGGGGATGAGGTCGTCGGCCTCGACAACCTCAACAGCTATTACGACGTGCGCTTGAAGAAGACGCGCCTGTCGCGGATCGCGAGGCACTCCGGTTTCTCGTTCGTGCTGGCCGACCTTTCGGACCGCGACGCCATGGAGCGTACCTTCGCGGCAACTCGCCCCGAGCGGGTCATCCACCTCGGCGGCCAGGCCGGGGTGCGCCATTCCATCTCCGACCCGCACCCCTATGTCCAGAGCAACGTCCTCGGCTTCCTCCACGTCCTGGAGGGGTGCCGGGAACACCGGGTCGACCACCTGGTGTTCGCCTCCTCCAGCAGCGTCCACGGCGCCAACGCCGCGCTGCCCTGGTCGGTCCACCAGGGCGCCGATCATCCGCTCTCGTTCTACGCCGCCACCAAGAAGAGCAACGAGCTGATGGCGCACGCCTACGCCCACGTCCATCAGCTCCCCGTGACGGGGCTTCGGTTCTTCACGGTGTACGGCCCGTGGGACCGCCCCGACATGGCGATGTACAAGTTTGCAAGCGCCATCGTCGAAGGACGCCCCCTCGACGTGTACAACGAGGGGCGCATGCGGCGGGACTTCACCTATGTGGGCGATGTGGTGGACGGCGTGATCCGGGCGCTCGACCACCCTGCACGGCCGAACCCTGCATGGAGCGGTTCCGCGCCCGATCCCGCGACCAGTGCCGCGCCGTACCGGCTCTACAATATCGGGAGTGGACGGCCGACCGAGCTCCTGACGTACATCACGCTGCTCGAGGAGGCGTTCGGCAAGCGCGCCACCACGCGCCTGCTCCCCATGCAGCCCGGCGATGCCCAGGCGACCTGGGCCGACATCGAGGAGGCGCGGGTCGACCTGGGCTACGCTCCCCGCATGCCGCTGGAGGAGGGGATTCGCCGCTACGCCGCCTGGTTCAAGGAGTACTATCTCGCGTGAGTAGTTTGCCGTCGCGTGCGCGTTGGGAACCGCCGGTGGAGTCGGCCACGATGAGGCACGCCAGCCGGTCCCGGTAAGGGGAGCACTGCTCGCCGGCGGCAATCGCCTCCGGCCCATCGGCGCTTCGTACGTAGTGGATCAGGACATGCCGGGGATGCCGCTCCATCCACGCGGTGCCTTCGCGAAGGTCGGCTACCACGTCAATCGGGGTGGTCATTCGTCCGGCGAACTGCCATTGCGCGTTGTACTTGCCGACATGGCCGATCGCGAACCCCCGCGCCTGGTACACCTGGAGGGCGGCCGCCAGCGGGGCGACATCGAACTGGGGCCGCATGGCGGGAAAGACCGCAACCTCCAGCAGGGCGGCCCCGGTCAGGCCGATTCCACTCACCAGCAACGGCAGCTGCCGGGTGTCCAGCCGCCGCCCCAGCAGGACCGCCGCGGCCGCGGCAAGCAGGAGAAGGCCGGCCGGCCATGCAGGCAGACTTGCGACCCACGGGTTCCTGTCGGTCAGGGCGTGGAGGCGCGGCGCCGCGAGCAGCGTCAGGCCGGCAAGGACCAGGAAGATCGCCGGCACGGCCGCGCCTGCACGCTTTCCCGCGCCGGCCGTCGTTCGCCACCCGGCGTCCCAGAGGAGCGCCAGCGCCGGCACCAGTGGCAGGAGGTAGTGGGCCTGCTTCCCACGGACGAGTGAAAAACAGGCGAAGGTGACGGCCAGCCAGGTGAGGCAGAGGCGCACGCCCGAATCGTCGAGGTGCCGACGGGTGTCGGCGATGGCCCGCCAGGCCGGTGGCCAGAGGATCCAGGGGAGGAGGAGGAGCGGGACGACGGGGAGGTACCACCAGATTGGCCGGGCATGCGCGGCGCCGCTGACCATGCGGTCCGCCACCTGGTGGAGGAAGATGGCGTCGCGGTAGGCGGCGCCTCCGGCATTTCCGGCGGGGACCGCCCAGGCCAGGACCATCGCGACGCCGAGGAAGAACGCCACGCCGAGGCCGGCGTACCACGTTTGCCAGCGCGCGGGCCGGTCGTCCCGCATCCACCATGGGGCGAGCAGGGGAATTGGAAGGATGTGAATCAGCGCCGGGGGCCCCTTGGCGAGGAGCGCGAACCCCACCCCGAACCCGAAGAGGCTCCAGCCGGAGAGCCTGCGACCCCGCCACGCGACCAGGACGCCCAGCAGCGCGACCAGGACGCCGACAGTCAGCAGCATGTCGAACAAGATCAGGCCACCGTAGGTCACCCAGCCCAGGGTGCCGGGCAGCGCCACCATCGCGGCCCACCCGGCGCCGGGCCGGCCGGGCCAGAGGCGGCGTGCCACTGAAATGAGGAGGAAAGCGCTGCCGAGGGCGCAGGCCGGCCCGATCAGGCGAGGCCAGAGCTCGGAGACGCCGCCGACGGCCCATCCCAGGTGGAAGAGCCAGAAGAGCAGGGGGGGCTTGTCGCTGTAGGGCAGGCCGTTGAGGTGCGGCACCAGGAAGTCGTGTCGCGCCCACATGTCCCAGGCGACGCCCAGGTACCGGGTCTCGTCCGGCGACAGCAGGGGGCGCCCGGCGAGCGCCACGCCGAGCACGATGATCCAGAGGCCCACGACGACGAGCGCGTCACGACCGGACGGGCTCATCCGGCCTGGTCCGACAATCCGTTCCCGGCCCGCTTGTGCCTCGCGATGAGCTGCAGGTTGCGGAGGTAGATGAACAGCCCGATCGCCTGACCCAGGATGAAGACCGGATCCCGGCGGTGAATCGCGTAGGTGAGGAGCACCGCCCCGCCGCCGAGGCTGAAATACCAGAACGCGACCGGGGTGACACTGCGCCGGGCTCGCTCGCTGGCAAACCATTGCATCACGAAGCGCATGGTGAACATGGTCTGCCCGAAGAAGCCGATAGCCAGCCATTCCTTCGGGATCATGAGTTCGGTACCTCCCCGGGATCCAGGGTGACTTCCACCGCTTCGGTCAATCGGGTCCGCCGGCGCAGCCAGAGGACGCCGCCCAGGTCCACCAGCCCGACCCAGAGCCGGTTGTGCACGCCATAGTGCGAGCGGCCACTGGTCCGCGGCCGGTGCCCGACCGGCACGGATCGGACCAGGTGGCCGTGCCGGAGCATCAAGGCGGGCAGGAATCGGTGCATGTGGTCGAAATAGGGAAGATCGAGGAACGCCGCCCGGCGGAAGACCTTCAGCCCGCAGCCGGTATCCGGTGTCTCGTCGTGCAGGAGGCGGGACCGGACGCCGTTGGCGACCCTCGAGGAGAATCGCTGGAGTGCGGAATCGTGCCGGGTCACGCGATGACCCGCCACGAGGGCCAGCCCGTCGCTCCGTCCCCCGCGCAGGACGTCGGCGAGGGCAGGGATGTCGGCCGGGTCGTTCTGCCCGTCGCCGTCGAGCGTCGCGATCAGGTCGCCGCGCGCCATGCGGACACCGGTGGCCAGGGCGGTGCTCTGCCCGGACTGCCGCACGTGCCGGATCACCCGCAGGCGCGGAAAGCGGCGCGCCGCCTCCCGCAATTGCCCGGCGGTGCCATCGGTGCTGCCATCGTCGACGACGAGGACTTCGTATTGGAAATGGCCGTCGAGTGCGGCGGCCGTCTCGGCCAGCAACGGGAGTATATTGTCGGCCTCGTTGTGCACGGGGATGACGACTGACAATTCGGTCATACGGTGGGCCATCGCCCCTTTCATGTGGGCAGGTCACGTACGGGTGCCAGGGCGGCGCATGGCAGGGGCATCAGGCCGTTGGCAGGCACCCTCGGTCGCCGACTAGATTGAAGTCTACCCTTTCAGCCCAGGATTGCTCCATGCCCGCCCTGATCGAGTGCGTCCCGAACTTTTCCGAGGGCCGAGATCCGGAGGTGATCCGGCGCATCGCCGACCGGCTGGGCTCCGTCGAGGGGGCCGCGCTGCTCCACGTCGATCCGGGCAAGGCCACCAATCGGACCGTCATGACCGTCGCCGGCACCCCCGAGGCGGTGGCGGAGGCGGCGTTCCGCGGCATCGCAGAGGCGGCGGCGCTGATCGACATGCGGCGCCACGCTGGCGAGCACCCGCGGATGGGCGCCACCGATGTCTGCCCCCTGGTCCCCATTTCCGGCATCACGATGCGGGAAACCGCCGACCTGGCCCGGAGGCTGGCCGCACGGGTGGGGCATGAGCTCCAGATCCCGGTCTATGCCTACGAGGAGGCCCAGCCCGACCCGCTCCGGAAGAACCTCTCGATCATCCGCGCCGGGGAGTACGAGGGGCTCGAGCAGAAGATGAAGCAGCCGGCGTGGACGCCGGATTTCGGGCCCGCCACCTTCAACCCCAAGTCCGGTGCCACCGCCATCGGCGCGCGGGACTTCCTCGTCGCCTTCAACGTCAACCTCAACACCACCTCGACCCGGCGCGCCAACGCCATTGCCTTCGACGTCCGCGAAGCGGGGCGCCCCAGGCGGGAGGGCCATCCGCTGACCGGCAAGGTGGTCACCGACGCCGCCGGGCAGCCAGTCACGATCCCCGGCACCCTGAAGGCGGTCAAGGCGATCGGCTGGTTCATCCCCGAATACGGCGTGGCGCAGGTCTCGATGAACCTGACCGACCTCCGGGTCACCCCGCTGCATGTCGCCTTCGACGAGGTCTGCCGCGCCGCCGAGGCCCGCGGCGTCCGGGTCACGGGCAGCGAGGTCGTGGGGCTCATTCCGCTCGCCGCCCTGCTCGACGCCGGCCGGCACTACCTGCGGAAACAGCATCGCTCGGTCGGGGTGGACGAAGCGGAGCTGGTCAAGATCGCGGTGCGCTCCCTTGGCCTCGACGAGCTGGCACCGTTCAAGCCGGAGGAGCGGGTCATCGAGTACCGGCTGCGGACCCCGTCCGACCGCCGGCTGGTCCAGATGACGGTGGAGGGCTTCACCGACCTGACCGCCTCGGAGTCGGTGGCTCCCGGCGGCGGCTCGGTGGCCGCCTCGGTGGGCGCCCTCGGCGCGGCTCTCGGCGCCATGGTGGCCAACCTCTCCGCGCACAAGCGGGGCTGGGACGAGCGCTGGGAGGAATTTTCGGACTGGGCCGAGAAGGGCCAGCGGATCAAGGACGATCTCCTGCGACTGGTGGACGAGGACACCCGCGCGTTCGAACGGGTCATGACCGCGCTGGGCATGCCGAAGGGAACAGATGATGAAAAGGCAGCCCGGAGCGCCGCGCTCGCGGCGGCCAACCTCGGCGCCCTGCACGCCCCGTGGGAAGTGATGCAGACCGCCTTCCGGTCGTTCGAGCTGATCCGCGCCATGGCCGAGCAGGGCAACCCCGCCTCCGCCTCCGACGCCGGTGTCGGCGCCCTCTGCACCAGGGCCGCCGTGCGGGGCGCGTGGCTCAACGTCCGGACCAATGCCGGCGGCGTCAAGGACAAGTCCGCCATCGAGGAGATCATGCGCGAGGGCGCCCGGCTCGACGCCGAAGCGGCGAAGCGCGAGGCCGAAATCCTCACGATCGTCGAAGGGAAGTTCGCCTGAAGCCACTCGGGTGGCCGCTCCGCCTGGCCCTCTTCGGCGTTGGCGGTACCATCTTCGTGGTGCTGGTCCGGCGGGTCGGCCTCGGCGAGCTGGTCTCGAACGCCGCCTCGATCGGGTGGGTGTTCCTGCCCGTCCTCGCCGTGTACGGGCTCATGCTGCTGTGCAACGCCTGGGCCTGGCACCTCTCGCTGGCGGCCGAGGCACGGCGACCCCCCTTCGGCCACCTCCTGGCGCTCACCACCGCGGGCGCCGCGCTCAACTACGTGACCCCGATGATCAATGCCGGCGGCGAGCCGTATCGCATCGCCGGCCTGGCGCCATGGATCGGCCCGCAGCGGGCCACCGCCTCGGTCATCCTCATCCGCCTCCTCAACACGCTGGCCCTCATCATCACCTGGGTGCTGGCCCTCGCGCTCGCCCTGCTGCTCCTGCCCCTCGCTGGCGCGCCGCGCTGGGTCGCCGTCGGCGCGCTGGCGCTTTCCGCGGGCCTCGGCCTGGTCGTGCTGGCGGGGCACCGTCGAGGCCTGCTGACGCCGATCCTCGACCTTGTCGTGGCGCTGCCGCTCATCGGCCGGGCCACCCGGCGGCTGGAGCGGTGGCGCGCCACGCTGGCGGAAATGGACCGGCAGATCATCGAGTTCTACCACTTGTCGCCACGGCGGTTTTTCCAGGCGCTGGGCATCGAGGTGGTGGCCCGCACCCTCTTCCTGTCGGAGTACTACCTGATCGGCCTTGGGCTCGGGATCGCCATCGACTTCCCCACCGCCTATCTCATCGGCGGCATTGCCTCGCTGGTGCAGAACGTCGTCTTCCTGATTCCCTACGAACTTGGGGTCAAGGAGGGGACGCTGTACTACCTCTTCGCCCTCGCCGGCATGACGGGGGAGCAGGGACTCTACACCGCGCTGGTGATCCGGGCACGCGACCTGGCGTGGGTGGGGCTCGGCCTCCTCGTCATGGGACTGGTCCCGCATGACCGGCCGGCCCCCACCACGGCGGTCAGCTAGGAGGAGGTCTCCCGTTCACGGCGCCCCGCTTGCGGTGGCCCTGATTTCCGCGAAGTTACGACGGCATCTCGCGCCGCCCGGCGGCGCGATTCTCCCACATTGGTTCTTCATGACGACGCTCCTCTCCCATTTCATTGCCGGCGCCTCCCGTCCCTCCTCCGGCGGCGCCACCCTGCAGGACCTGAACCCCTCCGACGCGCGCGACGTGGTGGCCGAGCTGCCGGTCGGCACCGGCCAGGACGCGGCCGCGGCGGTGGCGGCCGCGAGCGAGGCGCTTCCCTCATGGCGCCGGATGACCGGCCCCGCGCGCGCCGAGTTGCTCCATCGCTGGGCGGCGGCGATCGACGGCCGCGCGGAGGAGATGGCGCAGCTGCTGGCCCGCGAGGTGGGGAAGCCGATTGCGGAGGCACGGGGTGAAGTCGGCCGGTGCATCGTCATCCTGCGCTACTACGCGGGCGACGCGGTGCGGTCGGTCGGGGAGGTCGTCCCCGCCCAGTCGGCCGGCGCGCTGCAGTACACCCTGCGCGAGCCCCTCGGCGTGGTGGCGCTGATCACGCCGTGGAACTTTCCCGTGGCCATTCCGCTCTGGAAGGCCGCCCCCGCGCTGGCATTCGGGAACACCGTCGTCCTGAAGCCGTCGGAGCACTCCCCCGCCGCCGCGCTCCTGCTGGCGGAAACCGCCAATTCGGCCGGCCTCCCCCCCGGGGTTTTCAACGTCCTGCTCGGGAGCGGCGCCGAGGCCGGGGAGGCGCTCCTTCGGGCCGACGCGGTGCGCGGGGTCAGTTTTACCGGGTCGGCGGCGGTCGGGAAGCGGGTGGCGGCCATCGGCGCGGAGCGCAACATCCGCTACCAGACGGAAATGGGGGGGAAGAACGTCGTCATCGTGCTGCCGGACGCCGACCTCGATCTGGCGGCCAGGCTCACGGCGGCGGGCGCCATGCGGTACGCCGGCCAGAAATGCACCGCCACCAGCCGCGCCATCGTGTCCCGAAAGGTGGAGGGACCCTTTCTCGACAAGCTGCGCGCCCAGGTGGACGGGCTGGCGCTGGGGCCGGTGACCGACCCCGCGGCGGCCGTCGGCCCCGTGATCAGCGCCGCGTCGCGCGACCGGATCCGCACCGCACTCGGCGCCGTCCGTGGGGAGGTCGTGATCGGTGGTGGCCAGCCCCAGGGGGCCGCCTTCACCAACGGGTATTTCGTCACGCCGACGATCGTGCGGGGGGTGAGTGCCGACGACGCGCTGGCCCAGGAGGAGCTCTTTGGCCCGGTACTCGCCGTGCTCGAGGCCGACGGGCTCGACGACGCGATCGGCCTGGCCAACCACTCGCGATACGGCCTGAGCGCCTCACTCTTCACGCGGGACATCGGCGCCGCGCTCCGGTACATCCACCAGATCGAGGTCGGACTGGTGCGCGTCAACGGCGACACGACCGGGGTGGATCCGCACGCCCCCTTCGGCGGCATGAAGGGGTCGAGCTCGGGGAGCCGCGAGCAGGGCACCGCGGCGCGCGAGTTCTACACCGAGACCAAGACTGTCCAGGTCAGCCCGGCATGAAGGCGCCGGTGTTTCCCGCCATCATCCGCGTGGTGGACTCCCACACCGAGGGGGAGCCGACCCGGGTGGTGGTGGACGGGTGGCGGCAGCCGACGGGCAACACGATGGCCGCGCGCCGGGACGACCTGGCCGCGCACGCCGACCACCTGCGGAGCGCCGTCGTCTGCGAACCGCGCGGCCACGACGCGGTGGTGGGCGCGCTCCTCACTCCGCCGGTGACCAAGGGCGCCGAGGCAGGGGTGATCTTCTTCAACAACGTCGGCTACCTCGGCATGTGCGGGCATGGCACCATCGGCGTTGTGCGCACGCTCGAGCACCTCGGCCGGCTCACCGCCGGGCGGGTCCAGCTCGACACACCGGTGGGCACCGTCTCGGCGGAACTCGCCGGGGACGGCGCCGTCACCATCCGCAACGTGCCGTCCTACTGCCATGCGGTGG
>DASUFQ010000134.1:0-2181 GCA_036274515.1 Gemmatimonadales bacterium | reverse complement strand
CCGTGCCCGCCACTGCCGGGCCTCCGACGAGTCCCCGCGGGCCCGCGCGGCGAAGGCGAGGGTCCAGGCCGCCCGTTCCCCCACCGCGCTGTCGCCGGCCAGGCGCTCGAGCCGATCGCGCCATTCCCCGGCAGCCTCCGGTGGCAACCCGAGGGCGGCTGGCAGCAACCGCCACTGGGCCTGTTGCAGACGGGCCTCGGGCGTATCGAGCAGGTCCGCCGTCGAATCGAGCTGGGCCAGCGCCTCGGACGGTCGGCCGAGCGCGTAGAGCGCCAGTCCGATGCCCTCGTGGGCGGTGGCGTGAGTCTGGGGCAGCCGGGGACCGACCCGGAGCAGCAGCTCCGAGTACCGCAGCTGGGTCTCCGGCATGTCGAGCCACGGCGTACCGATCCGCGCCACGTGCTCGAGTCCCGCCAGGGTATGCGGATCCCGCTGCCAGCCGATGTAGCGCCAGCGAAGCCACGCTCTCCAGCGTACGAAACGCTCGTCGTACACCAGCTGGAGGGAGCGAACCATGTCCAGGTCGTCGGGTCCGGGGCTGACGCCGACCCTGAGCCGATCGGCCAGCGCGGCGGCGGCGCTCTGCCGATCGCCGCGACGAACCGCGAAGAGCACCAGGTGATCGTGGGCCATCGCGAGCGACGGGTCGTGCTCCGCGGCTGCCCGCATCACGAGCACCGCCTGGTCGAGCCCTCGCCCAATCAGCGGGGCTCGGTGGTACAGCTCCTCGCCCTGGATCAGCCGGGCGTAGCCGTCGGCCGGCAGGCGAGCGATGACCGAGTCCAGCCGGGCGAAGCGTACGTCCAGGTCCGGCTCGAGGAGGGCCTCGACCATCTCCCGGTCCGTCGGCCGGAGCCGCGAGGCATGCTGTCGGTACAATGCCCGCAGGTCTTCGTCATAGGGAAGCCGGCGCCAGCGCTTGACGTTGGCCAGCCGCCACGCCGCTAGCGCGAAGCTCGAGTCCAACGCGAGCGCCTGGTCGTAATGGCGCTGAGCCAGGGCCCAGGCATCCTGCGCGAACGCGGCCTCACCCTGAAGGAATTCCTTGAGCGCGGGGAGCGGCACCCCAGCCAGGCCCCGCACCGGCTCGAACAGGCTGTCCGACCTCGGAGCCGCGGTGCGAACGATGCGGAGCGCCAGGGAGTCGCCGAGGCCGGCGAGATCACGCTCCGATCCCTGGACCTCTCCCAGCGCCTGCCGTTCCCCGGTCGAGTCGTACAGCGCCATCCGGATACGCAGTTTGCCGCCGGCTCCGCGGGTCACCAGGCCGTGCGCCGCCCACCGGGCGTGAAGGGCGCGCGCCCCAGCGACGGCGTCCACGCCGCCCGCGCTCGAGCTCGCGTCCTGCCACCAATTGTCGACGTCGGTGCGGGAGGTGAGCCGGAACCCTGGCACGTTCGCGAGCGCGAGCTGGACCAGGTAGGCGATGCTGCCCCCGAGTGGATCGAGCGCCTGGGCGCCGTCCACCTCCAGCGGGAGCACCGCCAGGTCGCGCGGGACGAACACCGGCGGATTGCGCGGCTGGCTGACTATTCTCCCCGCGATCAGCAGCGCGAGCGCGGCACCGAGGGCCGCGATTTTCCCCCAGGGCACCCGCCGCCGACGGGCCGCCAGCAGCGCCTCGCGGAAGTCCGCCGCAGCGCGGAAGTGCCGCCCCGGATCGGAGCTGAGCGCTCGCTGCAACACTCGTCCGAGCTGGCCCTTCTGCTCTCCCGCCGCCTCGGCCAGCAGCACCGCGACCGCGTGCAGATCTCCCATTACGGCGTCCGGGGTATCCGCCGGTCCCGCCGAGCCGAACCCGTCCAGCAGATAGCGCTCGCGAGCCATGACGACATGACGCGGTTGAACCTCGTGGTGGGCGAGCCCGGCGCCGTGTATCGCCGAAACGGCGTCGAGGAGCTGGTCACCGAGGTCGATCACCGCGTCACGCTCGAGAGCGCCCGCACGAAGCCGGGCTTCCAGCGTCTCGCCCCCGGTGTGCTCCAGCACGATGTGGAAGTAGCGCTCGATGGGACCGGCATGGTGGACCGCCGGGATGCCGGGATGGCTGAGCGAGGCGAGGATCCGCGCCTCGCGCAGGAACGCCTCGGTGCCCGCCTCCCCGGCGGACGCCGGGTCCACCGCCCTGATGAGCACCGGCCGGCCCAGCATCCGGTCGGTCGCGAGGTATGCCGCCTCGTC
>DASUFQ010000133.1:0-2034 GCA_036274515.1 Gemmatimonadales bacterium | reverse complement strand
TTGCCCAGGATGCCCAGTGCCTTGGAGCGGCGCACATCGGCGGGGTCGGTGTCGCCGCGTTCGGCCAGGATCGCGGCGATCCGCTCGATCATCGCGGTCAGGTAGATGACCTCCCCGGCGGTGGCCTTGGCGTACAGCGTCTTCAGGCCGTGCTCGCTGCTCCGGCCGGTGCGCACGAACCGCTCCATCTCCGCGGCCAGCCGGCGGGCCTCGGCGGCCTCGGGGTCCGCGGCGATGATCTTGGCCTCGACCAGCTCCAGCACCTGGCTCCAGGGCAGGCAGCCCAGGTAGGGCGCGACCTCCTCGTCGACCCAGCGGGCCTGAGCCAGGGTCAGGCCGACTCCGGCGGTGCGCTTGACCACCTGGCGGGCCTGCCACACCTGCGCGGTCCCGGCCAGGATCGCCGCCCACAGCCGCGGGTGCCGGTAGTAGATGTCGACCGCGTCGTGCAGGTAGTGGTCGGCGGCGTAGTAGCCCATCCCCATCAGCGCACCGAACTCCACCGCGGCGAACTCACTGACCAGCGGGGTGCCCTCCGAGCCCGAGCGCCTGGTCCGCTCCATCCCCGGCAGCACCCGCCCCGACCCCTCACCGACCTGACGGGCGGCCAGCCGCTCGGGGCTGTGCAGGTCGGCCCAGTGCACCGCCATCCGCAGCCGGGCCGCCTCGGCCTCCAGCTCCGCGCGGCGGGAAGCCAGCACGGCGGCGCACACGCCCGGCCCGTCCAGCTCCTCGACCCAGCCAACCTCGATCATGGAAACCAACCTAGAACCCACCACCGACAGTTTTCGCACACACTGTCGAACGGTACAGACCACCACGCGGCGGTCACGAAAGTGGCCGAAGACGACCCGTTAGCGGCCCGCGAACCCGTCACATCCGGCCAGTTCCCCGCCACGGCCCCAGCCCGGAGCCCGCACGGCGAGGCGGGAAGCGGCGCTGGTTTCGAGACGCTCGCTCCGCGGTTCCTGAGGAGCGAACGAAGTGAGCGTCTCGAAGGGCGCCTCCTCAACCAGCGGTGGCGGCGCCTCCTCAACCAGCGGTGCGACGGTGGTGGCGACTCAGAATCCGACTCTCCGCTCGACCTCGCCGCGGACGGTCTTGCCCTTGGCCCGGGCACTCTCCGCGAGCGACTCCTGGAACTCCTCCATCTTCCCGCGCAGCCCCTCGTCGGAGACGGCCAGCATGCGCACGGCGAGCAGCCCGGCGTTCCGCGCGTTGCCGATGGCGACCGCGGCGACCGGCACACCCGAGGGCATCTGCACGATCGACAGCAGGGAGTCCATGCCGTCGAGGTGGCGCAGCGGCACGGGCACGCCGATCACCGGGAGCGGCGTGACCGAGGCGAGCATGCCGGGCAGGTGCGCTGCTCCCCCGGCCCCGGCGATGAGCACCGAGAGCCCGCGGGAGGCGGCCGTCTTCCCGTAGGCCAGCATCTCCTCGGGCATCCGGTGCGCGGAGACCACGTCGGCCTCGAACTCGACACCGAACTCCTCCAGCGCCTCCGCCGCCGCCTTCATCGTGGGCCAGTCTGAGTCCGACCCCATGACGATGCCGACCTTCATTCGCTCTCCATTCCGAGGTCACCGCGGAACCACGCCGCCGCGTGACGAGCACGGGCGACCACGTCGTCGAGGTCGTCGCCGTACGCCGTCACGTGGCCGACCTTCCGGCCGGGGCGGACGTCCTTGCCGTACAGGTGCACCTTCAGCGCCGGGTCCCGCGCGAAGACATGCGGGTAGCCGTCGTACAGCCTTCCGCTGAGCCGCTCGTCGGGGCCGCCGAGGATGTTGACCATGACCGTCCACGGCTCCCGCGCCTCCGGCGAGCCGAGCGGGAGGTCCATCACCGCGCGGAGGTGGTTCTCGAACTGGCTCGTCACCGCGCCGTCGATGCTCCAGTGCCCGGTGTTGTGCGGCCGCATCGCGAGCTCGTTCACCAGCACCCGGCCGTCGGAGGTCTCGAACAGCTCGACCGCGAGGATGCCGGTGACGTCGAGCTCGCCGGCGACCTTCATCGCGATCTGCTGCGCCT
>DASUFQ010000132.1:0-4471 GCA_036274515.1 Gemmatimonadales bacterium | reverse complement strand
CGTCCAGGCGCTCGATCGCGGCTGCGATCTGTGGAACGGCCTGCACACCTTTCTCGCCGACGACCCCCTGCTCGCGGCCAAGGCCGCGGCGAACGGGCGGCGGATCCACGACCTTCGCCGGCCGCCCGCCGGCCTCCCCATCGCCTCGGGGAGGGCCAAGGCGGTCGAGCCGTTCGTGATCCTCACCGTGGGAACCGACTGCAACGTCGGCAAGATGACGGCCCAGCTCCAGCTCAGCCGGCAGCTCAACGAGCGGGGCGCGCGCACCCGCTTCGTGGCGACGGGCCAGACCGGGATCATGATCGAAGGCTGGGGAATCGCAGTGGACGCGGTGGTGGCCGACTTCATCGCCGGCGCGGCGGAGCAGCTGGTGCTGGAGGGGAGCCGGGATGCCGACGTCGTACTGGTGGAAGGGCAGGGAAGCATCAACCATCCCGGCTACTCCTCCGTGACCCTCGGACTTCTGCACGGCTCCTGTCCCGACGCGTTGATCCTCTGCCACCAGAGCAGCCGGGTGTACATCGGCGACTACCGCGAGGAGTCGTGGCTCCGGATCCCTCCGCTCGTCGACTACGTCCGGTGGTACGAGGAGATCGCCGCCGCGGTTCACCCCACCAAGGTCATCGGCGTCTCCCTCAACACCTACGACCTGAGCGAGTCGGAGGCCCGGCTGGCCTGTGAGCGGGCACGCCAGGAGACCGGGCTTCCCGCCACCGATCCGGTGCGGTTCGGCAGCGCGCCGCTGGTCGACGCGATCGAGAGCGCGCGGGCGCGGTACCGCGCCACCCGCGGGTAGGGTTGCCGTGAGCTCCTGGGAGCCGGCGCTCCGGCGCTGGACCGAAGCCGGCCTGGTGGACGCCGAATCCGCGGGGAGGATCCGGCGGTGGGAACAGGACCGCCTCGGGTCGCCCGGCGTCCGATGGCCGGCCCGGCTGGCGCTCGCCCTGGGCGGGCTGCTGGTGGGCGCCGGCATCCTGCTCTTCGTCGCGGCGCACTGGGACGCGCTCTCTCCCGGGTCGCGCTTCGCGGTGGTGCTGCTGCTGGTCGCCGGCTTCCACCTGGCAGGGGCCGCGGCGGCGAGCTCGCCCGCCTTCGCGGCCACGCTCCACGCCTGCGGCACGGTGGGGCTGGGCGCCGGGATCTTTCTGACCGGGCAGATCTTCCATCTGCAGGCGCATTGGCCCGGTGGGGTTCTGCTCTGGGCCGTCGGCGCGTGGGCCGGCTGGGCGCTGCTGCGCCAGTGGCCGCAGGGCGCGCTGGCGGCGGTGCTGACGCCGGCGTGGCTCGCGGGGGAGTGGACCGCGCGCTCGGGTCACCTCGGCTCCGGCGCAGCCGGCGCCGGGCTCGTCCTGTTCGCCGTGGCATATGTCGGCAGCGAGCCGGGTGATGGCCCCATCGCCGTGCCTCGATCGATGCGCCGGGCCCTGGTCTGGATCGGCGGCGTGGCGTTGATCCCGACGGCCCTCTGGCTGGCCAGCTCCGAATGGTGGGCACATCATCCCGCCCAAGGCCGCGGCGCGGCGGGAGTTCTCGCCTGGGCGATCGCACTCGCTGTTCCGCTGGGAATCGCGGTGGCGCTCCGGGGAGTCGGAGCTCTGCCAATGGCGCCGATCACGCTCTGGGGGGCCCTCGGCCCATGGCTGATCCACCAGCGCGGCGTCGCCCCGTACCTGTGGGCCACCGGCCTCGCCGGGCTCCTGCTCTGGTGGGGGGTCCGCGACCGTCGCCGCACCCCGGTCAATCTCGGTATGGCCGGGTTCGCTCTCACGGTACTGGTCTTCTACTTCTCCGACGTCATGGACCGGCTGGGCCGCTCCGCCAGCCTCATCGGGATGGGACTGCTCCTGTTGGTCGGAGGCAACCTCCTCGAGCGAGCTCGCCGGCGCCTGCTCGGCCGGTTCCGGGAAACGGCGCCATGAACACCCGAAGCGCCGGGGTGACCCTCGCCATCGTGCAGCTCCTGCTGGTGACCGGGATCGGCCTCAAGTACGCCGCCGATCGGGCGCGGCTGCCGTCCGGCTGGGCGCGGACCGTGCCGTTCGATCCCAGTCTCCCGATCCGCGGCCGCTACGTCCGCCTTCGGCTTCAGGTCCCGCTGTCGGCGGCGGGCCCTACGGCCGGAACGGTGGCCCGGGTCCGCCTCGCCGCCGCGGCCGGCCGGGTCTATGCGGTCGTGGACAGCGCGGCCGGGCTCGAGGCGGCTCTCGACACGGCGAACGGCGCGCCGGTCGCCCGGCTGAGCGACCCGATCGCCTTCTTCATCCCCGAGCACGTGCCCGATCCGTCGGCGCGGGCGCGGGACGAGGAGCTCTGGGCCGAGATCACGTTGCCCACGAGCGGGCCGCCGAGACCGATCCGGCTGGGCGTGCGTCGCGGCGGCGCCCTCCAGCCACTCGACCTTCGCTGAATTCGGCCTCCGCCGGCGCCACGGCGGTTCGCCTCCTCCAATCTCGCGGCCGTAGCATTGCCGCATGCTCGCCGGCTCTCCACTCCCGCTGCATCCCTCGTCGTCACTCGCGTCAGTCGTGCGGGAGGCAGCACCGGGAGAGCGGCTCGGCGCCTGGGTACGCGGGATCGGTCCTCGAGTGCGGCGCGGCCGCGCCGCCGGCGCCCATCTCGCCCTCTCGGGCGACCTCGGCGCCCTGCTCCGCCGGTGCGACCGCGTGGCGGTCCGGCACGGCGCCGAGCCGGTCGTGCTCTCCGCCGACGAGCTGATCGGCCTCAGGGTGCTCGAGATCGTCCTGGGCCTTCCGTACCTGCCGGCGGCAGAGCGGTTGCAGGCCCTGTATCCGAACCTGCGCAACGACGGCGGGGTGCTCGCCGTGCCGGTCGGGGCGGACCTGCCGGAGGAGGTGCTGGGCCGCTGTGCTCAGGGGCGGATTCCGGTTGCCGCGAGCCGCATTCGCTATCGCCTCATGGAGCGTTGACGCCGTCACGCAGGGGTCTCTAGGTTAGGGCCATGCTCCGGCGCCATCTCCATGTCGTCCATTAAGGTCGCGGCCCTCGCCACGCTCGGCGAGCTGCTCAAGCGCCTCGCCGAAGCCCTCCAGGTCGACGGCGAGACGCTCGTGCGCGCCGGCGCGCGCATCTTCGGCATCTGGCTGCTGGCCTGGCTGGCTTACCGGGTGGTCGCGCTCGCCGCCCGCCGGATCGAGCTCGAAGTGGACGACGGCGATGACTCGGTCACCACCCTCCGGGAGCGCCGGGGCCAGACCATCTCCCAGCTCCTCCGGAGCGTGGGGCGGCTGATGGTGATCTCGATCGCCCTGCTCCTCACCTTCAATGTCTTCATCGACATCGGCCCGATCCTCGCGGGCGCCGGCATCCTGGGCCTCGCCGTGTCGTTCGGGGCCCAGAGCCTGGTCAAGGATTTCCTCTCGGGCTTCTTCATCCTGTTCGAGAACCAGTTCGCCATCGGGGACGTGATCGAGGCCGGGGGGAAGAGCGGGACGGTGGAGAAGATGACCCTCCGGGTGGTCATCCTGCGCGATATCAAGGGCACGATCCACATCGTGCCCAACAGTGAGATCAAGGTGGTCAGCAACATGACCCGGGGCTGGTCCCGGGCGGTGGTGGACATCGGGATCACCTACGAAGAGGACATCGACCGCGCCCTGGCCGTGGTCCGGGACGAAGCGGCCCAATTCTCCACCGACAAGCTCTGGGGCGCCCAGCTCGATGGGCCGCTCGAAGTGCCCGGGATCGAGTCCCTGAGCGACAGCGCGGTGGTGATCCGGACCCTGATCAAGACCCAGCCCGGATCGCAGTGGACCGTGGCGCGAGAATTCCGCCGCCGGCTCAAGAAGCGGCTGGACCGCGAGGGGATCTCGATCCCGTACCCCCAGCGGCGGGTCCACGTCCAGGTTCAGGGCGGACCGGCATCGCCCGAGGTGGTGGCTACCGGCGGCGCGGCCGGCGGATGAGCCTCGCCCTCCACAATACCCTCACCCGCCGGACCGACCCGCTCGTCCCGCTCGCCCCGGGCAGGGTGTCGCTGTACACCTGCGGGCCCACCATCTACAACTACGCTCACATCGGGAATTTCCGGACCTTCCTCTTCGAGGACCTGCTGCGGCGCTGGCTCGAGGCAAGCGGATACGAGGTCTTCCATATCATGAACCTGACCGACGTGGACGATCGGACGATCGCCGCGGCCCGAGGCCGCGGGGTCTCGCTCCGGGAGCACGTCGATCCGTTCGCCCGGGCGTTCGAGGAAGACCGGGACTGGCTCCGGATCCTGCCAGCGCACGCGCAGCCGCGGGCGACCGAATTCATTCCCGCCATGATTCGGCTGATCGAGGGACTGCTGGCCAAGGGTGTGGCCTACCGCGGGGAGGACGGCTCGGTCTACTTCGCCATCGCGCGGTTCCCGGAGTACGGCCGGCTGAGCCAGCTCGACCGCCGCGAGCTCCGGGCCGGCGCCAGTGAGCGGGTGAGCGCGGACGAATACGCCAAGGAGGACGCCCGCGAT
>DASUFQ010000131.1:0-4471 GCA_036274515.1 Gemmatimonadales bacterium | reverse complement strand
CGTCCAGGCGCTCGATCGCGGCTGCGATCTGTGGAACGGCCTGCACACCTTTCTCGCCGACGACCCCCTGCTCGCGGCCAAGGCCGCGGCGAACGGGCGGCGGATCCACGACCTTCGCCGGCCGCCCGCCGGCCTCCCCATTGCCTCGGGGAGGGCCAAGACGGTCGAGCCGTTCGTGATCCTCACCGTGGGAACCGACTGCAACGTCGGCAAGATGACGGCCCAGCTCCAGCTCAGCCGGCAGCTCAACGAGCGGGGCGTGCGCACCCGCTTCGTGGCGACGGGCCAGACCGGGATCATGATCGAAGGCTGGGGAATCGCAGTGGACGCGGTGGTGGCCGACTTCATCGCCGGCGCCGCGGAGCAGCTGGTGCTGGAGGGGAGCCGGGATGCCGACGTCGTTCTGGTGGAAGGGCAGGGAAGCATCAACCATCCGGGCTACTCCTCCGTGACCCTCGGACTTCTGCACGGCTCCTGTCCCGATGCATTGATCCTCTGCCACCAGAGCAGCCGGGTGTATATCGGCGACTACCGCGAGGAGTCGTGGCTCCGGATCCCTCCGCTCATCGACTACGTCCGGTGGTACGAGGAGATTGCCGCCGCGGTTCACCCCACCAAGGTCATCGGCGTCTCCCTCAACACCTACGACCTGAGCGATTCGGAGGCCCGGCTGGCCTGTGAGCGGGCACGCCAGGAGACCGGGCTTCCCACCATCGACCCGGTGCGGTTCGGCAGCGCGACGCTGGTCGACGCGATCGAGAGCGCGCGGGCGCGGTACCGCGCCGCCCGCGGGTAGCGCTGTCGTGAGCTCCTGGGAGCCGGCGCTCCGGCGCTGGACCGAAGCCGGCCTGGTGGACGCCGAATCGGCGGGGAGGATCCGGCGGTGGGAACAGGACCGCCTCGGGTCGACCGGCGTCCGATGGCCGGCCCGGCTGGCGCTCGCCCTGGGCGGGCTGATGGTGGGCGCCGGCATCCTGCTCTTCGTCGCGGCGCACTGGGATGCGCTCTCTCCCGGGTCGCGCTTCGCGGTGGTGCTGCTGCTGGTCGGCGGCTTCCACTTTGCAGGGGCCGCGGCGGCGAGCTCGCCCGCGTTCGCGGCCACGCTCCACGCCTGCGGCACGGTGGGGCTGGGCGCCGGGATCTTTCTGACCGGGCAGATCTTCCATCTGCAGGCGCATTGGCCCGGCGGGGTTCTGCTCTGGGCCGTCGGCGCGTGGGCCGGCTGGGCGCTGCTGCGCCAGTGGCCGCAGGGCGCGCTGGCGGCGGTGCTGACGCCGGCGTGGCTCGCGGGGGAGTGGATCGCGCGCTCGGGTCACCTCGGCTCCGGCGTAGCGGGCGCCGGGCTTGTCCTGTTCGCCATGGCATATGTCGGCAGCGAGCCGGGTGATGGCCCCATCGCCGTGCCCCGATCCATGCGCCGGGCCCTGGTCTGGATCGGCGGCGTGGCATTGATCCCGACGGCCCTCTGGCTGGCCAGCTCCGAATGGTGGGCATACCATCCCGCCGCAGGCCCCGGCGCGGCAGGAGTTCTCGCCTGGGCGATCGCACTCGTCGTTCCGCTGGGAATCGCGGTGGCGCTCCGGGGAGTCGGAGCTCTGCCGATGGCGCCGCTCACGCTCTGGGTGGCCCTCGGCCCATGGCTGATCCACCAGCGCGGCGTCGCCCCGTACCTGTGGGCCGCCGGCCTCGCCGGGCTCCTGCTCTGGTGGGGACTCCGCGACCGTCGCAGCACCCCGGTCAATCTCGGTATGGCCGGGTTCGCTCTCACGGTGCTGGTCTTCTACTTCTCCGACGTCATGGACCGGCTGGGCCGCTCCGCCAGCCTCATCGGGATGGGACTGCTCCTGTTGGTCGGAGGCTTCCTCCTCGAGCGGGCTCGCCGGCGCCTGCTCGGCCGGATCCGGGAAACGGCGCCATGAACGCGCGAAGCGCCGGGGCGACCCTCGCTATCGTGCAGCTCCTGCTGGTGAGTGGCATCGGCCTCAAGTACGCCGCCGATCGGGCGCGGCTGCCCTCCGGCTGGGCGCGGACCGTGCCGTTCGATCCCAGCCTCCCGATCCGCGGCCGCTACGTCCGCCTTCGGCTTCAGGTCCCGCTGTCGGCGCCGGGCCCTACGGCCGGAACGGTGGCCCGGGTCCGCCTCGCCGCCGCGGCCGGCCGGGTCTATGCGGTGGTGGACAGCGCAGCCGAGCTCGAGGCGGCTCTCGACACGTCGAACGGCGCGCCGGTCGCCCGGCTGAGCGACCCGGTCGCCTTCTTCATCCCCGAGCACGTGCCCGATCCGTCGGCGCGCGCGCGGGACGAGGAGCTCTGGGCCGAGATCACGTTGCCGACGAGCGGGCCGCCGAGGCCGATCCGGCTGGGCGTGCGTCGCGGCGGTGCCCTCCAGCCACTCGACCTTCGCTGAATTCGGCCTCCGCCGGCGCCGCGGCGGTTCGCCTCCTCCGATCTCGCGGCCGTAGCATTGCCGCATGTTCGCCGGCTCTCCACTCCCGCTGCATCCCGCGTCGTCGCTCGCGTCAGTCGTGCGGGAGGCAGCCCCGGGAGAGCGGCTCGGCGTCTGGGTACGCGGGATCGGCCCTCGAATCCGGCGCGGCCGCGCCGGCGGGGCCCATCTCGCCCTCTCGGGCGACCTCGGCGTCCTGCTCCGCCGGTGCGACCGCGTGGCGGTTCGGCACGGTGCCGAGCCGGTCGTGCTCCCCGCCGACGAGCTTATCGGCCTCAGGGTGCTCGAGATCGTCCTGGGCCTTCCGTACCTGCCGGCGGCGGAGCGGTTGCAGGCCCTCTATCCGAACCTGCGCAACGACGGCGGGGTGCTCGCCGTGCCGGTCGGGGCGGACATGCCGGAGGAGGTGCTGGGCCGCTGCGCTCAGGGACGGATTCCGGTCGCCGCGAGCCGCATTCGCTATCGCCCCATGGAGCGTTGACGCCGTCACGCAGGGGTCTCTAGGTTAGGGCCATGTTCCGGCGCCATCTCCATGTCGTCCCTTAAGCTCGCGGCCCTCGCCACGCTCGGCGAGCTGCTCCAGCGCCTCGCCGAAGCCCTCCAGGTCGACGGCGAGTCGCTCGTGCGCGCCGGCGCGCGCATTCTCGGCATCTGGCTGCTGGCCTGGCTGGCTTACCGGGTGGTCGCGCTCGCCGCCCGCCGGATCGAGCTCGAAGTGGACGACGGCGATGACTCGGTCACCACGCTCCGGGAGCGCCGGGGCCGGACCATCTCCCAGCTTCTCCGGAGCGTGGGGCGGCTGCTGGTGATCTCGATCGCGCTGCTCCTCACCTTCAATGTCTTCATCGACATCGGCCCGATCCTCGCGGGCGCCGGCATCCTGGGTCTCGCCGTGTCGTTCGGGGCCCAGAGCCTGGTCAAGGACTTCCTCTCGGGCTTCTTCATCCTGTTCGAGAACCAGTTCGCCATCGGGGACGTGATCGAGGCCGGGGGGAAGAGCGGGACGGTGGAGAAGATGACGCTCCGGGTGGTCATCCTGCGCGACCTCAAGGGCACGCTCCACATCATTCCCAACAGCGAGATCAAGGTGGTCAGCAACATGACCCGGGGCTGGTCGCGGGCGGTGGTGGACATCGGGATCACCTACGAAGAGGACATCGACCGCGCCCTGGCCGTGGTCCGGGACGAAGCGGCCCAATTCTCCACCGACAAGCTCTGGGGCGCCCAGCTCGATGGGCCGCTCGAGGTGCCCGGGATCGAGTCCCTGAGCGACAGCGCGGTGGTGATCCGGACCCTGATCAAGACCCAGCCCGGATCGCAGTGGACCGTGGCGCGAGAATTCCGCCGCCGGCTCAAGAAACGGCTGGACCGCGAGGCGATCTCGATCCCGTACCCGCAGCGGCGGGTCCACGTCCAGGTCCAGGGCGGACCGGCGTCGCCCGAGGTGGTGGCCACCGGCGGCGCGGCCGGCGGATGAGTCTCGCCCTCCACAATACTCTCACCCGCCGGATCGACCCGCTCGTCCCGCTCGCCCCGGGAAGGGTGTCGCTGTACACCTGCGGGCCCACCATCTACAACTACGCTCACATCGGGAATTTCCGGACCTTCCTTTTCGAGGACCTGCTCCGGCGCTGGCTCGAGGCGAGCGGATACGAGGTCTTCCATATCATGAACCTGACCGACGTGGACGATCGGACGATCGCGGCGGCCCGAGGCCGCGGGGTCTCGCTCCGGGAGCACGTCGATCCTTTCGCCCGGGCGTTCGAGGAAGACCGGGACTGGCTCCGAATCCTGCCAGCGCACGCGCAGCCGCGGGCAACCGAATTCATTCCCGCCATGATCCGGCTGATCGAAGGATTGCTGGCCAAGGGCGTGGCCTACCGTGGGGAGGACGGCTCGGTCTACTTCGCCATCGCGCGGTTCCCGGAGTACGGCCGGCTGAGCCAGCTCGACCGCCGCGAGCTCCGGGCCGGCGCCAGTGAGCGGGTGAGCGCGGACGAATACGCCAAGGAGGACGCCCGCGAT
>DASUFQ010000130.1:0-2187 GCA_036274515.1 Gemmatimonadales bacterium | reverse complement strand
GCCGGCCAGCGCCGTCTCCAGGTCGCCGCCGGCGCCCCGGGCGGCTTCGGCGAGCCGCGCGGCCCACTGGTCGGCCGACTCCAGCTCCTCCAGCCGTCGGACCGAGCGGAGCGCCATGCGGCGGACGCTCTCGATGAGCCCCAGCCGGAGCATCGCGGGCAGGGCCCAGAGCTCGCCGATCCGAAGCGGGACCACTTCCTGGAACGCTGCGACGAAACGGGTCAGGTCGTCGAGCTCGACCCTGGCTTCCGTGTGGGAGATGAGCGCGATGGCGATCTCGTAAACCCGGGGATACCCCGCGAGCGGTCCGGCGGCGAGCTCGGGCAGCTCGCGGTAGTACCCCCTCGGAAGGCTCTCGCGGACCTCGAAGATGTGCTCCTGCACCACGTGCAGGTTGTCGAGCAGCCATTCCCCGGCAGGGCCGACGTTGTGGTCCCGCTCGGCCGCTTCGGCGAGCCGGTCGTGCGCGTCCGAGAGGATCTGCCGGGTCTGGTCCAGGCGGTCCAGCAGGCGGTGCCGGGCTCGCGGCGTCCTTGGCGCGAGGCGCTGTCCGCGTGCCATTGCCCGGGCCAGCTCGGCCAGGAGCTCGGCGCCGAGCAGCTCGCCGCGGATGGGACCGGTGAGCAGCTCGTCCACGGCAGGCTGCGACGAGACGCGGGCAAGGCGGCGGGCGAGGGCGGGGGGCAGCGCGACGCGCGGAATGGTGAGCTCTCTCGAAACGGCGGTGAGGCGATCACGGACGGCGAATGTGAAGTAAACGATGTCTGCGGGAGGGAGTCCAGAGCCGCTGGGCGCGGCGCGGCTATTGTGTGACGGGGGTTACAATGCCCGGGCGGGCCGTTTCGAGGCGCCTCGGCCACCATGACCGGCTTGATCCGTGACCAGGCCCTGGAGCCCTAAGGCGACAGCTCTACCACTTCACCCGGCTGCCCCGGCGCCCGCACCTGCGGGTAGCGCGCCTGCAGGTCTCGCAATCGCGCGGGCCATCCGCCGTCGCCCCGAGCGGCTCCCAGCGAGACATGGAGCAGCACCACCGTGCGGGGATGGATGACGTCGAGCAGTCGCTGGAACCCGGCGTCCTCGAGCGCATACCAATAGGGCACCAGCGCGATGTCCACGCCGCCCGCCGGCAGGCCGAGCTCGGGCCAGCTCTTCGGATCACCGCTGGTGTCGCCCAGGTGGAGCGCGGCCGTGCCGCCGAGCTCGACCAGATACCAGGTGTGCCCCACCGGCCTCTGGGTCGGGCCGTGCGGGATCGGGATGGCGCGAACCTTGACCCAACCGAGGTCGGCGGCGCGGATCGCGTCGTGTGGCGGCAGCCCCGGCGGGCCTGCGATGACCGCATCGGGGTTGCTCGCCAGGTACCGGGCGACCGCCGCCGAGTCGTAGTGATCCCGGTGGGCATGAGTCGAGAGCACGAGCGCCGGGCCACCGTAGTCCCCCGCCGCGCGCTCGAGCGAGTCGCGCATGGGATGCGGTACCACGGCGTACTCGGAAAGGCCGTCGCCGAAGAGGGCGTCGATCAGCACGCGCCCCCGCGGCGACGAGAGCATGACGCCTTCGTTGGCGAGATAGCTGAGCCGAGCCGCCGGCTCGTCGGGGGTCTGGGCGATGGCCGGCGCCGCCATGGCGACGGCAAGGACCGCGAGGCGCCACATGTCTTTCGCTACGGCAGGGCGCACCTGCCTGTTTCAGCGAAGGGAGGAGCCGATCGCGATGAGGATTGACACCGGCGGTTCCGACTCCTAGCGTAGCCTCTCCCACCCGACATTCCCTTCCCTGCCGCAGGCCGGCGGGAAATTGCAAGAGAGGAGCCCTCACGTGCCCGCCTCCACCGCCCCACTTCGCCGGTCGGTCATCGTCGGCGCGCTGACGCTCGCCGCTTGTCGTGATACCGCTGGTCCGCGTGACGTTGGCCCGGTGTCGGAACCCTCCCCCGACCTTGCCGTCGTGTCACAGGAACCCGAAGGCGAGCAGGCCGCGCTCGCCCGGGCGGTGCCGGGCTTCGGCGGCCTCTTCCTGGACGAGAGCGGAGCCCCGACCGTCTACCTGACCGACCCCGGCCAGCGGCTCTCGGCCCAGCGTGCGCTGGCCGGCAGAGCCCGGCAGCACGGGTTCGAGGCGTCGGCGCTGCGGGTCCGCAGGGGTGAGTTCACCTGGCGACAGTTGGAGGGCTGGTTCGGCCCG
>DASUFQ010000129.1:0-4103 GCA_036274515.1 Gemmatimonadales bacterium | reverse complement strand
GTTTTCAAACACCAACCCGGCGTCGACCTTCTCGCCGGCCGCCTACCAGGACGCGCTCTTTTCCCCCGCGCCGGTGGGCCGGCCGTACAGCATGACCACCTACTACCAGCAGCTCTCCAACGGCCTGATCACCATGGGGGGCACCGTCTTCCCGTGGGTGACCGCCGACTCCAGCGACCTCTATTACGAGGACGGCTGCAGCGGCATCGGGACCCAGGCCAACGCCTGCCAGCATCCCGGACCCTACGGCCCGTCGGTGCGGCTGGGGCAGTTGCTCCTCCAGGGCCTCGCCGCCATCTCGAATGGCGCCGACTCCTCCACGGTCTGGGCCCAGTTCGACAACGACGGCCCCGACGGCGTTCCCAACTCGGGCGATGACGACGGCTACGTCGACTTCGTCGCGTTCATCCACCCCGAGGTGGACGGCGCCTGCGGCACGCCCAACCTCTGGGCCCACCGCTGGGTCATCGAGGCCCACAACAACGGCTCGCCCTACGTGACGAAGACCGTGGCGGCCGGGGGCGGGCGAATCCGGATCAGCGACTACATCGTGCAGAGCGGGGTGGGCGGGAGCGGTTCCTGCACGGCCGGGCAGATGATGCCGATCGGGGTCGTGACCCATGAGACCGGGCACGCCTTCGGCCTTCCCGATCTCTACGACATCACGTACAACACGGAAGGGATCGGGGAGTATGGGCTGATGGGCGCCGGCTCCTATGCCACTGCGCTCAGCCCGTCCCGCATGATGGCCTGGTCCCTCGCGGAGTTGGGGTGGGTCACGGTCGACACCCTCAAGACCTCCGGGACGATCACCCTGAACCCGGTGGCGAGTTCGGACACGGTGCGGGTCCTCCCGACCCAGACGCCGGGCGAGTACTTCCTCTTCGAGAACCGTGCGGCGCTCGAGAGCGACACGGCGCAGATGAACCCGGCCTTCGTGCGGCCCAAGTCGCCCGGGCTCTACATCTGGCATATCGACCAGGCCCGCATCAACTCGGGCGCCCTGACCAACACCGTGAACACCGGCGCGATCCAGGGCGTGGCGCTGATGCAGGCCGACGGCCTCAATCAGCTGCGGGCCTCGGCGCCGCAGAAGAACCGCGGGGACGCCGGCGACGCCTTCCCCGGTACCACCGGCAACACCGTCTTCGATGCCTTCACCAATCCCAGCCTCCGCACCAACGGCGGCAAGGTGGTGCCGGGCCGGATCGACTCGATCCGGATCGGGCCCTCGAACGAGGTGCTGTTCCGGTACCGGGTCGAGTACCTGGTGCAGGTCACCAAGTTCGGGACCGGCACTGGCACCATCCAGTCCTCGACGCCCGGCAACCCCTCCGACGGGATCAGCGTCACCCCCGGCACGGTGGTGACCCTCACCGCGCTGCCGTCGGCCGGCCATCACTTTGCCGGGTGGACCGGCGACACGACGACCACGAACCCCGAGCTGGTCGTGACGGCCGACCGCAACTGGGTGCTGACCGCCCAGTTCACCTTCGTGGCGCCGTTCACCACCGCGGCGGCGGCGAACGACCTCCTCGGCATCCCGACCCTCTCCGCCGCGCAGCGCGGCATCCTCGACGCCGACGGCAACAACAACGGCACCTACGACCTCGGCGACTTCCTCGCCTGGGTGACCCTCTCGGGCCAGGGCGTTCCGCCCGAGGTGATGGCCCGCCTGATTGCGGCCGCTGACGCGCCGAAAGGAGCGACCCGATGACCTCGCGCCTGATCCGGGGCACCGCCCTCCTGGCCGCGCTCTTCACCCTCGCCTGCGGCGGCGACGACCCCGCCGGGCCGGTGCCCGGCCCGCTCCGGGTGGTCCTCACCACCCCGAACGCCGATGACGGCGCCGTGATGTTCCAGCTCACCGGTGTCGTCGACTCGGTGGTGGCACCCGCGGGCGTCACGCTCTACCAGGCGGTGACCGGGTCGAACGTGCTCCGCGCCATCGCCATCGGGAACCTCCCGACCGGCAGCAACCTGATGACCATCTACGTGGCCGACGTCGCGAAGACCTCCAGCTACAGCGTCCAGCTGCTGCAGGTGGCGGCGGCGGGCACCTACGCGCAGCGCCCGATCGGGGCGTACGGCCTGACGGTACAGAAGTAGTAAGGACGGGCAGACGGTCCGGCGGCCAGGATGTGTCGCCACCCGTCTGTCCGCCCGGCCGTCCGTCCTTCTTGACTCCCCTCCGCGGCCCGCCCTTAGTTCAGGCACTCCAGCCGGGGCCGGGCCGATGCAAACCTCCCCACACATCCCAGGCGCACCGAGGCCGGTGACGCCGTGAGCACCTACTCCCGACGCGATTTCGTGAAGGCCGCGGCCGCCGCCGGGGCGGGGCTCACCCTCGCGGTGCATTTCCAGGGGTGCGGCGCCGAACTGCCCGGCCCGCCCGACGGCGTGCTGGCTCCCGACGCCTTCCTGCGCCTGGGCGGCGACGGGATCGTGACGGTGGTCATCGGCCGCTCGGAAATGGGGCAGGGCCCCACCACCGGGCTCGCGATGATCCTGGCGGACGAGCTCGATGCCGACTGGGCTCGTGTGCGGTTCGTGCAGGGACCGGCCGCCAAGGCCTACTACAACCCCGCGCTCAAGGCGCAGATGACCGGCGGCAGCTCGAGCATCCGGGCCGGCTGGCTCCCGATGCGGGAGGCCGGCGCCACCGCGCGCGCCATGCTGCTGACCGCGGCGGCGGAGCGGTGGGGGGTGGAGCCGGGCTCCTGCACCACCGACGCCGGCACCGTGCGGCACCGGGCGAGCGGGCGGTCGGCGTCCTACGGCGAACTCGCCGCGGCCGCCGGGCTCCTGCCGGTCCCGAGCGGCGTGCCGCTGAAGGAGCCCTCCGAGTTCCGGATCGTCGGACAATCCCTCCCCCGGCTCGACAATGCGGACAAGGTGCGGGGCGCCGCCACCTTCGGCATCGATGTCCGGGTGCCGGAGATGGTGTACGCCTCCATCGAGCGCTGCCCCGTGTTCGGCGGGACCGTGCGGGAGGTGGCGGGAGAGGGGGAGGCGCTCGCGATCCCTGGGGTGCTCAAGGTGGTGCCGCTCGGGGACGCCGTGGCGGTGGTGGCCTCCCGGTACTGGCAGGCGGTCAAGGGCCGGCGGGCGCTCTCGATCACCTGGGACGAGGGGCGCGCGGCCGGGCTGTCCTCCGCGGGGATCGCCGCCGAGCAGGATCGGCTGCTTGGCGCCGGGAAGGGGCGGGTGGCGCGGCGGGTGGGCGACGCCGACGTCGTGCTGGCGGCAGCGGGTTCCGCGGTCATCGAGGCCCGCTACGACGCCCCGTACCTGGCCCACGCCACGATGGAGCCGATGAACTGCACCGCCTGGGTACACGATGGCCGGGTGGAGGTCTGGGCGCCCACGCAGTACCAGGCCGGCCCCGGGTTCGTCAACGGCGGGGGCGCGCGCGGCGCGGCGGCCGACGCCGCCGGCGTTGCCACCGATGATGTGACGATCCATACCACCTTCCTCGGCGGCGGCTTCGGCCGCCGGCTCGAGTCGGACTTCGTGACCGAGGCGGTGCGGGTGTCGAAGGCGGTCGGCCGCCCGGCCCAGGTCCTCTGGTCCCGGGAGGACGACATCCAGCACGACTTCTACCGCCCGGCCTCCGCGCACCACCTGTCCGCCACCCTCGGGCCCGACGGACTGCCAACGGCGTGGCGGCAGCGGATCGCCAGTCAATCCATCATCCGGAACTGGGTGCCGAGGTGGCTGCCCGACGTGGCGATGAACCTCGCGGGCGTGCTTGAGGCCGGCGTCGATCCATCCACGGTCGAAGGGTCGGCGGACAACCCGTATGCCGTGCCGAACCTGCTGGTCGACTGGCGGGAGCTCTCGCTCCCGGTGCCGGTGGGGTTCTGGCGCTCGGTCGGCCATTCGCAGAACTCGTTCGTGACCGAGAGTTTCGTGGACGAACTGGCGGCGGCGGCGGGGCAGGATCCGGTGGCCTACCGCCGTTCCCTCCTGCAGGGCGATCCGAGAATGCTGGCGGTCCTCGAGCTGGCGGCGGAACGGTCGGGGTGGGGAACTCCTCCCGCCGACGGCCGGGCCCGCGGGGTGGCGGTGGTGCGGTCGTTCGGCAGCATCGTGGCGGAGGT